>CAOJGX010000007.1 GCA_948435735.1 uncultured Clostridium sp.
TTGTAGTGAATATGCTTTTCAAGTTTTTTACCCCAACTATTGACATTGAACCTAAATTAAATATAAAATAAATTCGTTATAAACAATAAAATAGCCTGTATCGACTGATACAAGCTATTTAGAACGATTAAATCGTTGGTTGCGGGAGCAAGACTCGAACTTGCGACCTTTGGGTTATGAGCCCAACGAGCTGCCAACTGCTCCACCCCGCGATATTAATATATTAAATTATAAGATATTTCTTTCCATTTGTCAATACTTTTTACAAAAAATAACACATTTTTTCTATCCTTTATAATAGTATATTTCAAAATCCAAAAAATATGACAAAAATTCTCCATTCCCTATATTAAATTACGGTATAGCAAAAAAGCTGGCAAACCAATAATTCCTCCCACTAACGCCACTATTTCAACAATTTTTCTAACCTTATCCTCTTCAAATTTAGAAAGCAAAAATCGATAACTTACAACTCCCAAATATCCTCCCAAAGTGTTTAAAATAATATCATCAACATCACCAACACCCCATTTAAAGGTAACCTGAATAATTTCAGCCAATAAACTCATTACAAAAACAAAAAAAACATTTCTGTATTCATTTTTTCCATGACTAAACAAAGCAAAATAAATCCCCAAAGGCATAAATAGAACAACATTTCCCAATAAATTCGTAATAATAAAAAAATACGAAACTTTTTCTCTAGTCAAAAAATCAAAAATCGTTCCAAACGGTACAAACTTTATTGTTCTAGTCTCAAGTCTTGACCTAAATAAAATAGCAACTAAAATTACAATATAAAGTGCAAAAACAGAAGATACCAAAATATGATGCCAAATTCGCTGCGTTTTTTTCATTCATCTGCCTCCTTTTTCTTAATTTATGAATTATTATATCACACAACACACTACTTTTCAATCATTTTTTACAGTTCCACTTCGGTAGTTTCATTTTTAGGAGTTATTATCCACATATGCCTTAAAAACGCACTAGAAGCCTTTTAAGAGGCATTACCCCTTTCCCTGTGTGTTATGTATACTCTTGGAATAAAAACGCCTTATTTTGCCTTCTAGTGCTTCATCCAAAAAGTCATTTTTCTGATACCTACCCTTTTTATGCCTCTAAAAAATCCAGAAAAATACTTTTTTGCCATTCCTAGAAATTTTTAGTCATTTATGTCTAAATTTTAAAAAAAAATCGCTTAAAATCAATTTTTACAATTGAACGCTTTCCAAAACTTAAATTTTTACATACCAAAAATATGCTTTATCTGCTCCCCACCTGTCACTAGCAAATAAACCACCAAACAAATCTCTCCGATTAAAATCGTTGGAAATCCAATCGTAAATTTCAATTTTTTTGTTTTGTGGCGAAATTTATACATTCCCGCAATCGTACCAAATCCTCCACCGAAGAAGGGTAATCGTAAATAAGGTCTTTTCTGGCGTTCTCCAATTTCCATGTCTCGCTTGGCGTTTGTCCCACCACATGATGAAAAATCCGATTAAATTAATCATGAACAAATATAATACTATATATTTGACTGGTACTGTAAAAAACATGACTTTTTCTCCTTATTCTATATTTTTCAAAGTAGTTAATTGGGGCGATGTAGGAATCGCCCCCTACACAAATAACGACATTTGATTGCTTTGCGTCATGCCTTTTAGGCAGCCGAATTTTTGTAATAATTCGGTAATTGCTTTTCCAATTTTGGAACGTGCTTGCATGTCATCAATACATTCAAATGGCTCGTCTTGAGCTGCTTGGTAAATGCTTTCTGCTGCAATGTTTCCAAGTCCTGCAATACTATTTAGAGGCGGTCTTATTTTTCCATCTTCTACTTGAAATTTCGTGCTATGAGACCTATACAAATCGACATCCAAAAATTCAAATCCTCTTTCATACATCTCCAAAACAATTTCCAAATCGTCATACATATCTTTATCCTTTGGTGTTGCCTGATTTCCCATCATTTCGATTTCACGCATTTTGTTTTTGACTTTTTCCTTCCCATAAATCATCACTTCACTATCAAAAGCCTTCGCACGAATCGTAAAATAAGCTGCATAATACGAAAGTGGCATATGCACTTTATAATACGCAATTCGGAAAGCATTCGTCACATACGCCGCCGCATGTGCTTTTGGGAACATATACTTAATCTTTTTACACGAATGAATATACCACTCTGGAACACCATGCTCACGCATAATCTCCTCATATTCTTTCCATTTTTCTGGATCCTTTGTTGCCTTTCCTTTACGCACCACTTCCATAATCTTAAACGCCGTATTGGGTGGCAACCCCTTATCCATCAAATAAATCATAATATCATCTCTTGTACAAATCGCCTCACTTAATGTAGCCGTTCCTGTTTGAATCAATTCCTGTGCATTTCCAAGCCATACATCCGTACCATGCGACAAACCAGACAAACGAATCAATTCCTCAAACGTAGTTGGTTTTGTTTCCAAAAGCATCCCTCGTGAAAATTTGGTTCCAAACTCTGGAATTCCGTAACTTCCTACTTCCGAGCGAATTTGCTCAGGTAAAACACCCAACGCTTTTGTCGAACTAAAAATTGACATGGTTTCTTTATCATCCAGAGGCACTTTGGTTGGATCCGTCCCCGTAATATCTTGTAACATTCTTATCATGGTTGGATCGTCATGACCCAGAATATCAAGCTTTAGCAAGTTTTGGTCAATCGAGTGATAATCAAAATGGGTTGTTACAATATCTGAATTTGGGTCATCTGCAGGATGCTGAACAGGGCAAAACTCATAAATCTCACGCCCCTTTGGTACAACAATAATCCCTCCCGGATGCTGACCTGTCGTTCTTTTAATCCCAGTACAACCACCCGAAATTCTCAAAATTTCCGCACTTGGAAGCGGTACATGACGCTCTTCATAATAATTTCGCACATAACCAAAAGCTGTTTTATCTGCAATGGTACCAATCGTTCCCGCTTTGAACGTAGTTCCTTTTCCGAAAATCACTTCCGTATATTTATGTGCTTTTGCCTGATATTCGCCAGAGAAATTCAAGTCAATATCTGGCTCTTTATCTCCATTAAAGCCTAAAAACGTTTCAAACGGAATATCCATTCCATCTTTGTCAAGTTTGTGACCACATTTCGGACAATCTTTATCTGGCAAATCAAATCCATTTTTCACGCCATAATCGGAAAAATCTGAATATTTGCATTGGGGACAACGATAATGTGCTTTTAGCGAATTCACTTCTGTAATTCCTGTCATATTCGCCACAAAAGACGAACCAACTGAACCTCTGGAACCAACAATATAACCATCTTCATTCGATTTCCAAACCAGTTTTTGTGCAATGATATACATCACCGAAAATCCATTTTTGATAATGGAATCTAACTCTTTGTCAAGTCTTGTTTGCACAATTTCAGGAAGCGGATTCCCATACAATTCATGGGCCTTATCATAAGCAATATTACGAATTTCCTCTTCACAACCCGGAATATGAGGCGGACATTTTTCTGACGAAATCGGCCTAATTTTCTCGCACATATCCGCTACTAAATTCGTATTTTTGACAACCACTTCATACGCTTTGTCATTTCCTAAATAGTCAAACTCGCGCATCATTTCTTCGGTTGTTCTTAAGTATAAAGGTGCTTGCATGTCAGCATCATCGTAGCCTTGGCCAGCTTGTAGAATACGTCTGTAAATTTCGTCTTGTGGATCCATAAAATGAACATCACAAGTTGCAACAACTGGTTTTTGCAATTTTTCTCCCAATTCTACAATTTTTCGGTTGATATTTCTCAAAGCTTCTTTATCAGAAACAGTTTCGTTGCGAATTAAATATTCGTCATTTCCAATGGGTTGAATTTCCAAATAATCATAATATTCCGCAATTTCTTCGATTTCATCCTCTGGCTTTCCTTCTAAAACCGCACGATAGAGTTCTCCTGCTTCGCATGCACTACCCAAAATCAGGCCTTCTCTATGTTGATCCAAAACACTTTTCAAAATACGTGGTTTTTTATAAAAATAATCCAAATGCGAATACGAAATTAATTTATATAGATTTTTTAATCCAACATAATTTTGCGCCAAAATAATCATATGATATGGTCTTAACGCCTTAAAATCAGCTTGAAACTTTTGGTCAAACTCATCTAATCTAGTTATATTTTTATTTTTGGCAATGTCAAGCATTTTATGAAAAACACCAACTAAAGTTTTAACATCATCCAAAGCACGATGTGCCACTTCCACTTTGATACCAAGTTTATCTGCCAAAATACCTAATTTAAACTTTTTAAAGTCCGGGAACATGCTTCTTGCCAGTGGCAAAGTGTCAATATAGGTAGATTGGAAAGCGTAGCCATATTTTTCAAAATTATATTTTAAAAATCCCATATCGAATTTTGCATTGTGGGCAACTAGAACCGAATCTCCTATAAAATCAATGATTTTCGGAATAACTTTATCAATGGTTTCAGCATCTTTTACCATGTCATTTGTGATATTGGTAATCTCTACAACCTTTGGCGGAATTGGCTTTTCTGGGTTAACAAAACACTCAAATTCATCGATAATTTCTTCCCCACGCATTTTGATAATTCCGACTTCCGTAATTTTTTCCGTAACAGGAGAAATTCCTGTCGTTTCTAAATCCAAAACACAATATTCTGTATCAATTGACTGACCTTTACTACGAAATACTGTATGCTCTTTATCTCTCACAAAATACGCCTCAACACCATAAATCACCTTCAAATTACTTCCTGCTTCTACAAAATGATGTGCATCTGGAAAAGCTTGTACAACGCCATGGTCTGTGATAGCAATAGAGTTCCACCCCCATTCTTCTGCACGTTTTAGCAAATCTTTGCAAGAAGTGACAGCATCCATTTGACTCATTTTGGTATGCATATGAAGTTCCACTCTTTTTTCGTTGGCATTGTCCATTCTTTTTTGTTTTTTGCGTCCCGGTGTCTCGATGATTGTATTTACCATAATTCCAATTTCTTTAGCAAATGGGTCATATTTCGCTATACCATCTACTTTTAGACCTTTGGCAGTTTTTACTCTTTTTTCGATTTTTTTGAACTCGTCATTTTTGATGAAAGCTTTGCAGGTCATTGTGCTACTGCCGTCATATAAATCAAACATGAGAATCGTTTTTTCGTTTTTGATTTCGCGGGAGTCAATTCTTACTACTTCGCCATCTAGACAGACTTTATCAGAGTCTACCGAAATATCTGCAATTTTGGTTGGGTCGCTTTTGATGTTCATGCTTCTACCATAAATCAGTGGTGTTTCTTCTTCGATTTCTTGCCCAGAAATGGCTGCTTCGATTTCTTTTTCTTGTGCTTTCAAACTTTCTTCGTGTTGACGTTCTAGCAGTTGTCTATCTGCTTCTTCTTGTAGTTGTTTCACAAATTCTTGTTCTTGTTTTTTAACATTTTGTTCAAATTTTTGTATATAATTTTCGTCTAATTCTTCTGTGAAACTAACTTTGTAGTTTATGTTGTAAAGGTTTAATAACAGATGTTCTAAGCCTTTGTCAAATTTTTTCGATAATAAAAAATCAGCACCTTTCATTGCTAATTTTACGGTTATCTCTTGTTTCTCAATTTCGAGCCTACTTCCCTTTAAGACTGCACGACTAAAAGGTTCTTTTTTAGCAATATAATTTACAATATTTTCCCATTCCGTTTCAATATTCTGCTCGATTTTTATATCTTTATACTGAATATCAAGCATAATCTTGGCAAGCTTAAAACGCGTCATCGCATATTTTTCAAAACTTTCCATATCCGCTAACTTAATCGGTTTTGAAGAGATTACGCTAACTTGTAATTTATTCGTTTTTTTATATAAATTGACAGTTTCAATTTCAGCTTCGATTAAGTTATTTTCTACGGTATAATCGCTAAAAACGTCTTTTATGTACTTGGGCATTTTGTGTTTTACATCCTTTCTTTGGGTATTTTTATAGGTATTGTAATATTTCTTTAAATTCTTTGTATCCTGACTTTTCATTAAAATGTCCCGCATTTTTGATTAGAATTTTATCTGCCTTTATATATTCTGCAAAGTTTTCTGCTTCCTACATTGGAACAAATGAATCATCGTCAGAATAAAGGCAAATTCTTTCTTCACAGTAATTTTCTAATTTCTCTAACTCTTCATTTTTTATATAAAAAGAATCATATAAAGAATTATCTTCTTCAAATTTTATATGATTAAATCCAGCAACTGTGATAAGTTTCTTTACTTTTACGCAATTTTGAGTCAAAAATTTGGCTACAAAAATTCCTCCTAGACTGTGAGTTATAAACGTTGTATTTTCCGTAATATAGCCAATTTCTAAATATGAATTTAATATTTTACTCCAACTTTCATAATCTTGCTTATATGGAGATGGAAAATTAGGTACCACACAATTTAGTTTTCTTTTGCCTAGTTGGCTTTTTAAATAGGGCAGCCAATTTTTATATGGATTTCCATAGGAACCATGGATTAAAAAATAATTGTTCATTTTTTCCTCCTAATCTAATTAACCTATTTATTCTCAAATGAAACTTACCTTTCTGTTTCTTTTAATTCATTTATTTTCTCTTTTTCCTTAATGCTATATCAATCAAATATAACAAATGTAGCTTCCAAACCAGCTTCTTTTATTTGATTTTTTATTTCTTTTATATTATCAATAAAACTCATAATTTCCTCCTTAAACTTTGCTTTTCAAAGCTAAAACGTGTATTATAAAAACATAATCATAAATAACGGATAATGTTCAATATTTTTATTATCTTTATAAATATTACAATCCCTCTCAAATTTAATATATCTTGTTACTGTTTTGTAATTTTGTATGATAGAATTTAGTGACTTTGCTTGCTTATTATTTCCTGATTTCACTTCAATAGCAGTTACTATTCCTGCCAAATTTAAAATGAAATCAATTTCTAATTTACTTTTTCTTTCAAAATACATTAATTTATCATGGCGAGTTGCAAGTTCACTTGCGCAAATATTTTCTAGCAAAGCACCTTGATTAATATACAAATTTTCATCTAAAATAGCTTTTTGAATTCCTTCTTCAAGCATTGCAACAAGTAAACCTGTATCTTTCATATAAATTTTAAAACAATTTTGTCTTATATTAGAAGTCAATGGCAAAGCTGGTTCTGATAAATTATAGCAAAAATTTATAATTCCAGCATCTTTTAGCCATTCGATTGCTGTTCCATATTTTCTTTCTCCAACACTACTTTTTTCTTGAAAGATTTCAGAATATAGAAACTTCTTATTATTCTTAGACAATTGCATTGGTATACTATTAAAAGTATTGATTATTTTCTGTTTATTCGTTGTTTCTGCATATTTTACAACATCTAACAAATAATTTTCTACAATTGCTTTTTGCATTACCAATGTCTTTGTTAAACTACTTGTCTTAATATATTGATTCACAACATTGGGCATTCCCCCAACCAACATATACATTTTAAATTGTTCACAAAACTGTTTTAAAATATATTCATCTACCTTTTCTTGTTTCAAAAAACATTCTTGTACATATTGTACAACATCTTTTTTAATCCCAATTCCCCACAAAAATTCTTCAAAATCCAACGGATATAAATCTACAATTCTTTCATAACCAACAGGATAAGAAGATACTTCTTTGTAATACAATCCCAAAAGTGAGCCAGAAGAAATTACATCAATTCTACCATCCAATGCAAAACTCTTTAATGCTGTTCTAGCATTCGGACAACTCTGAATTTCATCTAAAAACAAAATCGTTTTATGGGGTATAATTTTGTTATTGGGAAATGTAACTTCAAGCTTCATCATTAAAGTTCGTATATCCAAATTTCCATTAAATATTGTTTTATATTCTGGAGACAATTCAAAATTAATATAAATATAACTTTTATAATGATCTCGTGCAAATTTATCTATAATATATGTTTTTCCAACTTGTCTTGCACCTCTAACTAACAAACATGGTTTTTTTTCTTCTTTCTTCCAATCTAATAACGTCTTGACAATCTTCCTCTCTAACATTTTCTCCCCCTAAATTTAGATTTATATTATTATACCATGTTTTAACGAATTTTTTCAAGTTTTTATAATGACTTTTTTATCTATATTGCATTTTTTATTCTGACTTTTCCAAATTAATTACCATTTTTTATAACCACTTTTATAGTAAAATTACCACTTTTTCTCTCCACTATCTCGTGCTATTAATAATATCCCTAATTTTCCCAAAATTTTCCTCAATATCTGGAATATCATTAATCGTGACACCTGCTAAAAAACCTTTTGTATAAAAACGAATGTCTCCTATTTTACACATTTTTTGCGAACGTGATTGAAAATAAGCCATATCTTTTATGTCTTGATACGCAACAACTTCCTCTCGGTCAACAAAAGGATATTTGGCTCTATATTTAAATTTTGTTTCATAAAATGTCGTCTTCGTGCCAATTGCACGTTTTTTATTAAAAAACAGCCACCCTCCAAAAAATACAATGCACAAAATCGTTATTAAAGTTCCAAGCCATGTGCCATAGGAACTAATTCCTGCTAACGCAATAATCAACAATAACAAAATCATTTCACCATTTTTTAATAAATTAAACTTGGGAGAATATTTTCGATTTACACTAAAAATTTCTTGCTCGTCATCTGCTTTTAAACTTTCTTGTTTTTTATATTTATCATAACAATTCTTGCAAATATCTCCCTCTTTTTTCAATTTTGCTCCACACATTTTACATCTCATATCACTTTCCTCCTTTGTTTAAAACAATCTTACTACATCATTAAACGACACATACAACGACAACAAAATCAAAAATGTAAACCCAATCGATTGAATTTTTAACTCTGTTTCCTCACTTATTTTTTTCTTTCTAATTGCTTCAACCAACAATAAAACAATTTTTCCTCCATCCAACGCTGGGATTGGCAAAAGATTCGTCACACCAAGCGACAAAGAAATCACAGCTAGCAAATACACAAAATCATAAATTCCACTCGTTTTCACAACCATTCCAGATATCCCCACTGGTCCTGTCATTTGATTAATATTCACATTTCCCGTTACCAACAGGATTAATCCTTCCCCCACTGAATTAACAAATTCTACCGTTTCCCAAAATCCATAATAGAAATTATTTCGCAAACTTTTCTCCGCCTGTGCAACTTCCACACCAAGAATATATCTTGTCATCTCGCCATATTCAATTGCTACTGGCGTCACATTCAAATTCAAGTTTTGTCCGTTTCTTTCAATAACAACATCTAAATTTTTTCCCTCTGATTTTAGCAAAATGCTATCTACATCTGATTTAATTCTCGTTTTTTCTCCATTTATACTAACAATTTTATCACCAGCTTGAAGCTGTGTTTGCTCTGTCACATACTCAGGAATCATTTGTTTAATCACAGTTGAACTATTCATTCCACTCGCTGTCATCAAAATAAAATAAATCAATACGCCAAACAGAATATTCACAAGCGCTCCAGCAGCAACAATCGCAATTCTATGCCAAACTTTAGCTTCACTAAACGAGCCAACCTCATTCACATCACCAGTTTCACCCAACATATCAACATAGCCACCAAATGGAATCGCTCTTATCGAATATTTCGTTTCTTTTCCCTGTTTTGAAAACAATTGTGGACCAAAACCAAGCGAAAACTCCTTCACATTAATTTTACACAATTTTGCAACCGCAAAATGCCCCCCTTCATGAATCAACACCAAAAATCCTAACAAAAATACTACTTTAATGATACCAATAATAAGCCCCAATTTTCCCTCCTATTTATAAAAATCTTGTCAATAAAAAATATGCAAATGGAGCAATAAACATGACACTATCAATTCTATCTAGCATACCTCCATGACCTGGAAATAATTCACTAAAATCTTTTATCTCAAAATATCTCTTCATCACAGATGCCGAAAAATCACCCACTTGACCAATCATACTTAAAATAGCCGCTAAAATTGCAATCGTTAAATACGCAATTTCTGTATCAAAATACGTATTCATCACATACGCACAAATTAGCGAAAACACAACTGCTCCAAGCATTCCACCAATACAACCTTCGATTGTTTTATGTGGGCTAACTTTACTAAATTTATGCTTCCCAAAGTTTTTACCAACCCAATACGCAAACACATCTGTTCCCCAAGCTGCAATTAACACAAACCAAATGAGCATTTTTCCATCGATTTTTCCTGTCACGCCATACAAGATTGGTAAAAATCCCAAAAAACCTACCACATATAAAATTCCTACAAATGAAAATGCCATATCTTTAAAGGTTATTTTCATATCTGTCACAATCACATTGAAAAACAGAAGCAACAATACAATGGGAACTCCCAAAGTAATGATGGTACTTAAAACCATATCAGATACAACATGCGTAAAAGCAATCCCAAACGCAGCCAAATAGCCAACCCAGGCAATAAACTTCGCTTCGCTACGAATACAATTGGCATATTCATACATTGCCATAACAGCAATTATCGCAACAACTGCATCCACAATATATTTATTTCCCAACGTAATTAGCAATATGACAACTGGTAAGCCCACTAAGGCTGTTACAATTCTCTTTATATTCATACTTTATCTTTCCTTTTCTTTTGGTTATTTCGCGCCAAATTTTCGATTTCTTTTTTGGTATTCTTGAATCGCAAAATCTAAATCTGCCTCTTCAAAATCTGGCCAAAGTTTATCCATAAATAAAAATTCTGTATACACCATTTGCCACATTAAAAATCCACTTGTTCGTATTTCGCCACTGGTACGAATCATTAAATCTGGATTTGGCATGCCTGCTGTGTATAAGTGTCGCTCGATGGTTTCTTCGGTTATGGCATCTGGCGAAATGTTGCCATTTTTTACATCAGATGCAATTTCTTTGGTAACTTTAACAAGTTCATCTCTTCCGCCATAGTTAAAGGCAATATTAAGGATTAATCCTGTATTATCGATGGTTCTATTCACACATTTTTCAATGGATTTTTGTACTTTTTCAGATAATCTGCTTAAGTCTCCAATTACATTAATTTTAATATTTTCTAAATCAGCTCGTTTGGAGAAATCATCTATATAAGTTTGTAGTAGTAGCATTAGTGCAGTTACTTCTTCCTCGCTTCTGTTCCAATTTTCAGTTGAAAATGCATATGCTGTTAGATATTGAATGCCAATTTTATTGGCATATTTGGCAATTTTTTCTAAGGTATCTGCACCTGTTTTGTGCCCTATTTTGATTGGTATTTTTTTGGCACGTGCCCATCTTCTATTGCCGTCCATGATAATAGCAATATGTTTGGGTAATTTTTCGTTATTCATAATTAATTTTTCCTCTCTTATTGTAAGAATTTACCTCTGTAGGGGCGACTAGCAGTCGCCCGCCATCCTATTATTTCATCCTCACATTTCCAATTTATTGGGTTTTAATTTATCTGGTTTCAATCTACGCGGTTTCAATTCATCTGATTTTTATTTATCTGGTTCAATCTACGCAGTTTCAATTCATCTGGTTCAATCTACACGGGCGATTAATAATCGCCCCTACAGCATTTATTATATGTTCATGATTTCTTTTTCTTTGTTTGCTAATAATTGGTCGATTTCGGCAACATATTTGTCGGTTAATTTTTGGACGTTGTCTTCGGATTTGGATTTGTCATCTTCTGTGATGTCACCATTTTTTAAATCTGTCTTGATTTTTTCCATACCATCTCTACGAATGTTACGAATGCTAACTTTCGCTTCTTCTGCTGTTTTCTTGATATCTTTAACTAATTCTTTTCTTCTTTCTTCCGTTAATTCTGGGAAATTTAAGCGAATGACTTTTCCATCATTATTTGGATTTAATCCAATATCAGATGCTAGAATTGCTTTTTCTATCTCTTTTAAGGTATTCATATCCCAAGGTTGAATGACTATCATTCTAGCTTCTGGAACAGAAATTCCAGCCATTTGACTGATTGGAGTTGCTACTCCATAATAATCTACCGTTACTTTATTTAATATCGCTGGATTGGCTCTCCCAGCACGCACTTCGGCAAAATTTTCTGCTAATCTGTCTAACGTTTTTTGCATTTTATCTTCTAATTCTTTCATATTATTTTCCTTTCTGTTTTTGTTATAAATTTATAAATTAAATATTTACAATGGGTTTGGGTCGATATGGGTGTCAATCCAAACGGTTATTTTACGATGGTTCCGATTTTGTCACCTTGTAAAATTTTTACGATATTTTCAGGCTTGCTGATGGCAAATACTTGTAATGGAATATGATTGTCTCGGCAAAGCGAGGTTGCTGTAGAGTCCATGACTTTTAAATCTTTGTTCAAAATTTCCATATAAGAGATTTCATCATATTTGATAGCTGATGGGTCTACTTTTGGGTCTGCGGAATATACTCCATCAATGGTTTTGGCAAGTAAAATTACTTCTGAATCGGTTTCTGCTGCTCGAAGTGCTGCTGCTGTATCGGTTGAGAAAAAAGGATTTCCCGTTCCACAAGCAAATATGACAACTCTTCCTTTCGCTAAATGTTTGCTAGCTTTTCTTTTAATATATGGTTCTGCAATTTGGCGCATTTCAATTGCTGTTTGCAAACGTGTGTTAATTCCTCTAGCTTCTAACGCATCTTGCAATGCCAAACCGTTAATAGCTGTTGCCAACATTCCCATATAATCCGCTGTTGTTCTTACCATTTTGTGACCATTTCTAGCGCCACGCCAAAAATTTCCACCACCAACAACGATTGACATTTCGACTCCCATATCCAAGGCAATTTTAATTTGGTCACAAATCGCTCCTACAATATCCGGATCAATTCCATGCCCCAAGTCGCCAGACATTGCCTCTCCACTTAGCTTTAGTAAGACTCTTTTATAGGTTAACATATCCAATTCTCCTTTTATTATATTTAACTTATGTTATTGTATCACAAATTATAAATTTTTCCATAGTTTTTTGAAAATTTTTAGAAAAAATACAAATTATTTAAGCCCTACTATAAAGTAGGACTTTTGTTTCAATAATTGTTTAAATAATCTCTTTTACCATAAATCACATTAAATATAATTACTTGTTTTCTTTCTTCATTTACTCTATATAAAACAATATATTTATCTATCACTAATTTTCGATACATTCGTTTATGTGGTTTCACATTTACTTCAACACATGAATAGGGATATTTTTCTAATCTCAAAATATTATTTTCTATACTATCGATCAAGTCTTCTGCAGAATTTTCCTCTTTTAATTTTTTATGAATATATTCATATATTTCTTCTAAATCGGCATTTGCACTATCCGTGAAAACAATTTCATATAACTCAATATCCATATTTTTCTCTCAATTCTTTAAAAACAACCCTTGCCTTATGAATCTTTCCTTGCTCATATTCTTTTTCGCTCTTTTCGAGTTTACTCGAAAGCTCAGCTAAAAATAATTCTTTTTTATATTGTTCTAAACTGATCACAACTAAATCTTGTTTATTCTCTCTTTTTACAATAATTGGCTCTTCTATCACATCAATAGAATTTACCATAGTTTCAAATTCTTTCACCGTAATCTCCTTTTCCATAAATTTATCCCCCTTTTGGTAGTTTACCACAATTTATAACTTTTTTCCATAGTTTTTTTAAAATTTTTTCTATTTTTTCAGTTCTATTTTCCTCCCCACCTGCATATATATTCTATAGAATGGAGGAAATTATGCGATTTATTGTCATCTCAATCAAAAAATATTTTTTTACCGTATTATTTTTATCATTCATCTTAAGTCTCATGCTTTTTTCAGCCTCTAACTTAGAAGCAGCACAAAACGGTCTAAAACTTTGGGCAAATTCTGTTTTACCAACACTTTTCCCATTTTTCATCGCAACGGAATTATTATGCAAAACCAATTTTGTCCAAATTCTAGGAAAATTCCTTAATCAATTTATGAAACCTGTTTTCAATGTTCCTGGCGAGAGTGCCATTGCTATTATTATGGGAGTTATCAGTGGTTATCCGGTTGGTGCCAAAGTGGTTTGTAATTTATACGATCATAAAATCTGCTCCAAATCCGAAGCAGAAAGATTACTTGCCTATACCAATAATTCTGGACCTATTTTTATTTTAGGTTCTGTTGGTGTTTCTCTTTTAGGCAATGCACAGGTTGGAAAAATCCTGTTAATTAGCCATATTTTATCCTCGCTTATCGTAGGATTTACCTTTCGTTTTTGGAAAAGAAATCAAGTGGACCTTACGTTTCGCAATTACAAGTCAGAAAGTAAAGAATTAATCCGTGTTTCCAATTTAGGTGAAATTTTAGGAGATGCTATCAAAAAATCAATTTCTACCATTTTACTCATTGGTGGATTTGTTGTTTTATTTTCTGTGATTATATCGATTTTGTCAAGTTTAGAAATTTTAACAAATTTGGCTCATTTTCTAGCAAATTTCGGTGTTCCTTATGAACTTGCTTTAAGTATTCTAACTGGAATGATTGAACTAACCAATGGAATTCAAGTGGCAAGCAGTTCCTATCCTGCTTTTCCTCTTCCTTGTATTTTGACTTGCAGTTTTTTGCTAGGATTTGGTGGCCTTTCTGTGCTGTTGCAAGTGTTTTCGATTATTGCAAAATCGAAGATTTCGATTAAGCCGTATCTTTATGGAAAGACTTTGCAAGCGTTTTTGTCGGTGATTTTGACGTATTTATTGCTCATATAAAAAGGAGTGAAACAAATTCACTCCTTGAAAATTATCTTTCACCTTTATCCCAATCTTTATTTACTTCTATCTTGTCTATTGCCTCTTTCAATTTTGAAGGGATATTTTCTTCTTCTTTTGTTTTAGCAGCTTTGTTATCCCTTAAACGTTCTTCAAAAGTTTTTTCATGTTTTAAACTACCATCTGGTTGCAATCTCAATCGTTCCCCTTTTTTTGACACAACAACTCTTCCTTTGCCTTGTATTTTTTTCTTACCTTCTAAATAATCTGCTATAACCTTTAAACTTCCAGTATTTTCAATTTCAACGCCTTTATATTCATATGCTTTTATTTCATTAACATCTTTTCCTTCATTCTCTTTAATTATCTTCCTAATTTCACGTGCCATTTCTTTTTGAGTTTTTAATTCTTCTTTACTTACTTGATTTTCTGCTTCAGTTTTAGTTGCTGTCCCACTCTTTTTTTCTTCATCCAAATTCTTTTCAACCATCATTTCAGGTTCAATATCTTTCTTAATCTCTTCTTCTACTTTTGCTAATTCTTCATCCACTTTTACTTCTGCTTCAATCTCATTTAATGCCACTGCCTCAACTTTGCTTGTAGCAAACTTTGCTATTTTTGAAAATATTTTGCCGAAAAACTTACCCAATCTAGTATTTGCCATCCATCTAAACGGTGCTGATAGTTTTTCTAATACTCCTCCAGCAAAATCCAAAAATTTATCTAATTTAGTTTGTTTTGGTAAAGGTAAATTTGGAGTTTCTGGTTCTGGATTTGGTCTGGTTCCTGGATATTTATTATAAAACTCTTCTAATTCTTCTTGACGTGACTTTGGTTCTGGTTTTTTATTTGGCTTCTTCTCTGGCTTTGGTTCTGGATTTTGTCTGGTTCCTGGATATTTATTATAAAACTCTTCTAATTCTTCTTGACGTGACTTTGGTTCTGGTTTTTTATTTGGCTTCTTCTCTGGCTTTGGTTCTGGTTTCTTCTCTGGCTTTACTGGTTTTTTCATTTCATCATATAACTTATTTATTCGAGCTTGTATGTCTTTTATCTCTTGAGAATCATCTGTATAAAACTGACTATATAATAAATCTCTTTCATTTTCTAATTTTTCTATCTCTGCTTTTATTTTTAATTGTCCTTCTGTCAACTTTGGCTCTGGTTTCTTATCTTTTGGCATTTTTTCATATAGTTTTCTTAATTTTTCATCTATATCTTTAATTTCTTGAGAATCATCTGTGTAAAATTGACTATATAATAAATTTCTCTCATTTTTTAATTCTTCTATTTCAGCCTTTATTTTTAATTGCTCAGGCGTTAATTTTACTTTTGACCTTTCTGTATCTTTTTTACTATCCTTATTGTCCTTATTAGCCTTTATCTTTGGCATTTTACCATATAATTTATGTAATTTTTCGTTTATTTCCTTAATTTCTTGAGAATCATCTGTATAAAATTGACTATATAACAAATCTTTTTCATTTTCTAATTTTTCTATCTCACTTTTGATCTTTATTTGTTCTGCTGTCATTTTTTGTCCTGAAGTTTGTCTACCTTTTGCTTTTTGCTCTCCTCTCTTCTTTACTTCTTTCGGCACTTTATTATATAATCTACGCAATTCTGCATTCAACTCCTTCATTTCTTTGGAATCATCTGTATAAAATTGACTATATAATAAATCTCTCTTTTTTTCCAAACTTCTTATTTTACTTTCAATTTTTGTATGCTCTTCTTTTGTCATTTTTAATTTTTTAGTTTCTTTACTTTTCCCTATATTTGATTTTGAAGTTTTCTTTCGAGCCATATTTTTATCAACAGATGATTTTCCTTTTTCCGCATCTATATTTTCAATTTCATAATCTTTCTCTTCTAAATCAATTATAACTTTTCCCATAAATTTTCTCCTTCCAACAAACAAAATTTATCCTATTGTATCATTTTATAATATTATAGCATACAAAAAAACAAAAGTCAATACTTTATGTAAAATTTTTACATTTTTATACAATTAAGCGCCCTTCTCGACATCTTCTCATACCTTTCCACCTTATTCCTTATCTTCTCCTCCAAGCCCGGCAAAATCCCAAAATTCGCATTCATCGGCTGAAATTTCTCATTTTCGGTGGATATATAATCTGCCAATGCACCAATCATCGTCTCACGTGGAAACATGATTTTCTCATTTGAACAGCTATTCATTCCTGCCACCAAACCAGACGAAATCGACTCTACATAGCCTTCCACTCCCGTTATTTGCCCTGCAAAATAAATTCTAGCATCCTTTTTTAAGCAATAGGAAGCATCCAACAATTTCGTAGAATCAATATAGGTATTCCTGTGCATCACACCATATTTCATAAAATTAGCATGTTCTAACCCCGGAATCATCGAAAACACACGTTTTTGCTCGCCAAACTTCAAATTTGTCTGAAACCCAACCATATTAAACAAAGTTCCTTCTTTATTATCTTGCCTTAGCTGAACCAGTGCATACGGTCTCTGACCTGTTCGTGGGTCTGTAAAACCAACTGGTTTTAGCGGCCCAAATCGAAGCGTATCCTCTCCCCTTTTTGCCATGATTTCAACAGGCATACACCCCTCAAAAATCTCTCTTTTTTCAAAATCATGCAAGGTTGCCACTTCTGCATGAATTAAGGCTTGATAAAAATTTAAGTATTCCTCTTGGTTCATAGGAAGATTGAGGTAGGAACTGTCTCCTTTGCCATAACGGTCACCCCAAAAGGCAATTTCCATATTAATCGAAGATTTTTCAATAATGGGTGCAGCTGCATCATAAAAATACAAATCTTTTTGGCCGATTAATTGGCTAATTTTGTGAGAAAATTCGTCTGAAGTAAGTGGGCCAGTCGCAATAATGACCTTTCCTTGCTTGGGAATTTGCGTGATTTCTTCGCGGATTAGTTCTATATTGGGATTTTTCTCAATCTTCTCCGTAACTGCTTTTGAAAATTTTTCTCGGTCAACCGCCAGTGCCTGACCTGCTGGCACAGAAACACTATCAGCAATTGGAATCAACTCACTTCCTAGCCTTCTTAATTCCTCTTTTAACAAACCACATGCATTTGTCAAGCTGTTCGATTTAAACGAATTGCTACACACAATTTCAGCCAACTTTTCGCTCGAATGCGCTGGCGAAAACTTATGTGGTTTCATTTCATATAATTTTACTTTTACGCCTTTTTTAGCAATTTGCAATGCTGCCTCTGTTCCTGCTAAACCAGCTCCAATAACTGTTATTTCTTCCATTTTTATTTCTTCTTATTCCTTTCTATTTTGAAATGATTCGTATCATCTCTTCCACACTAGCTTTTTCCTGCACCTTTTCCTTCATATTCTTCAGCATGACAACCTTTTCTTGTATTTCATCTTCACCAATAATGCACACATACGGTATATTTAACTTATCTGCATATTTTAATTTGGCTTTCATATCTTTGCTAAAATTGGAATAAATATCTGTATTAATTTCATTATCACGCAATTGTTTGGCTACTTTTAGGGCAAAAACGCTGGCTTCTTCGGTCATTGGAATCATTAAAACTTGGGCAATCGCTTCTGTACTTGCCTTTATCAAATTCATTTCCTTCAGCTGTGCAAACAAACGCGACAAACCAATTGAAATTCCAACGCCTTGAAAGCTTCTGTCTGTATAATATTCTGTCAAATTATCATACCTTCCGCCTGAACATACACTTCCCAAATTTCTATAATCATCAAAAAATGTCTCATATACTGTTCCTGTGTAATAGTCTAAGCCTCGTGCAATTTTCAAATCAATGTTAAAATTCTCTTCTGGAATGCCGAATGCTTTGACGTATTTTGCTACTTTTTCAAGTTCTGCCAAACCGTCTGCAAAGACTTCATTTTCAATTCCCATTTGTTTTAGCTTTGCCATTTTTTCATCCGTTTTTCCTGCAATCAAAATAAATTGGCAAATTTGATTGATTTTTTCTTGTTCGACTCCAATCTTGTCAAGTTCTACTTTCACAGCGTCTTCGCCAATTTTGTCAATTTTATCAATGATTCGTAAGACTTCCACTTTTTTATCGGAAATTTCCAAATATTCAAAAAATCCATTTAAAATCTTTCGATTGTTAATACAAATCGTAAACTTCGCTAAATCCAACAGTTTAAACGCCTCATAAATCACATTGACCATTTCTGCATCATTCATAAGGGCCAATTTATCTGCAATCACATCAACATCGCATTGATAAAACTCTCTGAAGCGACATTTCTGCGGTCTCTCCCCACGATATACTTTCCCAATTTGATATCGTTTAAAGGGAAAAGCCAATTCATTTTGATGGATGGATACATATTTGGCAAATGGAACTGTCAAGTCAAAGCGTAAAGATAAGTCGTTATCTCCCTTATTGAAACGATAAATTTGTTTTTCTGTTTCACCACCCGCTTTGGCAAGCAAAATTTCAGACAATTCCAGAATTGGCGTATCCAAAGGCAAAAAGCCAAAACTTTCATATACTTTCCTGATTTTATCTACCATTTGATTAAAGATAATTTGGTCAGCTGGCAATAATTCCATCGTTCCAGCCAACGTTCTAGGTTTTACTTTGTTCTTCATATTTTCTCTCCTTTTTATAAACTCTAACAAAAAAACTATGTAAGTCTTTCTACCTACATAGCTTAAAATCAATCTATTGTAGGCATGCTAAATGACGCTTACGCCTACCTTTTTTTGAAAGAAGGCTAAACGTTCCTACAATGATGATACAATTGGTAATTTTGTTGTTTTACTTTCACTAAAATACTCCTTTTTTATAGTATAACATAGTTGGAAATTATTGTCAAATATTATTCATGCTCTTCTAAGCCTAAATTTCCTCTTTTTAGCCTCTCATTACGCAATCTTGCTTGCTTTTTTAATTCTTCTTTTCCTTTGTTAACCCTCTCTTGTTCGATTACATCTTGTATCTCTTTGATTTCCCCAGAAGTTAGACCTTTATCTAAAAGATTTATTAACGTTTCTTCTTTTGTGGCATACGGTAAATTGGTTAATTCAAATAAATCCACTACTAATCTAACTTTTGCACTTGAAGTAATATGTTTCTTTTTATCTCTATCTTTTTCATATTCACTAATAGTTTCTAGACATCTCTCCGCAACTGATAATTTTGAGTTTTCTTCTAATGTCTCTGTCAACTCTTTTAAATGCCACGCCCCCCCATTATTTATTATGTGCCTTAAAATTCTCTTACTTACAATACTTATCTTTTGTTCTTCTAACTCTGCTTTACGTTTTTCTTGTTTTTCTGGTTTCAAAGTTTCTAAAATTTTACTCAATTCGCAATCATTTAAACTTGCTGCGTTCTTTACAATTGCTTTTATTTTTTTGTCATTACTCCCAATGGCTTCAATCGCTAATTTTATCTTTTTGTTTTTTACTAACTCTTTATTATTTTCATTTAATATTCTAAGAATATCTCCATCATTCAAATATTTCATTGCACTTTTTACATTGTCTTGCTCAATTAATTCTTCTAAATTATTTTCCACCACTTCTGCCATGTTTTCAGGATTATCCATATTTTTTATAACTGCATGAATGTCAATCGCAGAATTATCTTCATCGGCTGAAAGTGCTTTTACTACTAATTTATCATCATCTGTTTTAATTAATACTTTTTGTGTGTGTTTTGCTTTGGCTTTTCTGTACGGTTCTTTTATGATATCTAAAATTTTCATATGTGTTCCTCATTTCTATAAATTTTCTAATATTGCTTCTGAAATGGCTGTTACAACTTGATCCATTTCATTTTTTATGATTTCTAAATCATTTTTTAGATAACCCATTTCAATTTGATAACATTCAATTCCCTGATTCGAACGATAATACGAATTTGCTGCATAACTTGTATTACGCCCGTCTACATAGGCATTTGTAGCAATTCCGCCAACCTCGCGAATGGTATATAAATAGGGGGTATCTAACGTTATATTATATGGCTCATAACCTTTTTTATGTGCTGTATTTGTATATTCATCTATCACACTTTTCGTAAAATTTCTGACGTATACGCCTTCTCCTTTTTTGAAAGAATGATTGTTAGAATACTCCAAATTGGTATAGGTCACAATTTTGTTTGCTATGCTTTGTGCAAAAGTCAAATCCGATTTACAGGGTGCATAAATCTCTAAGCCCTTCAAGCCTTTATTTCCATTATTGATATGGAAAGATAGCATATATTTTGCTTTAGAGCGACATGCACTTGTAATTCTGCCGTTTTCATCGTACATGTTGGTTGATGTGTAGGTATTTGTATTTTCGTCATCTCTGGTTAATTTGACTTGTAAGCCTTGAGCTTGTAATCTTTCTTTTAATAATTTTGCATACGATAAGGCAATATCTGCTTCTGTATCACTTCCAATTTTTTCTCCTGTATCTTTTCCGCCGTGACCTGCATCAAGAACGATATCAAAAATGTCTTCTGGCTTGTGTTCTTCTGTAACATCAAGGCTTAAATAGGCATATTCTTGGTCATTATACGTTTTATTTTTGAAGTTTATCTTTATTTTACGATTGATATCTTCTTTGGTTATTGTGAAATATTCGATATCGCCATATTCGGAATCATTTGATAAGGAGTAAAACTTTGGATTGATACTATTGTTCATTTTTAATCTTACTAAAACAATATATTCGCCAGTTGCCAAATCGTCTAAAATAAGCCCTGTATTTATTTGAGTTGTTGTGCTTAACATCAGATTTCCTTCTTCAATTTTTCCATCTAATGAATATGATTTCTCAAATCCATTGCCATCTGTCAAATATAATTTTGCGCTTTCAAAATTGTCTTTTGCAATTCCTGCCAATTTGCCTGAAAAATTAAAACATTTTCCATATGTAAAAAATTCACTAACCTCAACTGTCTTGGTTTGAATAGAACCAAAAATAGCATCTATTTTCGCTTCTTCTTGTGTTCCATCAGCTGAAAAAACAGAAAAGTATATTCCGACAGCAAGGCCAATTATAATGAATATTAACATGAAAAAAGTAAGTAGTTTTTTGAACATTTTGGTCTCCTTTTGGTTAATCGGTTTTTGTACTTTATTCATTTGGGTTCAACAAAAATTTTACCCAGTTTGATAATGTTTGTTCTTTGATTGTTAATTTATTATTTTCTACAACTTTTTCTAATTTCGGTAACTCAATTATATGAATTTCACATACATCTGTCAAGATATAGGTTGAAAATTCTTTTTCTCGTAATTTCCATTCAGTGTGGCCTTTTTGGATTTGTTTAAATTTTTACTTTCATGAATCCTGCGGCGAAATGCCTTGAAATATAAAATATAGAATATATTTTAGAATTATTTTCTTATATCATATTTATTTACATTTGTCAATGGTTGTGATGTAAAAAGGTGATTTTGTGATATAAAAGCGGGCGATTGATAATCGCCCCTACAGGTATTGTTTTAATTTTCCTAGTAAATCATATCCGTTAACTTTGATAATTTCACATTCTACAAAATCTCCCTCTTTTACTTTTTGGTTATTTTGCATATAAATCACTCCATCTTCATCTGGAATATCCATATAACTCCTGCCTATTGCATATTTTCCATCATCTGTAAAGCCATCAATTAAAGTTAATAATGTGCTTCCAACTTTTTCTTGTAAGTTGGCTTGTGAAATCTCGTTTTGTCTTCTCATTACCAGATTCCAACGTTTTTGCTTGGTTTTATAATGAATTTGCTCTGGCAATCGCTCTGCTGGTGTGCCATCTTCTTTGGAATATTGAAAAACACCTAGTTTTTCAAATTTTGCTCTTTTTATGAATTCATATAATTCTGTAAAATCTGCTTCTGTTTCACCCGGAAATCCTACTATCATAGTAGTTCTAATTATTACATCTGGAATTTCCCTACGCAATTTTATCATTAATTCTTCGATCGCCTTAGCATTACTCTTTCGGTTCATTCTCTTTAAAATTTTATCGGAAAAATGCTGTAATGGAATATCAAAATAATGACAAATTTTCTCATTCTTTTTCACGACTTCAATCAATTCATCTGTAATACTTTCTGGATACGCATACAAAAATCGAATCCATCTAAAGCCTTCTATTTGACAAAGTTTCTCTAAAAGTTCTGCTAATTTGGGCTCACCATATAAATCTATCCCATATTTCGTTGTATCTTGTGCAATCACAATAATTTCTTTATAGCCTAATCCAGCCAATCTTTCCGCCTCTTGCAAAACATCTTCCAGTGGTCTACTAACATACGGGCCACGAATACTTGGAATCGCACAATACGTGCAACAATTGCTACAACCTTCCGCAATTTTTAAATAGGCAGTTGTGTTACCAGTAGCAATAACGCGCTCTAAATAATCCAAAGTATTGTTTGATTTTTTCTTGTTTTCGTGACCAAGCATGTCTTCTATTTTATTCCATATATTCTCATATTCATCTACTGAAACAAATAAATCGACTTCTGGTAGGGATTTTTCAAGTTCTTTTTTGTATCTTTTCACTAAACAGCCTATTGCTATCAAATATTGACATTTTCCTATTTTTTTAAATTCTGCCATTTCTAGTATTGTGTTAATTGCCTCTTCTTTTGCACTTTCAATAAAACCACATGTGTTGACAATAAGAATATCCGCTTCTTCAGGCTTCTGAACAAGCTCAAATTTTTCTTTTTGAAACAGACCAATCAACATCTCTGAATCAA
This sequence comes from uncultured Clostridium sp., assembly GCA_948435735.1. Classification (GTDB taxonomy): domain Bacteria; phylum Bacillota; class Clostridia; order TANB77; family CAG-508; genus Scatovivens. The sequence continues at coordinate 23,508 of CAOJGX010000007.1, forward strand.
CCAAATTTTTACTACAACCTAATGACACAACTCCTACTTTCATCTTTTTCTCCTTTTAATTAAATGCATTCATGGCTGCATCAATTCCGTTTTTTAGTAATTCTATTACAGCATCTTTTGCTTTTTCCACACCTTCTTCTAAACTGGTCTTCTCTTCTTCTGGAATCGCACCAATTACATATTGGATTCTATCTTCGGCCTCATTTGGTTTGCCAATTCCGACACGAATACGTGGAAAACTCTCATCCTTTAGAAAATGCACAACAGACTTCATTCCATTATGGCTTCCTGGCGAACCACTTTTTCGGATTCGAATTTTGCCAGGTTCAATATCCATATCATCATAAATAATCATTACTTTGTCAAGTTCTATTTTATAAAAATTCACAAACTCATAAACTGCTTCACCACTTACATTCATAAAGGTTTGCGGTTTAACCAAAATCACTTTTTCACCTTCTATGACAGCTTTTTCGTATTCACTATTAAACTTTTTTCTAGAAATACTGATTTCATATTCTTCTGCCAATCGATTAATCACCTTAAATCCCATGTTATGCCTTGTGTTAGCATAATCTGATTCTGGGTTTCCTAAGCCTACAATTAAATACATTTTTATCCTCCGCTTAAAATTCTACATAATTGTATCCACAACTTCTTAACAATCTGTTCATAATTGCCATACCAATTCCTTCTTTTGGGGTTCCTTCAATGAGTATCATTTGTGCACCTACAGCATCTGCTTTTCTTAAAGATGCATAAATATTTCTCGCAATTTCATCCAAGTTTTGCTTGCTTCCTAAACTAATAAAACGATCTTGTGATACAACAATTTTGTCTTTGTGTTCTTCAAATCCAAGTACTACTACATCTCCTTTATAGGCTTTTATGGCATGGTTCATTTGAAAAACTAAATACTGCTCATCTTCTGAATACAAAATTTGAGCTGGCGTATCCGGTGCATAATGCTTGTGTTTGACCCCTGGTGTTTCGACTCTTTCCTCCTCTTTTACTGGCATAAAAATTCCATTCCCAAAATCTACAACTCCAATCACTTTTTCAATATCTTCTGCTGTTACTTTTCCCGGTCTTAAAATGCAAGGAACTTCATCAATTACTTTTACAACAGTAGATTCCAGCCCAATTTTAGTTTCTCCTCCATCTACAATTGCTGAAACCTTGCCTTCTAATTCTTTTCGGATATCTTCTACGGTTGTTCCACTTGGCTTTCCTGAAATATTAGCACTCGGTGCTGCAATGGGTACCCCAGAAAATGTGATAATTCCTCTTGCGATGACATTATCAGGCATTCGTATCGCTACAGTATCTAACCCAGCAGAAACAATATCTGGTATTTTGTCAGTTTTATTTAAAATTAAAGTAAATGGACCAGGCATAAAATTGTCGATTAGTTTTTGTTCTATTGGGGTAATGGATTTGGCAATTTCATGGATTGTTTTTTTGTTGGCAACATGCACAATTAGAGGATTGTCAGATGGTCTGCCTTTAGCCATGAAAATTTTGCCAACTGCTTTTTCGTCAAATGCATTGGCTCCAATTCCATAAACTGTTTCTGTAGGAAATATAATGATTTCACCGTTTTTTATTAAATTACATACAATTTTTAGTTCTTCTGTGTTCGTGTTTTCTTTCCAATTATAATACATCGTAAATTCCTCGTGAAAAATATTATATCACAAATTATTAGATTATGTCAATTGGTTTTTTATAATCTTTTCCTCCATTTCCTCCCACGATTTACTAAACGTATGATTCGCAAACATATCTTTTAAACCAGTAATCTGTTTTAAACGAATAATCTCATCTAACTCCATTCCCAAATGTTTCGAAATCTCCATTTCTGACCAACCATTTTGTGTTAAGGTTAGGACAATATGAGACATATCAATAATCTGGTGCGTTCCTCTTGCTCGATTGTGCCTAATGGTGCTTGCCATACGATTTTCCAAATCTTTGTCAATCGTAACAATTGGAATTTGCTTTAAATGGAAATATTCTTTGGCACAGCGATAACGGTGGAAACCATCTACCACAATATAAATATCTCGATTTTTATCATAATACGTTACAATTGGCTGAGTATAGCCATCTTCTTCAATGGAATGTTTTAATAATTCCATCTCTGGTGGGGCTACTTTATTGGGATTATAATCATTGGCAATTACTTTATCAATATCCACCATTTTTACATTTAATACTGGAAATTCTATTTCACTCATTTTTACTTTTTCTCCTCTTTTTTACAATGAATCGTCACAAAATTTTTATAAGTTTGTTGTTTGATTTCAAAACCGCACTTTTCATAAAGGTTGGAATAACAATTGGTTACAATACTATCCATTAATACCACTTCTTTTCTTATGTGATTTAATATTTCTTCCAAGTATTCGTCTTTTGCTCCATAAATATTCTTGATTACGTTCTTGCTAATTGATACAAATGCTTTGACTTTATCCTTTTCTAAATAGACATACCATTCTTTATTATCATCATCGTAAATTCTATCATTGGTGCATTTCTCTACTATTCTTGAGCCAAAAAATTTGCCCATGTATGAATAAAAATCCTCGTCTTGATTAGTGATTTTAAGTATCATATTTGTTCTCCTTTATTGATATTTTTCTTGAATTATTTGTTGCAACGTTTTATCGTCTGTTATGGTTGTTTTATTCAATAGATTGTCCCATTTATGGATTAATTCCATTAATTGTTTATCATCACTTTTGGTTTGACCAAACGATAATCTGCGTAAATAAAAGTCATTTTTTTCAATGGCTCGTGCAATTCTACGCCAAGAAATGACTTTTTTTTGCCCTTCTAATTTACATTCAGCTGTATCTGGAATATCATTTAAACCAATTCCATATTTGTTTTGATGCCAAATCATGAATTTTTTGATTTTTCGGAAATAATGAAACATCAAATCTCGATTATAAATCCCTATGCTTTCCAATAAAAACACCGTATATTCCTGCCAAGACATAAAGATAGGTTTACAAGATTTGATATTACCAAGTGCTGTTGTTTTACAATAAATATTTCCAAAGTTAACACCATTGACACGATTTAAAACTTTCCCCCAAGTATCATATTCTAGTGCTTTGAACTGATTTAAGCCATTTTTTTGGTCATCTCCATAGGGTTGACAAAGTCGCTGTTCATAAATACTTAAACCATTTTTATACATTAACTCATAAATATAGTTAAATTTTAAGTCTAATTGGCTGACTGCTCCCCAAATATCTTCTGCTGTCCAGTCATAAATTGGGTAAAAATTATAAACATCGATGTGTTTTTCGTGAATTTTCAATTTGGTTGTCCAATGATAATTTTGAAATGTGACTTTTTTATCTTGCAAAGCAATCGTGCGAAATCGATTCAAACTCTCATCTGTTCGGATTCCCACACCACAAGCAACTTTCCCTTGATATTTTTTTTGATACCAATTGGCAAACTGCAAAATAAATTCCTCAAATTCTTCTCCTTTTTTAAACCAAGAAAATGGGCAATTTTCCATGTTAATACAAGTTTTAGGCATATTTCTTACCCATAAATGCTTACTTTCTTCCTCCCAGCAAATCCACTTTGGCTGCAAAATAGATACTGCATTTCGCAAAGCAAGTGGTAAGGCAATATGATAAAAATCACGAATCTGTGATAATTGTTTCAATTCTTCAATATGTTGAATCGTATAACGATATTGTGCTTCTAAATCAACAAATAGAACATCAAATTTTTTCTTTTTTTGTTTGGCAACTTGGTTGGCCAATTGCACCATAACAGAACTATCTTTTCCACCACTGACACTAAAATATACATTGTCAAAATTGGTAAAAATAGCCTCTAATCTTTCGATAGCTGCATCCAACACATTTTTTTCTAAATATTTTTTTGCCATTGTTTTTCCTCTTTCTTATTGTGATTATATCACTTTTAAAAAGATTGTGCAAAGTTTTGCAAAAAAATACATTCATTAAATATAAAACATTTAGTCCCCTGCAGTATTCTTTAATGCCTATAGGCTTTTCTTTTCAAAAATAATAAAAGAAGAAATAATATAAGATTATTTCTTCTCAAATTTTTAACTCTACTATGATACCACATTTTCTTAATTATGTCAAGTTGACTTTTGTATGAAAATATGGTATAATAAAAGGTTAAGCTAAAATTATTAAATTGCTCTTTAGTCTTTACAACTTCCCCAATTCATACCGGGTGTACTTCTTACAATATTATTTTTAATAATCATATCATTCGTTTTATCCATGGCTTTATCGACACCATTCATATAAAATCTTTTTTGTGCTAATTTTTCTTGTACGCCATTTAAAGCTTCACCAAATCTTTGGAAGTGAACTACTTCTCTTTCACGCAAATATCTTAAAACATTGACAACATCTGGGTCATCTTTGCATAAGTCGATTAGTTTTTCATAGGTAGCACGTGCTTTTTGTTCTGCTGCTAAGTCTTCTGTTAAATCAGCAACTGGGTCACCTTTTACGGCAAGTACAGCTGCTGAAAATGGGAAACCAGCTGCAGCTTGTGGGTATACACCTAAGCCATGATCTGTATAGTATGCTGATAAACCACCTTTTTCAATCTCTTCGATAGATGCTCCTTCCGTTAGTTGGTGAACTAGTGTTCCAACCATTTCTAGATGGGCTAATTCTTCTGTTCCATGATGATGTCACTTGAAAAAATTTAGTGCTGTTGGCTGTAAAATTCAAATCAGTTCACTGGTGAACTAAAGTACACTAAATGAACTTTTCATATTTCCCATTTTTCATCTTTTTGATATATATTGCATATATAATTCATTGTTATAATAAAGTTTTCTCTTAATTCTGTTTGACTTCCTTTCTTTATTTCTTCAATATATTGTTGAAAGTATTGTTCTAATCTTTCTTCTAAAACACTAATATCTACACTAATATTTTTACCTTCTATTTCAGTAATAAGATCATTTGAATCACATGTTAATCTACTGCTTCTTTTAGTATTCCCAAAATGCATAACACCACATCTAATATCTTTATAAAAACTCAATGCCATTTTTTGATTAAAATCTCTTAATTGCATCAAAATATCTTCCTTGCAATCTATTAATAAATATCTTTACTGCTTTTTCCCATTCTAGTTCTGAACTTTGCATTGTTAGTGTAATTCCTAAATAATCTGCATATTTTTCCAGTTTGTAAGTCCCCTATGTTCCTTATTTACATCTACTGTATTATAAATAAGTTCTGCTGCTGTATGTCCAGAAATAGCATAGTGCAATTTGTTTTGAACATCTTAAAAAATGTATAGACATTTTGTTAAACATGTTTTCCTGACCTCATTTTTAATGAGGTGTTTTAGATTTTATAAAGCACATTATACTAAAAAAGAGGATTAACACAAAAATGAACCTAGTCAATATAACTAAGTCCATTTTGTTTGAAGCATAAAGAAATTCAAGCTATACAATATGGTAACAGACTTTTTTTGTATAAAACCGTTCTTCATCTTCATCTGGTAAATAATTAGCTATAAAGAGGTTAATTGTTGTATCATCTTCTATTTCATAATAAATAATTGTTTTAGGTGGTAATAATGAGATATTAAAAATATTACCTTTGGCATCTGTAATTTGTATCTTCGAAATGCTTGTACCCGAAATAGTAACAGGATAAACAATGTTAAAAACAACCTCTCCAGTTTCAAAATGTTTTTTTACTGTTGCATGACTCACATAATTTGTAATATATTCAAATTTATTTAAGTCATTCTGTGTAGCAAAAGAAAAGATTGGTTTATACAAATATTCTTTTACTTTTTTGCTTTCAAATTTTACATTTTTGTAAAATTTTCTCCGTTTAATAACTCTTGATAACTTCATATGCTTTCCTCCTTACAATTGTTGTTGAGTTAGTCTTTACAATTTAATATTTACTATATATTAACATAAATTACTTGATTTATCAATAATTTGATAAAATTTTAGAAAAAAGGGAAATAAAACGGAATTGAATTTATAAATTCCCCATCATATAATGTTAGCATAGAAAAATATAAATTCGCTCAAGACAAGCCCGTCTTGGGTATTTTTTTATGCTTTTCTCATAAATTTTAAAGAGGCGATTTATATGTTGATAGAAGAATATACTATTGGAAATACAAAAATAAAATTCTATGATGATTACATTGTAGAAAATACAGCTACCCAAAAAGAATACATAGATAATGTTATTATTAATTTAATAAAAAAAATAAATCCTTCTTTGTTGTAATTTGTTGCAATTACAGATATAATTAATTACAAGTTAAAGACAAATTACAAGGAAAGGAGGAAATGTGCAAAATGGCACATATGCAATATATTTAAGAAAATCAAGAGAAGATATAGAATCTGAAAAATATGGCGAAGGCGAAACTTTGGCAAGGCACGAAAAGATTTTAACTACTTTAGCAGAAAAGCGAAATTTACATATTTCCAAAATCTATCGAGAAGTCGTAAGTGGTGAAACAATTAGTGAAAGAAAGGAAATGCAAAAGCTTCTTAAAGATGTTGAAAATGAAAAATGGGCTGGTGTTTTAGTTGTTGAAGTAGAAAGACTTGCTCGTGGTGATACTGCTGATCAAGGCAGAGTTTCTAAAGTTTTTAAATATTCTCATACAAAAATTATTACACCTGTTAAAACTTATGACCCAGATAATGAATTTGATGAAGAATATTTTGAATTTGGATTATTTATGTCTAGGAGAGAATATAAGACAATCAATAGGCGTCTGCAGAGAGGTCGTGAAATTTCTGTTTCAGAAGGGAAATTTGTAGGAAATATTGCTCCTTTTGGTTATGATAGAGTAAAACTAAAAAATTCAAAAGGTTATACCTTATCTATCAATCAGGATGAAGCACCTATTGTAAAAGAAATCTTTCGATTATATACATTTGAAAGTAACACCATAAATTCAGTTGTAAAACAGTTAAGTAATATGAATTTGAAACCTAGAATTTCTAATGAATGGACAATTTCTTCTGTAAAAGATATTCTTTCTAATCCTACCTATATTGGTAAAATTGTGTGGAATAGAAGGAAACAGAAAAAGAAAACGAAAAATGGACATCTTATTATTAGTAGACCTCGTAATCAAGAATATTTAATTTATGATGGATTACATGAACCCATTGTCGATAATAAAACTTGGGAATTAGTTCAAGAAAAAAGAAAACAAAATGCTCCTAAAGTGAAACGCGACAGTATTATTAAAAATCCATTAGTGGAATTAGTATTTTGTGAAAAATGTGGTAAGCCAATGCAAAGGAGACCGTATACAAAATCTAATAAACCTGCAACACTTATATGTTCTAACTCAAAATGTAATAATATAAGTTCTAAACTGTATATAGTAGAAAACAAAATAATTGAAGCTTTAAAAATTTGGCTTGAAAATTATAAGGTGGATTATGAAGTTAAAGATAATTCAAATACTGAAAATAATAAGTTAATTGAAAAGTCTATTGTTTCGGCAAAAAAAGAATTGGAAAGAGAAAATACTAAACTAGATAAAATATATGATTTTTTAGAAAATGGTATTTATAGTAAAGATGAATTTATAAATCGTTCAAAAACTATAAAAGAAAACATAGTAAATTTAGAAAGTAAACTAAGTGAATACAATGAACTCTTGAATAAAAATACTGAAATCCAAAATGAAAAAGAAACTATGATACCTAAATTAGAGAATGTAATAGATTTATATGATAAGTTAAAAACTGCTGAAGATAAAAACATTTTACTAAAAAGCATTATAGCTAGAGTTACCTATTTAAAAACAGAAAAGGCTATAAAGAAGAACTCTGACCCAACAAATTTTGAGTTACATATATATCCTAAGATACCTAGAACTAAATAAATTACATAAAAAAAGGGGATATATTATCCCCAAATTGCTTTTGCAACCTTGTTGCAACTCTCAAGAGCCTCCTCCTCGTGATTATCATCAAGCATATCCAATAAATTTTCATCATACAGATAATAATCATAATAGGAAAAATGTGCTTTTTCTGTAAGATTACCTCTAGCTAAGATTGCTGAACCACTTCCAACGACTGTATTGTTAGGGAATCTACCATAAAGTAATTCCAATTTAAAATAAATATTTTTGTCATCTGAGAAGGTTGGATATGGTACAAAAAGGATATTCTGCATAAAGTCACACTTTCTACTTGCTATTTAGCAAGATTTGAAATAAAAATTTTCAGTTTCTACCAAATTATACTATATTTTACATAAAATTGCAAATTTATTAAATCTAATATTTTACAGTCAATAGCTAATATTGTAAATTTTGTCTTTAGCTATTGACAACATCATGGTACACATTCTTCTGTTCCAATATCATTCAAAATTGCCTTCGCATTTTTATCTGGCATACCAAATCTTTGCGACAAATATCTAAGAGATGCTGCCAATTCTCCATCTGGTCCACCATATTGGCTAATAATTACCTTTGCCATCTCTGGATTCCTATTTTTTATATTAATTGGATATTGCAAATTTCTACTATAATTCCACATTATCTATTAAACCCCCTTTGCCATGGCCATAAATCTTGAGCCCATTCCCAGCTTTCCATAACTGTTTCTATGGTAAGTGGCCCATACATTTTTTCAAATTTCTTTGTCACTACATCCAATTTTTCAACATATTCATTGTGCAAAGCAAGTGCTTTCCTATCGTTTGGATGCGTATCTAGATATAACGTCAAATCATTAATATAAAACTTATATTCCATGATCTTTTTTAGTAAACTATCTCTACTTTCTTGGTTGCTCATTTCCATTACTCTTTATGCCCTCCTCTTCCATAGTTTTTCAAAAATTCGATTTCTCGCATAGAATCTCCTGGAGAATAAGAAGTAGCTAACTCTGGGAAAACCGTTCCCCTTTTCAAAGCTTCCTCAGGAGAAAAGGTTTTTCTTAACACTTGGTCCATTACATAAGCATGACCAAACATTGCATTTTTTGGAAAATTTCCTTGATTATTTTCTATCATGTTTATCCCTCCTATTATATATTATGTAAATTAATTTTTGTCGTTACTACTTTTCCCCCTTCTTAAGCGAAAAAAGAAGTCATGTCTATCAACAATAACTTCTATATCCATCTACATTTTTCTAAATACGCCAGTAACTTTCCCCAAAATCTCACAACTTGGCACAATAATTGGTTCCATCGTAGAATTTTCAGGTTGTAATCTGATGTGGTCTTTTTCTTTGTAAAAAGTCTTAACCGTTGCCTCATCGTCTATTAAGGCAACAACAATCTCTCCATTAATTGCAGTATTTTGCTTTCTTACTAAAATATAGTCTCCGCTCAAAATTCCTGCTTCAATCATGCTTTCGCCTCTTACTACTAACATGAAACTTTCACTATTTCCCACAAAATCTAGTGGAATTGGAAAAGTATCTGTTACATTTTCAACGGCTAAAATAGGCTCTCCTGCTGTAATTTTTCCTATAATTGGTACCTCTACCATTTCTCTGTTTGAATAAAATTCTTTCTCAAACGTTTCTTGATTTTCCTCTTCTAAGGCTCCACCTTTTAGCAATTTTAAGGTTCTACCTTTTTGACTTTCTTTTTTGATGTATCCTTTTTTCTCTAGTGCCGCTAAATATCCATGCACAGTTGCAGTCGACTTTAAACCAACTGCCTTTCCAATTTCTCGAACAGATGGCGGATACCCATTTGTTTTAATATTTTTCTCAATAAATTTTAGGATTGCTTTTTCTCTTTTATTGATACTATTCGGATCTTTTTTCTTCATCTTCATCACTCCTTTTTCTTATTTTTATGGGAAACTTTTATTCGTAAAATAATTTTATCACAAAACATTTGATTTGTCAAACAAAAGTTTACTTTTTGATAAAACTTATTTCTCATTTTCCTACTTTCTAAGCTCAGCTCCCAAACTGCTCTCCAATTCCTCCACAATCTCTTCCATCGTGCGATTTACCTCTTCATCCGTAAGCGTTCTATCCTTACTTCTAAACTTCAAGCTATATGCAACACTTTTCTTATTTTCCCCCAATTTCTCATTTCGATAAACATCAAACAAGCAAATCTCTTCTAAAATCTTCTTTCCCTTTTTCTGAATTGCCCTCTCAATATCGCCAACCTCAACACTTTCATCAATCACCATCGCAATATCTCTCTCCACTGCTGGGAACTTAGCAACTTCCGTATATTTCTTACTCATCTTGCCATACTTAACCAATTTATCTAGCCAAATTTCAGCCACATAAACTTGCCCTCTAACATCATAATTCTCCGCCACTTCTGGATGAATTTCACCCAATGTCGCAATGATATCCTTACCAACCTTAATATTCGCTGTTTTCCCCGGATGATAGCTATTATTGCATCGTTCACTTACCACATCATAGCGCAAAACAGAACTCACCGTCAGAATCTTTTCCACCAAACCTTTTAAAATGTAGAAATCCATATTTTCTCCATACATCCCCAAAGTCACCATGGTATCCTCTTGTGGCACATTTCCTTTTTCAATTTGCCCAGCCACATTTCTATAAACCCTAGAAATATCAAATAAACCAACATTTTTATTTTTTTTCGCTTGATTGTTCACAAGCATTTGCATCATGCTTGGAAGTGTTGTTGTTCGCATAATTGAATAATCCTCGCTCAGTGGATTTTTTACGGGGATTACTTGTGTACGCAAATCGCTATCCTCAGAAATCGCCATTTTATCCAAATCATTAGGACAAATAAACCCATACGTACAAATTTCAGATAGGCCTTTATTCACCAAAGTTTGACGAATTTTATCCACCAATTTCTGCATTTTCGTTCGAATTCCCAAAGTTGCCTCTGCATTAATTAATGTACACCCCACTTTATCATATCCATAAAAACGAACAATCTCCTCTGCTAAATCAGCCAAACACTCAATGTCAACCCTAAAATAAGGTGGAATAACAACATCGCCTTCTACTTTCATTTCTAGTTTTTCCAAAGTTTTCACCATATCTTCTCGAGAAATATTCGTTCCTAACAAACGATTAATTTTTTCAGGATTAAATTCAACCCTGTTCAATTGCTGTTTGGTCGGATAAACATCAATTTTGCCATCTACTGCTTTTCCAACGCCAATCAATTCTACTAATTCCACTGCACGATTAATCGCTCTTTCTGCATTTTCTGCTGGCAAACCTTTTTCATAACGACTCGAAGCTTCTGTACGAAGCCCCACCTTCTTCGCAGTTTTTCGGACACTTCCTCCATTAAAAACAGCTGATTCAAACACAACCGTTGTTGTTGAATTTTCTATTTCCGAGTTTTGAGCTCCCATCACACCAGCTATTGCAACCGCTTTATTTTCATCACTAATCACAAGCATTTCATCATTTAAAATTCGTTCTTCCTCATCCAAGGTCGTAATTTTTTCGCCATTTTGAGCACGTCTTACAGTAATATGTTTTCCCACAATCGAGTTAATATCAAAAGCATGCATTGGCTGACCAAGTTCTAACATCACATAATTTGTAATATCCACAATATTATTGATACTTCTTACACCACACGCCTCCAAACGTCTCTTCATCCAGTCTGGCGATTCTGTAACTTTTACGTCTTTTACAACTCTTGCGATATAACGATAACACAAGTCTGGTGCTGTAATATCCACTTTTAAACCCTCGATTTCTGGTTTATTTTCCACTCTCATCTCATCCAAATTTTTACGGGGATTTTTAAATTCAGTATTTAATGAAACTGCTGTTTCACGTCCCAAACCTTCAATCGAAAAGCAATCTGGACGATTCGAGGTAATTTCAAAATCCAAAATTTCCTCTTCTAATCCTAAAACGTCCACAATATTTTCGCCTAATTTACTTTCCATTTCTTGTGGCAAAATCATAATGCCATGTTCGATTTGATTTGGATATCGATCAACTAGAATATTCAATTCCCCACAAGAACACATCATACCATTTGACTCCACGCCACGAAGTTCACCTTTTTTGATATTCACGCCACTAGGCAAACAAGAGCCATCTTTTGCAATCGGAACAACATCGCCGGGCTTTACGTTGTCAGCACCAGTCACAATTTGCAAAATTTCAGTTCCAACATCAACTTTGGTAACAATTAATTTATCCGCATTGGGATGTTTTTCAATCTCTAAAATTTTTCCCACTACTACATTTTTAATATCTTTTCCACGTTCTTCAAGGGTTTCTAATTTAGAGCCAGTCATGGTTAAAATATCCCCTAATTCTTTTCCAGAAACATTAATATCGCTAAAATCTTTTAGCCAGTCTATACTTGCTTTCATCTTTTTCCTCCTTATCTTTTCTCAATGTTTGCATTTCTATATCTGCGGGCGATTGATAATCGCCCCTACGGTTATGTTCTAAAATTGTTTCAAAAAACGTACATCATTTTCATACAACAACCTCAAATCATCAATCCCAAACTTCGCCATCGCAATTCTCTCAACGCCAAATCCAAACGCAAAACCAGAATACTCATTTGGGTCAATTCCGCAATTCTCCAAAACTTTTGGATGCACCATCCCACAACCCAAAAGTTCAATCCAACCTTCCTGCTTGCAGACTCTACAACCTTTGCCACCACACACAAAACATGATACATCCGCCTCTGCACTTGGCTCTGTAAATGGAAAATGGTGTGGTCTAAAACGTACTTTCGTATTTTGCCCCAAACAATTCTTAGCAAACATCTCCAAAGTTCCCTTCAAATCCGACATCGTAATATTTTTATCCACCACCAAACCTTCAATCTGATGAAACACTGGCGAATGCGTAGCATCCAACGTATCCGAACGATACACCGCCCCCGGACAAATAATTTTAATCGGCGGTTTTTGATTCTCCATCACTCTCGCCTGAACTGGCGAAGTCTGTGTTCTTAAAATAATATCTTCCGTAATATAAAACGTATCTTGCAAATCTCTTGCTGGATGATCCGCTGGTGTATTTAATTTATCAAAATTGTAAACAGCTGTTTCGACCTCTGGTCCATCTGCAATGCTGTAGCCCATTCCCAAAAATATCTCTTCTACTTCTTGAATTACCTGCGTAATTGGATGAACCGAACCAAGTTCAATATTTTTTCCTGGCATAGTAACATCAATTTTTTCTTTTTGCAATCTCTGTTCCATCAACTTTTCTTTCACTTGACGCTCACGTCTTTCCATCATCTTTTCCAATTCCTCACGCAAAGAATTAACCTTTTGACCGGAAAAGTGGACGCTCCTCTGGCGCCATTCCTCCTAAGCCTTTCAACATAGAAGTAACCTCGCCTTTTTTTCCCAAATATTTCACTTTTAACTCCTGCAATTCCTGCAAAGTCTTAATCTCTCCAAGCTTTTTCTTAACTGCTTCCGTCATTTCTGAAATTTTATCTCCCATACAAAAAACCTCCTCCTAAAATTTTCTTACCTAAAAAACAAAAAAGCATTCCTCCAACATAGGACGAATGCTTCGTGGTACCACCTAATTTCATTAAAATTTCTTTTAATCTCTATCTAGCTATAACGTAGCCAACGCTTATACCTACTTCTATTTTCAGCACAAGAACCTTCAAAAGTGAATTTTCAACAAGGAAATACTAAGTAAGCTCCCAGCTAAAACCTACTCTCTCTTCAATATTTTGCTCCTTATTTACTTTGCTTTTTCAAACGGTCATCTTTATTTAAAACAATTTTAACATATTTCATTTTGAATTGCAATATGTACACTAAAAAAATTATTAATCTTCATCAACTCTTGTTTTTTGTTTTCCGCCTTTTTCTCTCCCCTTTTCAGAAGCCTCTCTTGCTTGCTGTTCTGATACTTCTGCTTTGATATGCTTTGTTACTTTATCTTCAATTTTATGATAGCCATCTTCGTCTTTTTCACTTACAATCGTTTCAGGAATTTCAAATTTAAACAACTCTCCTGCCCACTTTTCCCTCTTTCTTCCTTCATACGCAAGGGCTTCTTCTACCTTATTTAAATCCTTAGACATTTCAGGATTTTCTTTAATCGTTTCCGCGGTAGCTAATTCTATAGCTTGGTTTTGCTCCATATCCCCATACGCTTCAACATCTTCAATATCTTCTCCCAAAAACGTATTTGCTAACTCTACACAAGCTCGTTTAAATTCTTCAAACCATTCTTTAATAGCACTATTAGATTCTCTTATATTTTCTTTTAGTGTACCCATTTGGTTATCACTTTCCTTTCTCATAAATTTGTATATTATTTATATAATTATAACACAAAAAAAGGAAAAAATCAAGTGTTTTTCCTTTTTTTATTATAAAAATTAGCACAATCTCCAAAATAATATTCAATTTTGGTCTTATTTATCCAATAAATCAGAATGAGAACCAACATCAAATAACAATAATGTAAGTTTTTCTTTTTCGATTTTATAAATCAATACCCAATCTGGTAATATATGACAGTCATAATATCCTTTAAGATTTCCTTTCAAGGGATGATTTTTATATCTTTCTGGTAATGTTTTACCTTCTGATAGCATATTAATAACATGTTCTAGTAAATTTAGATTGTAACCGCCTTTTATGTGCTTTTTTTAAACTTTGTTTAAATCTATTGCTAGCTTCAATTTTATACATTTTTATTCCTCTTCCTCTAGCTCCTTTTCCAAATCTTCAAACATTTCTTTGGCTGAATGATAGGTTTTATTGCTGTTTGCTTCCTCTTCTATTGCTTTTAAATTTAATTTACTATAATCATGTAAATAACCATATTCGCAAATGTACGAACCATATCCGTCATTTAATTCTATCATTCCTTTTCTTTTTACCTCAAAAGGAATTCCATTATTTAATTTAATTTGATGTAAATACAAGTTGATAGCTTCACTTAAAGACAATCCTAAATCTTCTAATATTGGCATAATTTGTTTTTTTATATCATCATTTATTCTAACGGTAGACATTCTACTCTCTCCTTTTTATATATTATAATACATTTTGTATGCATTTGTCAAGATTTTGTATACAATTTTATAGTATCCTTTTCTAAAATTCTTACCCAAAAATTCCTCTTTTCTTCACTGGTGGTTGCTCATTCATGGTTTTCGCTAGTTCTGTGACTAATTTTCTCTGTTCTGCTGTTAATTTCTTCGGAATTTGAACATTAACCGTAAACACAAAATCACCTCTCCAGCTTCCATTGACACTTTTAAATCCTTTATTTTTAATAACAAATCGAGTTCCTGTTTGCGTTCCTTCTGGAATTTTATATTTTTCTTTTTTCCCATCTACCATTGGAATTTCTAACTCGGTTCCTAACGTGGCACCAGTAAACGTAATCGGAATTTCACAAAGGACATGTTCGCCTTGTCTTGTATAAATCGTATGTTTTTTCAAATGCACCACAATATATAAATTTCCTTTTGACCCACCATTTGCTCCCGACTCTCCTTCTCCTTTTAGGACAACTGTTTGACCTTCATCAATTCCTTCTGGAATTTTAACTTTAATTTTAACCGATTTACGATGAATTCCTTTTCCATGGCAACTAGAACATGGATTTTTAACAACTTTTCCTGTTCCGCCACAAGTCGAACAAACTTTTTGTGTTGACATTTGACCAAATGGTGTTGTCACCACTTGCTTAATTTTACCTTTTCCGCCACACACACCACATGTTTCTGGTGAGGAACCTTTTTCTGCACCTGTTCCATTACACGATTTACAGGTTTCATTTCGATTCAAGGTAATTTCTTTTTCCACACCAGAATAAGCTTCTTCAAAGGTAATATTTAGATTAACACGCAAGTCAGCCCCTTTTCGTGGTCCATTTGTATTTCTTGAACGTGAGGAACCACCTCCAAAAAAGGAGGAAAATATATCACCTAAATCGCCGAAATCGCCAAAGTCACTGAAACCACCAAAACCGTCAAAACCTGAACCATACGAATAGTAGCCTCCACCTTGACCGCCTCCATATTGTGGGCCATCAAAGCCGAATTGGTCATACATCTGGCGTTTTTGTTTGTCTGATAATACTTCATAGGCTTCATTGATTTCTTTGAATTTCTTTTCTGCTTCTTCTTTTTTATCTGGATTTGCGTCTGGATGATATTGTTTCGCCAATCTTCGATAGGCTTTTTTTAGTTCATCATCTGTCGCCGTTTTGCTGACGCCTAGAACTTCGTAATAATCTCTTTTATTTGCCATTTTATAAGACCTCCAACCTTAACTTAATCAATTATTATCTTTCGATTTTTTAAAAATCTTTGTAAATCTTTTATTGGTCTAATATCTGGTATATGTAATTCTTTTGGTAAATTCTCTATATTAAACCATTTCAAATTTTTAACTTCTGTTTTGTCTTCTCTTAATTCTCCTTCATATGTTTCGACCAAAAATATTGTCGTTACACCAGAAACTTTATCTCCATTTGGGTACTCATGAAATAAATCTTTTCCAGAATAAATTCCTAATAATTCAGGACTTATCGGTTTGATTCCTATTTCTTCACGTAATTCTCTTTCAAGGGTTTGCAAAAAAAGTTTCTCCTAGTTCCATTGCTCCACCATGAATTGCCCATTTACCATTATCTTGCCTTTGCTGCAATAGAATTTTGCCATCTTTGTATAAAATAGCTCCTGCTGCTGGCATAAAAATCATGTCATGCCCTATCTTCTCTCTGATATCTTTTATATAGTCTGCCATATATTTTACCTCTTTTTATTTTTCTGTTCTTACATATAGATACAATTTTTATATGTATATGTAAAAATGATGTCTAACCTTTTATTATATCATATTTTTGCGTTTTTGTCAACTTGACATTTTTGCAAAAATGTGTTCTATATTAATTTTTCTGAAATTGAAATATTGGGGGCGGGTCAAGACCACGCCCCTACATTTTTATTCTTGGTTGTCGTTATCTTGTACTTCGTAATCTGCATCTACTACGTTGTCGCCTTCGGCGGTTGCCCCTTCTTCAGTGGTTGCTCCTGTTGCTGCATTTTGGGCTCCGGCTTGGGAGTATAGTTTTTCGGATAATTCGTAGAAAACTTTGGTTAGTTTGTCGGTTGCTTCTTTGATTGTGTCTACGTTGTTTGTTTCTAAGGCTTTTTTGGTTGCGTCTATTTCTGTTTCTACTTTGGCTTTTTCTTCTCCGCTAATTTTGTCGCCTAATTCTTCTAGTGTTTTTTCACTGTTGTATACTAAACTTTCTGCATTATTTTTAACTTCAATTTCTTCTTTTCTCTTTTTGTCTTCTGCTGCATGTGCTTCTGCGTCTTTGATAGCTTCGTTAATGTCATCTTCTGAAAGGTTTGTACTTGCTGTGATGACTACTTTTTGCTCATTTCCTGTACCTTGGTCTTTGGCAGATACGTGAACAATACCGTTTGCATCAATATCGAAAGTTACTTCGATTTGTGGTACACCTCTTGGCGCTGCTGGAATTCCTGTCAATTGGAATCTTCCTAAGGTTTTGTTGTAAGCTGCCATTTCTCTTTCTCCTTGTAAAACATGCACTTCAACAGATGTTTGACCATCTCCTGCAGTTGAGAAAATTTGTGATTTTTTCGTTGGAATGGTGGTATTTCTTTCAATTAATTTGGTAAATACACCGCCATATGTTTCAATACCTAACGATAATGGGGTTACATCCAACAAAACTAAATCTTTTACATCACCTGACAATACACCACCTTGAATACCAGCACCAATTGCAACACATTCATCTGGATTGATGCCTTTGTCTGCTTCTCTTCCTGTAATTCTTTTTACCACTTCTTGAACAGCTGGAACTCTTGTAGAACCACCTACTAATAATACTTTATGCAAATCACTAGCGGAAATACCAGCATCTTTTAATGCTTGGTTAACTGGTGTAGCAGTTGCTTCTACTAAATCATGAATTAATTCTTCAAATTTAGCTCTTGTTAAAGTAATATCTAAATGTTTTGGTCCTGTTGAATCGGCTGTGATGAATGGTAAATTGATTTGGGTTTGTTGTACGCCTGATAATTCGATTTTTGCTTTCTCAGCTGCTTCTTTTAGACGTTGCATTGCCATTTTATCAGCTTTTAAGTCAATTCCATTGGATTTTTTGAATTCGTCTACTAGATAATCGATAATGGCATTATCAAAATCATCTCCTCCTAAGTGTGTGTTACCATTGGTTGATAAAACTTCAAATACACCATCTCCAATTTCAAGAATAGAAACATCGAAGGTTCCACCACCTAAGTCGTAAATCATGATTTTTTGGTCTTGTGCTTCTTTGTCCATTCCATAAGCAAGGGCTGCAGCTGTTGGTTCATTGATAATTCTTAAAACTTCCAAACCTGCAATTCTACCAGCATCTTTTGTTGCTTGTCTTTCGCTATCGCTAAAGTATGCTGGAACAGTGATAACTGCTTGGGTTACTTTGGTTCCTAAATAATTTTCTGCATCTGCTTTTAATTTTTGCAAAATCATAGCTGAAATTTCTTGTGGTGAAAATTCGTCTCCTTCGATTTTTACTTTTTCGCTAGTTCCCATTTTTCTTTTGATTGAGATGACTGTATTTTCAGGGTTTGTAACAGCTTGACGTTTAGCAATTTGCCCTACTAATCTTTCTCCATTTTTTGAAAAAGCAACAACAGATGGTGTTGTTCGATTTCCTTCACTATTTGGAATAACAACTGGATCTCCACCTTCCATAACGGATACACATGAGTTTGTTGTTCCTAAGTCAATTCCTATAATTTTTCCCATTTTAAAAACCTCCTAAATAAATTATTTTAAATGTATGCAACTTCATTTCTCTTTGTTGCATAAGATATCTGTAACTCGCTGCCCGCTCGAACAGCTATCTTATCTTTTGTTTAATTTATAATAATTTTTAATTATTAACATTCTCCATAGGAGTCGATGCCTACAGCGGTGTTAATTAGCCACAACAACCAATGCATGGCGAATAACTTTGTTTCCAATTTGGTAACCTTTGCGGTATTCTTCGATGATTTCTTGTTCGCCTTTGGAAGAATCGTCAATGTGGCTGACTGCTTCGTGTAATTCTGGGTCAAATCGTTTGCCAACCGTTTCAATTTCTTTTAAGCCAAATTTTTCTAAGGCTGTAGCATATTGTTTTACCACCATGTTGACACCTTCTTGATACCCTTTGTCACTTGTTTCAGCTGATGCTGCTTTTTCTAGATTATCCATAATTGGTAACATCACTAGTAAAACTTCGCCTGTTATCAAATTGTACAAATTTTCTCTTTCTTTTGCACTTCTTTTTTTGAAATTTTCAAATTCAGCATATAAACGCTTGTATCTGTCTTCTAGTTCTTCTAATTCCGTTTTTGGCGTTTCTACTGCTTCATTTTCAATTTCTAAATCTCCTTGTACCTCATTCTTTTCTAATTCATTTCCCTCTTCCACTTAAAAACCTCCTTTTTTAAAACTTTCCATTTTTAAAATCTTCATTCAATTTTTTACTTATATATTTCATCACAGAAATCACTTTCGAATAATCCATTCTAGTTGGGCCAATAATACCAATGGTTCCAATATCTTTATCTTCAAGTAAATGATTAAAAGTTACGATACTGAAATTTTTGAGTTCTTCATGCTCGGATTCTTCTCCAATGTAGACATTAATGTTATCCGCAATTCCTGTATTTAAAATATCTGCGACTAGATCTTTGGCATCTAATACATTTAAGAAATCTTTGGCAACATCCACTTTTTTAAATTCCGGCATGTCGACTACTTTCCCTGCACCTTCTAAATAAATTTGCTTTGATTCGTCTAATAATTTATTAATTTCTTCAATGATTTTTCGGATAATCTCAATTCCTGTGTTAACTTCCGCCATAATAAATTCTTCGATTGGCCCATCAAATTTTTCAAGTGGTTTGCCAACTAATTTATTTTTGAAAATATAGGTTAAATCTTCTACTTGTGTCTCATTTAAATCTTCGTCAAATTTGATGACGGATTCTCGAATAATGCCTGAATCAGTTAAAATAACAGCCATCAAAACCTTGCTTCCGTAATAAAATAAACTTAATGTCAATAATGGTATGTTTGTTCATATCTGGGCCAACAGCAACGGTTGTGTAATGGGTTATCTCGGACAACGTTGTCGTGGCAATTCTGGCAAGTTCTTCTAAACCGTTTACTTTGGTTTCTAGACGCGTTTTGATGATTTCCATTTCTTGTTTGGTCAAATTGTCGTCTCTAATAAGCTGATCAACATAGTAGCGATAGCCTTTTTGCGAAGGAACACGACCACTGGAGGTGTGCGTTTTTTCTAAGAAACCAATATGTTCTAATTCTGCCATTTCGTTTCGAATCGTGGCACTACTGCAATCTAATTCTTTGACAAGATTGCCTGAACTTACGGGTTCTGCAGTTTCAATATATTCTTCTACAATGGCTTGTAGGATTTTCTTCTTACGATTATCTAAATCATCTGCCATTTTTATCTCCTTCATACAAATTAGCAGTCTTTAACTTAGACTGCTAATATATTATACCCATTATTTGATTTTGTCAATAGTTTTTTTGAAAATTTGTTAAAATTGTATAGAAATTTTTGTAGTTTAGTTATTTAACATATTTATTTTTTCAACAGCTGTCAAAACTGTTTCAAATGTCTTTGTGGAAATTAATTGTAAGCCGTTATTTTCTCTGTCTTTGACATTTTTTGCATAGGTTGTGTTTTCGTCTGTTCCATCTACAAAATTTTCAATTGCATAAATATTAATTGTTTGTGGCATTCTTCTTTCTACTCCGCCTAACCAAATCTCTATTTCTCTTAAATATCTTTCTTCTCCTAAATCAATTACAAATCTTGCCCATGCATCTGAATCAGAAGTAGCATTCCCTTCTTGAAGAAGAAATATTGTACAATTTTGTCCCCCAGATGGATAATTTTCTTTATATTCTACAGCACCATCATTTAAATTAGTATAATTCCAATATCTCATATCTGTCCAATAATAAGATGGTCCATTCCTTTTGCTATCATATTCTAATTCAGATAAAACATTATAAATGATATTTTCGTTATATTGATTCACCAAATTAATTTCATTTAAAACTGCCATTCCTCCATCTAAGTAACCATTCACTTCAAATAAAACATATCTTGCTTTTGCGTAATTTTTATCATTTTGGTATTCTAACACTTCAAACCAATTTGCTGAATCGACTATATCTGAGAAGCTTTTCTCTCCTATTTTGCTTAATCCACTATTATTTTGTTTCATAATATGATTGGCATATGTGCTATTTTCCTCTATTCCGTCTATAAAATTTTTTATTTTATAAAAAGAAACTCTTTGTGGTGTTCTAGAATGATTTGGACTCAATTCATCATAACCACCAACGGCAATTTTAATTCGACCAAGCTCTTTTTCTTCGCCTAAATCAATCACAAATCTCGCCCATGTTTCTACATTTCCGTTTTTTTCATTTAAAAATAGTGTACAATTTGCATTTCCTGGCGTATTAGCCGGATATGCTATAACACCATCATTCAAATTCGTATAATTCCAAAAATTTGGATTTTCCCAATAAGTAGATTTTCCGCTTTTGGTGCTATCATATTCTAAATCCTTTAAAATTGTATAATTACATTTATTTAAATCGTTATCATAAACTTCTAATTCATTAATCACTGCACCATCTGACTCTCCTATATAGCCATTTATTTCTACTAGTATATATCTTGCGGTTTTATTGTTTTTGTCTGGATTTTCCTCTCCTTTATCTTGATTTGACCAATTTACTCTTCCATTTTCTATTTTTCCTATTG
Organism: uncultured Clostridium sp.; assembly: GCA_948435735.1. Taxonomy (GTDB): domain Bacteria; phylum Bacillota; class Clostridia; order TANB77; family CAG-508; genus Scatovivens. The sequence continues at coordinate 45,345 of CAOJGX010000007.1, forward strand.
AAATTGGCGATTTTCCATTTTTTGAAACACTTACATTTCCATCTGCGTCTGCAATTACAGTATAGCCTCCATCCGTTTCTCTTTCTGTTTGTAATTCTGTTCTTAAATATTTATCTAACTCTCCTACTTCCTTGTGATTGACATACTTTTCTTCATAATATTGTGTTACAATATCTGCCACAACTAAATTAGCTTCTTCTTCCGCTGTTGCTTTCTCATTCACTTCTACAGCAGTTGTCGCTCTTTTTAAGATTCCATTTTCTCCTGCTACGAAACTTAAAGTTACTCCAGTTAAAATTAACAATACGATAATTGTTACAACTAATGTGATTAAGGTTATTCCTTTATTTCTTCTTAACATTTTTATTTCTCCCTTTCTTTCTACTTATTTTTTCTTTTACTTCATTTTTTATGCAATCACCTTCTTTCAAACTTTTAATAAAAAAGACAATTCATATAAAGACGTATTTTTTCACGTCTTTATTATAAATTGTCTTTCTTCTTTATCTACAATTGTAAGTATTGAGATTCTCTCAAATACAGACAAGCTACAGGCAGCAGCAGATACTGTGAC
>CAOJGX010000008.1 GCA_948435735.1 uncultured Clostridium sp.
ACTATAAGTTTTTTGTACCCCCGGTATAACCGGGGGTTTCTTTTTAAATTAAAAAAGTAGTAAAATCTTTTCTGATTTTACTACTTTTCGTCTGGTGACCCCTACGGGAATCGAACCCATGATTCCACCTTGAGAGGGTGGCGTCTTAACCGCTTGACCAAGGGGCCAACTTACTAACTATTTATACCATAGTTTTCCCCTTTCGTCAAGACATAAAATGATATTTTTTTATTGTTCTACTGTATTATTTTCTTGTGTATCTTGTTTTGGTTCATCAGAATTCTCATTGTATTTCCAATTGCATAATTGGATTTCACTTTTATCCTTGACATTAACTAAGTTAACAAAAGCTTGCTCTTCGTTCATATCCATATAATATACGTAATCGCCAACTACATTTAAAAATGAACTGTAGTTGAATAAATCTTTAATGATTTCTGGTTCCCCACCATTTACCTTTAATTTATAAACAGCAACTGTATAATCCTCATTGGCTTCATCTTTGTAATTTAAGTAATAGATTGTGTCTTCAACAAGATTCATATTATAAATTGTATGATCTAGAACAACTTCTTCTTCGCCACCTTTGATTGGCATTTTGGCAAGCACATGATTACTGTTGATATAATATAAATCGTCTCCAGAAAACATTGGTGTAAAAATTCGTGAACCATTGATTTGTCGTTCTTCTGTTCCATTTAAGTTTCGAATATAGGTGATATAATCGCTACCATCTTCATTTTCTTTATTGTATAAAATATAGTTTGAATTGATAGCAAGAAAGCCTGTCCCTGTTTGTGCAACTAATTTTCGATTTCCTCCATTTAAGTCCATTTTGTAAACATTATAATCGGTTCCAACATAATAGATTCGGTTGTTTAGTGCATACATATCGTAATAGTCGTATGCAAAATCATTGTCGTTTAGGATAGTTAGTTCGGAACCGTCTAAATTCATTTTATAAATTTTATTGTCAATTCCGTCATCATCTTTCGCTGATTCATTGGATATGCTAATAAAGTAAAGCTGATTTCCTACGATATTCAAAGCTCGAATATCATAGTTTCCTTGGTAAAGGATTTCAAAATCTGAGGTGCCTTTTTTGACTTTATAAATATTGGTACTTTTCATGTCTTCACTTGGTGCAACATAATAAATAAAATCATCTTTTTGAACTGAATAGCCACAATTTATAATATTTCCAACTGTGTTTCCCATTTCTTTATGGATTGGTAAATATTCTGATACAATTCCAGTTGTTCCTTCTAAGACTAGCAATGCAACAATTACAATGGCTAAAATGATACTTGCTATTATCTTTTTATTGGATAAAATCGCTTTTAATTTTGGATTCATTTTTGATTCTTTTTTCTCAAAAACTTCATCTTCATTGATTTCATTCATAATTTTGTTTGTATGATTGCTCATACACTCCTTTCTTTTATTTTCTTACTTTGATTATTATATAGTAAATTTTGAGGTTTGACAATAGCGTTTTTGAATTTGTCATAGAATTTTCCAAAAGTTATTAAAAATTTTTGATTTTACATTGACAACTTACTAAATTATCATTTATAATATAAAATATATGCCAATATAGCTCAGTTGGTAGAGCAACAGATTCGTAACCTGTAGGTCAGCGGTTCGATTCCGCTTATTGGCTCCAACGACGTTTCTGTTCGAACTTTTTATAGAACAGATAGATATGAAAATCAATCAGAAATAAACTGGTTGATTTTTTTGTTTGCGAAAAAATCTTCCAACGGAAAGGAGGATTATTTTTATGGTTAAGATAATTAAGCAAGAACTAGAATTTGAGGAATGTCTAAAACAACGACTTGAATTTATATGTGAGTTTTCTAAGGTTACTCCTACTTTTGTCAATGGCAGTATTAGAAAATTAGAGCGAACTAATCTTACATATATTGAGCCACATAGAGTGATTATTAAAAATATTACTTTTTTAGTTTTCAATTATTCAAATGATGTGTATATTTCAAATTTAACTCAAAAGATTAAATTATCAGAATTAGAAGAATATTTGAAGAAATTATAATTGTAAATATTTGACATTTCTTAAAATCGTGATATAATATAGGCAATTGATTATCTATATTTACTAGGCAAGAACTAGATATAGATTTAAGAGTACTTTGAAAAAATTATATTATATCTTAGTTTATGATAAATGGATTTAAGAGATGTCAGTAGTACTCGTATGTACTTTGATATCTCTTTTTTTTGTTAGGAGGTTTAAAAATTGAATGAAGAAAAGAAACAATGTGGGTTATATTTAAGAGTTTCGACAGAAGACCAAGCACGAGAAGGATTTAGTTTACCAGAACAGAGAGAAAGGTTAGAATCTTTTTGTAAATTCAAAGGCTATGAGATAATAGACTATTACGAGGACGCTGGAATTAGTGCGAAAACTGGTAATCATAGACCAGAGTTTGAAAGATTAAAAGCTGATATTAAAGCTAAAAAAATAAATACTATTGTTGCTTTAAAACTAGATAGAATAACAAGAAGTATATATGACTGGGAAAATCTAATGACCTTTTTAGACGAAAACAATGCCTATTTGGATTGTGTAAATGATGAAATAAATACTACAACTGCAAATGGTAAGATGATTTCTAGGTTACTAATGAGTGTGAGCCAGAACGAAATTGAGAGAACAAGCGAAAGAACGAAAATCGGTATGGCAGGAGCAATAAAAAACGGACATATTCCACACGTTGCACCATTAGGGTATAAGCACGAAGATAAGAAATTAGTAATCGATTATTCTACGAAAGATATTGTGGTTAGAATATTCGACTTATACTATAATGGTTATTCTTATCAGAAAATAAGCAATCTATTTAACGAAGAAAAGGTATTAGGAAAAGATAATTGGCGAGATTCAACTATTGTAGGCGTTTTAGAAAATGAAATATATAAAGGAGATTTTGTTCATGGTAAGAAAACGAAACATCCAACGTATTATGAAGATGTAGTCGAACCGATTATCTCCAAAGAAATGTGGGAAGATTGTCAAGTTCAAAAGAAGAAAAATTCAAGAAGTTACAAACGAACCTTGACTTATTTATACTTACAGAAGTTGAAATGTCCTAAATGTAATAGAATATTAGGCGGTAAGGCTACTACAAAGAAAAATGGAAATACGTATTTTTACTATTATTGCAATGATTGTAAAATTGAATTTAAGGAGAAAATAATAACGGACTATGTTAGTCAGTTCGTCGATGAATTAACTCAATATGATTCCGTTGTTAATCAGTTTTTCTTGCCTATGATTAAACAGAAATTTAATGAGCCTAAAGACCAGCTAGAAAAAGAAATGAATATTCAGAAAAACAAGCTAGAAAGAATTAAAAAAGCATATATTGCAGGTAGCTTTGACCTTAAAGAATACAATATAGAGAAGAAAATCGTTGAGAATGCTATTTTTGAATTAGAAAGTAAATTGAGTAATACGGATTGTGCTGAGGAATTAAAATTTACGCCAAAAGATATTTTGCTAAAGAGAGATATTGATTTTATTAATAAAATCAAACTAGACAAGGAATATAAAGAAAAAACAAAAACTTGGAATGATTATACACGAACAGAACAGGCTGAATTAATAATGAAATATGTTGAAGATATAGAGTTATCCTTTTCTCTAGCAGGTAAAGAAATAGAAGTAAAGCAGATTAATTTTAGAGAATCAATTTGTAAACCGTGTCAAGAATTGTTTGATAAAGGTTATATTGATACTACGAAACCAGCTATATTTGGTAATGTGCTTGGAAATGTAAGATTTAGTAATTATCTATCTGAGGAAGAATTTGGAGAGATAATTATGCGATTAAGACAATATTACGATGTAGGTTATGCCGAAGCAACCTACTATTTGGACAAGCAAATGTTTTACTTTAATTTTGCAGAAGACAACTCTGCTATTGTTAGAGTTTTTCCTTTGGAAGATTATTATAAATTAGACCCTAATTGCCAAATGAAAACTTATCAATTTGGAATTATCTATATTCATGAAGAAGATAAATTTCAAATGCAAGAAATGGATACTGCATTTGATTATATACCAGATGAAACAAATGACAGTGTAATTTATATGAAAGAGCCTGTCCCTATTTCAGTAGGTGTTAAGCCAGTAAAATTCTGCGAAGAAATGCAAGAAGAAACAAATTAACGTGGCACGTTTTGTTTTTATGAAATAAAAATGAAAGTGGGATAGTTAATTTGAATAAAATTTATTTGCCAAAAATAAATTTTATTGCCTCGCAGAGCCCCCGAGTTTTGATATACAATGTCAAAACTCATAGGGGGTTAGGACTTATGACAAGGTCAAAGTCCTGTGCTACGAAGGAAATTCAAAGGAGGTACTTTATGGAGCAAGAATTGGCATATTCTTTTCACTTGGGAAGTGATAAAAACAAAAGCAAAATTGCAAAAAAAGTTGCAAAAGATAACGTATCTGGTACGACTTCTTTGGCAAATAATGCTATTCAAAATGCAAAAAATTTGTCTGATGTTAATAAGCATAATTTGCGAGATTACGATAATAAAAAGGAACTAATTAGAACAATTTTAGGTACAAATGATATTGTAAAAGATGTTCAAAATTTGTATCTGATTGAGTTTGAAGAAGCACGAATTGAATACAATAATAAACAAACAAGAAACGATAGGAAGATAGAAAATTACTTTGAAAAAGTATGCGAATCGCAAAATGATATTGCTTGTGAAATTATAATAGAACTTGGCGATATGGACTTTTGGAATGATAAAGACGAAAGATATCGATTTAAAATGGTTGATGTATTTAATGAACAAATAAAAGATTTAACTAAAATTGTACCAGATTTTAAAATAGCAAATGCAACAATCCATTTTGACGAAACATCTCCCCATATACACGTTATAGGAGTCCCAGTAGTAGAAAATTGTGCTAGAGGAATGAAAAAGCAAGTGGGAAAAAGTAAACTGTTTACAAAAGCGACACTTACTGAAATACAGGATAAAATGAGAAATGCTTGCATTAAATCATATAACAAATTTTACGAGGTTAATACTAGGCTAAAAGAAAAGCAAAAAGGCAGAAATCAAGACATTAATGTTAAAGATATGGGAGATTACAGAGAAATCAAAAAACAACTAGCTAAAAAAGAGCAAAGGCTTGAAAAAGCAAATATTCAAACGAAAATACTTGATAATACAAGTGAAGATATAGATAAAATATTAGGTAGTTTAAAACCTACTAAACTAAACAAAAATAATATGGTTATTTCAAGCGAAGATGTGCAGAAAATCAAAAATTATGCGAAAGATGTAAAAGATATTACTAAAACTGTTAGAAGTGTAAATGACCTAAATATAGCCATTAAAGATTTTGAACATTCTGCCTTTGAGATAGCACATGAAAATCGTTCACTTAAATACGAAGTAGAATTAAAAGATAATGAAATTGGCAGTCTAAAAAAGGAACTATCTACCAAAGATAGAATTATTTACAAGTTACAAGCTGAAAAAGAGAAACTAAAACAAGAATTACAGAAATTCAAGGGATTTTGGCATAGCATTATGAGCCATTTTCACAAAAGAATTTGCTATGACAAAGATGATAACTATAAAATTGTAAGTGATGACCTATACAAAAATGGCATATTTGACGACAATGATAATGAAATTGCTAATAATATTTATAGAAAAGTAACTATTCCAGATGAAAATAAGCAAACCAAGAATAAAAAGAAAAATAATGATACTAGATTTTAAAAGGAGAAAAAATTATGGATAATAAATTACCAAAAACAAAAATTGATGAAAAAACAGGTATTGAATATCATTTAGAGGGAGATTATTATATACCGAACATTGCAATGCCTAAACAAGAAAAAATTGTTTTAAATAAATATGGAAGAATGAGATTAAAATATTTGAAAGAACACAAAAAAGCGGAATATACTATAATGCTAATGGACGGAAGATTAAATACACATTTGAAGGAAGTACAGGAAACGGCAGATAATAGAGCACAACAGATTATTAGTGAGTTAAAAGCTAAAAGTGATTTGACCGAAGAAATGAAAAATACAGATATGCTTTGTTGGGTTGGAACTATGAACTCTATTAAGGAGCAAGCAGAAGAATTTGTTTTTAGTGAATTGATTTATGTGTAAAAAGTTGTTAAAAGCGAATGAGATTTTTCATTCGCTTTTAAGGTTATAATTAGAAATGAACAACCTACAAGTCTAGGTTGTTTTATTCTATTTTTTATCTTGTTCCAAATTATCCAAAGCATAATTCATTGCACTAATCACTAAACTATTAAACGAATGACCCGATTCTGCTGAAAGTTGTTTAAATCTTTTATAAGTTTCTTCAGGAAATCTTATGTTCATAGCAATATCATTTCTGCTAGTTTTATAAATTTTATCTACTCGAAACATCTTAATCACCTCTGTATTATAGAATAACAAAAATAATTTTTTAAAAATAGTTGCACGGTGTTGCTATTTTAAAAAAGATATTGTATAATATCTTGTGTGCAAAATGTGGCAACAAAAAAGACCATATATTTATCTATGGTCTAAGGCGAATTGTATACAATTTACAATTAATGTGTTGACACTCACATCCATTTCTTGAGCCACTTTAAAGATAGTTTCAGCCATTTCATCAGTAGTCCTTACAATAATTCGCCTATTTGCATTTTTGGGTTTGTTTATCTCAAATTTGTCCATATTTACACCTCATAATTATATTTTTTTACAATAATATAATAACCAAAAAAAGAACAAAATAATATTGCCATTTTTTGAACACATAATCAAATTTTATAGAGAGGAGAACTTTATGAAAAAAGTTTCAGAAGCTGAATTAGAAGTATTAAAAGTTGTTTGGAGAAAACAGGAAACGACCAGTAATGAAATTATTAAAGAATTAAATTATCGAACTTGGAATGATAACACAATTCGTACCTTAATTAACCGATTGATTGCTAAAAAAGCTATTGGCATTTCAAAAAGAGAAGGAAAAAACTATACCTATGTTCCTTTAATTAAACTAGATGAATATAGAGAATTTGCAAAGAAACATTTTTTAAGTCAATTCTTTGATGATTCAGCTTATGATTGTGTAAAGTTTTTGATTGAAAAAGATGAAAAACTTAGAGAAGAAATAGAATTACTTTTAGAAGATTTGAAAAATAATGAAATTAAGTAAAATTTAAAGAGAAAACTTATTGACATTGAGTAATCCTTTGGTATGCTTTTGAGCGATAGTGGTCTCATTACAGTGAAAGCGACATAAGCAGGATTCCAAAGGATTGGAGGCTCAATGTCAATAGGGAAGAAAAATAAAAAGTTAACAAAATTCTGAATTTTTTTAAGTTAGGGGTTGCAAAATATATGAATTTGTGTTAAATTATAAATAATCTGATTGATAGTTGTATCAATCGTTAAGCGAGAAAAAGTTGTAGATAACTACGACAATCGCTCCAATTCATCCAACTTTAAAAGAGACCTTCTATAGTCTCTTTTTTGGTTTAGTTAATCGATACATCTTACGCCAAAACCCCACTACTTTTAATATAATCCACAATTCTTTTAATCTCACTTGCCATCGTATCTTGATATTCTGGCTCTGGATTATCATATGATTTATCATATCCATAACGATTTAAAAATCGATATGTATCAATTTCGATAAGTTCTTTTTTGCTTATTTTTCCAGAAGCAAACGGAAGATTTTTTCCCGTTTTTTGATCCATAATACTCATCACTTTGCTATCTATAATCACAAAATTTTTCTTTAAAATGTCTTTGATTTTTCTTAAACTGCTTACCTCTTCAAACACCAATTCATCCTCTTCATTCTCGCGGATAAACATTTCAATTTCCGCCAACAATTCATGAATACTATAATTATGTGCAAGCGGCATTTTGGCTTTAAACGTCTTTTTTATAGCTGTTTGTCTTACATGAATCTGGTCTAACATGGTTTGGTCTAATTTATTTCTACCGTGTAAATCTTCCAAAAAATTTCCTTATGTTACTTTTTTCTTCGATGATATCAATATCGTCTGTCAATTTCTTGAGTTCTGCTTCACAACGAATATTTTTAATAGTTTCTGCAATTTCTTTTTTTAACTCATTTTCTTCCATAATATGCATCTCATCAAATCTCGTAATTCTTTTGCCAACACCTGCTTTGGCATTGTTTAAATAATTCAATAAAATACTTACTTGTAAATTCGTTTTTGAAATTTTGCTCAATTCTTCTTCGTTTTTTGGCGAAATCGTATCAATTTTGTTAAAAATTGCTTTGACCAAAGCATCTAACTCTTCCGCAAAATTTTTCATTTCAAAAGCATTGTTTAACGCTTTATAATTCGAGTCCATCGCCTCTGCAATTCTAGCATGATTTTGTTGTTTTGAAATCAGATTTTTGATATTGGTTAACAATGTTTTTACAACAGCAATATTTTCTAATGCTTCTGATTTGGCAGAATCTATCACCGTATCTCCTGTTGGAACAAAGGTTATTTCTTGGTCATTATCAAAACTTTCTTCTTCCTTTTTGGAATCGTTTGCTGTTTCTTTTTGATTTATTTTTTGGTCATATTTTGTACGAATTTGGGCAAATTCGCTTTTCATATAGGTTGCAAAATCTTCTTTCCATTCTGCAATTGCTTTTACATTCTCTAAACGCTCTCTAAAAATATCGGTAACACTATTTTTTAAGGAAGTCAATTCTGTATTGATTCTGGTAATATCTTCTAAATCTTTTTGTCTTTCCTCTTCTGTGGTGTCTTGCTCATAATTTTCTTGTTCTCTGGTAAAATTATGTTTTGCTATTAATTGTTCTAATTTTCGGATATTTTCATATTGCTCTGCATTTTTTAGGTCTAATTGTTGGCAAGTTTCTATTTTTTCAGCTAGCATGACTGTATTTTGCAAAAGATTTTCATATAATTCTTCTGCACTTTCTTTCTCCAATGGCTTTAATTCTTGCTCTTGTAAACGTATGGAATAAATTTTTTCGGTGGTCGCTTCATCATTAGAAATTTCATTTTGTATAGTTAATGTTGTAAAAGGTGGAAAAATAACTTCTTGTTCTAATTTTATATAGGGGATTTGGCTTGGTTGTTTCAATTCTAATAACACTAGCCTACTATCTTCACTTTCTTTTTTGTGTAAGGCTCCCTCCTTAGTGGTGTTTGCTTTTAAAAACTGGCTGATATTAGCCTCATTTTTTAATTTATCTATCCTAGCAATATTGGTACCAATAAAAAAAGTTTCCTCTGTTTGTGTTTCTTCTGCATGATGATAAAAATTCTTTACCATTACTTCATAGCTATTTTTGATTTTATCCATCTGTTTGGCAACTGTTTTTTTTGTATATTCCCTTGCATTTTGCTGTGCTAAAATAGTTTCAATATCATCACATAATAATTGATTGATGTTAGTGTATCCTTCTTTTACATCATTTTTTAGTTGTTCTAATTCGTCTTTGGTTATTTCAAATTTCATGATAAAAAATCCTCCTCTTTTTTATCTTTGACTTTCACTCGCCATTTTTGAAAATTTCTTTAGTTTTTCTAGAGCTAAATAATTAATGGAACCATTTGGGAAATCCCCATTTCTATCTTTTTTTCCTGCCGGAACACCAGTCAATATCTCAATTCCTTCATCAATTGTCTTGACTGCGTATATATGAAATTTTCCATGTTTTACAGAATCAATAATATCATCTGACAAATGTAAATTTCGAACATTTTGCTTTGGAATAATAACCCCCTGCTCGCCGTTGAAACCTCTCATTTTGCAAATTTGGTAAAACCCTTCAATTTTCTCGTTTACGCCGCCAATTGGTTGAAGTTCCCCTTTTTGGTTAACCGAACCTGTTACAGCAAGCGATTGATTAATTGGAATATCGGATAAACTTGACAAAATAGCATATGCTTCTGTACTTGAGGCACTATCGCCATCTACACCACCATACAATTGTTCAAAACAAATACTTCCTGTTAATGACAATGGCATTTTTTGAGCAAATTGTTGGCCTAAATACCCCGATAAAATCAGTACCCCTTTCGAATGAGACGAACCTGACATCTCAACTTCTCGCTCAATATTAACAATACCGCTTTTCCCCATATACGTATTGGCTGTAATTTTAGCTGGTTTTCCAAACGAATAATCCCCAATTGTGATAACAGTTAAACCATTGATTTGACCAACTTTGTAGCCTTCTGTTTCAATTAATAAGGTTTCTTCTTGAATCATTTGAATATATTTTGCATCGTATTTTTTGATTCGATCAACACGCTCGTCTAAGGCTTTTTGTACATGTTCTTTGGTAACAATTTTGGATTTTCCCAGTTTTGCCCAAGTAGAAGCCTCACCAATGATTTCCCCTATTTCACTAAATTGGGTAGAAATCTTAGTTTTATCACCAGATAATTTAGATGCAAATTCTACTACTTTAGCAGCAGCTTCTTTATCTAAATCTAATAAATTCTCTTGCTCACAAAAACTTTTAATAAATTTTGATACTTTGATAATATTTTCAACAGTTTTAGGTGCTGCTTCTTCAAATTCTACTTTGATTTTAAATAGTTTTTTGAAATCATCATCCATGGTAAGTAGGGTGTGATACATATTACTGCTACCAATTAAAAGCACTTTTAAATCAAGTTTGACTGGCTCTGGTTTTAAGGAAATTAAAACCATGGAATTTCGTTGTTCTGCCACATTTTCAATGGCTAATTCTTTGACTCTTAAGGCTTTTTTCAAAGCTTCATAACAGGCTGGATTGGCAATCAAATCTTTGATTTGAAATAAAATATAACCACCATTGGCTTGATGTAGTAAACCCGGTTTTAACATCATATAATCCGTTTTTAACATGCCATAATGATTTTCATATTCGATTCTTCCAAAAATATTATTGTAGGAATAATTCGTATCCATTATAACTGGTGCACCTTCTAGTTTAGAATTATCAATAAATAAATTGACACGATAATTTAACCAAGGTTCACGTAGTTCTTGTCTTTGCTGTGGAACTGCTGGTTGTTCTGGTTGCTTTTCGTCTGGGTCTGGTGCTAGGAAACAATCAATGTTTCTTAAAATGTCTTTTTTCACACCGTCTAAATACGTACTGATTTTTTTATTTCTTTTATAATTCGATTTTAATGCATTAATTTGCATATTGACTGTCATAAGGGCAACATTGGATTGCCAACTTTCAATTTTTCTCTCGGATTCTCGTTCAATCCCTTTGATATCCGATAATGCTGCAAAAATTAGTTCTTGTACTTCCGCTGATTTTTCTTCGTATTGGATTTTGATGTCTTGTGGTAATTTTTCAAATTCCTCTTCTGCAATGGTTTTGCCTTCATACATTGGCATCATGTAAATTCCATTGTCAGTTGATTTGATTTGGAAACCTTGTTTCATGGTTTTGTCATTTAGCTTTTTTAGTAGATTTTCTCTTTTATCATCAAATTCTTGTTTGATGATTTGTTTTTCTTTTTCAAATTCATCATTATTAAAGGTTTTTTTGATATCTTTTCGGATATCTTTGACAAAACTTTCCATATTTTCTTTGAAAACTTTTCCTTGCCCTGCTGGAAAAGAAATCGCAACTGGCTCATTTGGATTTTCAAAATTATAAATATAACACCAATCGGAAGGTGCTTTTTCTTTGGCTGCCTTTTGGTCTAAATAACGCTTGGTATACATGGTTTTTCCGACACCTGAAGGCCCTTCTAAATATAAATTATAGCCTTTTACATCAATACCAATTCCAAATTCTAAGGCTTTAATTCCTCTATCTTGACCATAAATTAAATCAGAAATATCATCAATTTCTTTGGTTGTTTCAAATCCAAATAGGTTTGGATTACAGATATCTTTTAAATCTTTTGGTAATAACTCGTTTTCATTTACTCTTCTCATTTGTATTTCCCCCATATTTTAATCATTTACGATATTTTATATCAAAGTATTATTTTTTTCAATAATTTTCTACAAATTATTTATTTTTTTTACCATTATCCTTGCATGTTGATTTTCTCCATAATAATTCTTACGGAGACCAATATACTCAAAACCAACTTTTTCATATAATCCTTTAGCCATTTGGTTGGTTTCATTCACTTCTAAAAAAATGTTTTCAAAATGATGTTTCTGTGCCATTTCTATTAGTTTCTCTAAAAGAAGTTTTCCTATACCCTTTCTTCGCTGCGTTTTTTTTACGACAACATTCATGATTTCTAAATCAGGAAAATTCAGCATAGCACCCGCAAACCCAACAATTTCTTGATTTTGCTTAGCAACCATATAGATTTTATGTTCTCCCATTAATTCTGATTTTAATAAATGAGGCACCCAAAAATCATCAAAATCTGTTGTTAAAATCGGTTTGATTTGCTCAAAATCGTCTAATGTCATCTTTGTAATTTCTATTTTTTCCATGTTATTTTCCCTTATTTTTCATTCTTTCTGCTTGGGATTTTCGCAAATAGAGCGGTACGATTGTATCTGCACTTTGTATTTCATTGTTTTGATATTTTTGATAGGCAACTTTTCCACCAAGACTGGTTTTTTGCTCATTTTGCTCTGAAAATTTTGCTTGGGGAAGCTCTTGCTCAATTAACGCTTTGTGAAGAACTGCTCCATCTCCTATACAAATTAAATCATCGTATTTTTTTAAACTTTCAAGAATTGTTGTAATATCATCAGCCATTAATTCTTCTAATAATTGATAATCCCTATCAAATACTCCGCAGTAAACTTGGTTGTTTCGTGCATCAATTAGGCTGACTTTTATCGCTTCAGACGAATCAATTTGTGCTAATGTTTCTAATGCATTAACCCCAATAACAGGAAGTTTACTTGCTTCCGCCATTGCTTTGACACTTGCCACACCAATTCGGATACCTGTAAATGAGCCTGGCCCTACACAACAAGAAATTAAATCTATCTTTGATAATTTCATATTGTTTCTAGACAAAATTTCTGCCACAATGGGCATTAGATTTTCAGAATGTGTTTTTCCGTTGTTTAAATTGATTTCGTCTTGGCATGTATCGTTTTCTAAGATGGCTACACTGCAAATATTGCTGGCTGTATCGATGGCTAAAATTTTCATACATTTCTCCTTTATTCTTTTAAAATTTCTATTTTTCTTGTATAGTTAGGATGCGTTTGTTCTCGTTTTCTAAATCTTTCGCAAAAGTAATTTGGGTATAATGTTCTGGCAAAATATCTTCTATGATTTCTCCCCATTCAATAATGCTGACACCTTTTTCAAAATATTCTTCTCCACCAATTGCTAGAAATTCATCGCTATTGCTTAGACGATAAACATCAAAATGGTAAATTGGAAAAGTCTTGGTTTGGTATTCGTTGATGAGTGTGAAGGTTGGGCTTGCTATTTCGTTTGCTAAACCGAAAAAATCTAAAATACCTTCTGTTAACTTGGTTTTTCCTGCACCTAAATCGCCTGTTAATACCAAAATATCCCCTATTTTTAAAGTTTGTGCAATATTTCTTCCGAGTGCAAGGGTTTCTTCTTCTGAATTTAATTGGATTGTTTGCATATTTTTTTCCTCATCTTTCCTTTTTATGGATTGTATCACATTTTTTTACGATAGCGTTCTTCTAAATTCACACAAAATTTACATTACTTGTTTGATTTATAATATAATAAGCAATGACAATATCCTTCAAAATCAGGATCTTTAATTTGTTCACGAAATTCTTTGCACATACATTTTGTATCGTTTGATTTTTCTCTTCGACAGGGACAATAGCCACCTGTTTTTTTCAAACCTTCTTGTATTAATTTGACAATTTCTTTATCTTCATTGAATTCAATTTTCATACTTCTCTCTCCTTATCATTATTGTTTAACAGGAATAAAATTTTCCGTAAATTTATATTTATCCCTATTTTTAACATATAAAAATCCAATTACACTAAAAACAATAGCTCCAATGAAATTTACGAATAAGTCTTTCATGGTATCGATAATCCCAATATCTAAATAGCCATTTTCAATGATGGTAATGTTTCCATCTTTGGTATAAATTTGTGTTTTTTCAATATCGTTTATTTGGATAGGAATATTTTCACCACTTGGATTTAATTCAACAGATGAAATACTAGTTACAATTCTATCTTTTTGCATATCGGTTTGGAATAGGGTGTCTGCTGTAAATTCGTAAAATTCCCATAAAATTCCGATTGTCATAGAAAAACAAAAAGCGACAATGACAACATAAATTGGTGATAAACTTATCTTTTTACTATTTTGATTTAATACATCTACTAAGGAAAACCCTATTCCTGCACATAAAAAACCATTTAAGGTATGCAATAGTGTGTCCCAAAATGGAATCATTCCGTAAAAGTTATTGATTTCTCCTAAAATAGTGGATGAAAAAATAAATAGATAGATGATTGCTTCTAGCAAACTTGGTAATCCTATTTTAAATTTTTCGGATACTATGGTTGGTATGGTAAATAGAAATAACGCCAATACACACATAAAAGCATTTTCAAAACTTCCTGCTATAATCTGAAACACCATACTAATAATAACCAAAGCTCTTAAACCAAAATAAACTGCGATTGATTTTTTATTGGTTTCGTTGTATTTCTTTTGCATCTTTTTTGAGAATTTTCCCATGATTGACTCCTTTTTTATTGATGATTTTCAAAATTTCTTAAATTATATTTTTACATCTTTTTATCGTTTCTGGTATTATATTATCATAAAAATAAAAAATAGGCAAATATTTTTCCATCTAAATTATACCTTTTCTAACTTGTGATTCATTATTATCATATATCTATATAAATATATAAAAAAACAAACTATTTCTAGTTTGCTTCCTTATTTTTAAGAAGATATTGTTAAAATATTACCATTGTTATCAAAAATAGCAAATTCATCTTTACCATAAAATGTTTTATGCAAGTCCTTTGCCAGTTTAACGATATCTTTTAGTTCGTGATATGTGTTTATTACATTATCAACCGTTATAAACAATGTAAAGGTTGGTACAATTTCCTCTGTTTTTAAGGTAGGATATTCTTCAATTAAATTTTTCTGTTCTTGAAACATGATAGAAATTTTATCCTTATTTAAAATAGCAAAATTTAAAATTTCCGCTTCTTCTGGAACACTTAATATCTTTCGAAATCCTAATTTCTCTTCATAAAATTTTACCGTTTCTTTTACATTTTTAACCATTATGTTTGTTGTTATTGTTTCATACATACTTTTTACCTCCCTTCTTATCCTATATCGGATAAAAAGAATTGTATTGTAAAAAACGGCCATTCACTAATTATTTTTTATGATATTTAAAGGATATATTCAACAAAACCTTTGGTGATACCCCATAATTTGCCTTAAATATCCTATATAGCTGTCTTTGATGATAACCAAATTTTTCTGAAATATTAATTACTGTTTGTTCTTTAGGGCTTTTGTATAACTCTTCTACTATTTTTAAAAATGGCATATCGATAATGTTCTTTGTTTTTTGCAGTAAATAATTTTTTAGATATTCGATTCTTTTCTCTGTATTTTTTAAATTAAAAATTTCGTATAAATCCATCTCATTTTCGATATCACGAAAAGAAATCTGATGATCCATTATTTGATCTGCTTCTATCTTAAAAATCAAATAAAATAGACTTGGTTTTAATCGAACTCCCATATAATCTATTTGATGCCTCAACTCAAACGCTTCTGTTTCTTTGCTAAACCCTGCAAAACAAATGGTTTTCGTTACAAAATCTATAACAATATCAATACACGCATCTGGCAAAATATTATTGCAAATCGTTTTATCTAATATTTCTTTTGACCTCATTGTCCAAATACACATACAATATTTTTCAACGTCTTTTATTCTATATTCTATGTATTCTATATTCTGTTTAAATTCTTTGTCTAATAAATAAGGTATTTGTTTTGGATAATACATATTGTTTCCCTTCTGATTTTTCATGTCGTAGGATACTTTTTTCAATTTTGAGTATGTAAAAGATAAAAAAATAGAAATCTTGAAAAAATCAGAGTTTCTATTTTTCAATATTGAATTTTTGGAGCTTCCAGGGAGAATCGAACTCCCGACCCCAGCCTTACCATGGCTGTGCTCTACCTACTGAGCTATAGAAGCATATCAGAAGGAGATTTATTCTCCTTCACTTAAACATTTTGTTGCTTTTTTTCGAATTCGTTGAATTGCATTGTCAACTGATTTGACAGGTGCTTCTAAACTATTTGCTATGTCAACATAACTTTGACCTTGTATGTATCGATTTAAAACATCTTTTTCAAATTTACTCAAATTTTGATCAATTTTACTTTCAAAACTCTGATAATATTCTTTTTTTATAATGGTTTCTAACGGATCCTCTACGGTTTTTGTATCCAATATATCCAATACAGACATATCATCATTTTCATCAAAAGCCGAACCATTTAGTGAAAAAGATGAATTCAGTGGAATATTTTTTTGTCGATTAGACGTTTTAATCACCGTGATTAATTGTCTTTCAATACAGAGATTAGCGAACGTTCTAAATGAATTTTGTTTTTCCGGGTCAAAGGCTTGAATTGCTTTGTATAACCCCCAATACCCTTCTTGTATCATATCATCTTTTTCCGCACCAATGATGAAAAAACGGTTCGTTTTCATCATAATTACATCTCTATACTTTTTTAACAAGTAATTTAGTGCTTCTTTATCACCATGTTTTATTCTCTCAATTACTTTTTCATCTGATAAATCAGCATATTCACTTTCAAAATGATATTGCTTTGTGTCTAACATTCTTTATTTTGCTCCTCCTCTAAGCTGATTATACTTGCATTATACCTACAAAATACTGATATGTCAAGAGATTTTTTAGTTTTTGTACAAGTTTTTCTTAAAATACGACAATATTGGTTTTTATCCTAACCTTTCAAAAACTTCTTCCTTCATTTTATTATCCTCAAATACATAATGTTTTTCACAAATTTTTTTAATTTCCTCTCGATGCGTAACAATTACAACTGTTTTGCTACTCAAATATTTTCCAATCAAATTTACAATCAATTTTTCTGTTTCTTTATCCAAATTAGAAGTTGGCTCATCTAAAACATAAATATCTTTGTCTAGCAAAATGCCACGAATCAAATTTAATCTCTGTTTTTGCCCAACCGATAATTTTAACCCTCTTTCCCCAACAACAGTTTCTAAACCGTTCTCCAGTTTTTCTACCCAATCTTGCAAACCTGCTTCCATCAAGATTTCCATCAATTTTTTATCAGAAATTTCCTTGCCTAAACATAAATTTTCTTTAACCGTCAAATCAAACAAATCAATTTCCTGTGAAATATAGGCCAAATCTAGGTTTCCCTCTTGACTTCTTCCATCTATTTTATAATTTTCTCTGTCTACTTCTATGTATCTTGAAAAAATGTTTAAAAATGTACTTTTCCCTTGACCAGACTTTCCAACAATACTAATTTTGTCCCCTCGTTGGATTGTAAAACTAGGAATTTGAATGGTCGTTTTTGCCTCTTTATAATATTGAAATTCTAGATTGTTAATCTGAATCGTATTCCAGTTCTTTATTAATTCATTTTCCGAGTCATTACCAATGATTTTTTCCACTTGGTTTGTGGCTGCTTGGAACTTGTTGAGATGAATAAACAAAAATGTTAAGTCTTTTAACTCTCCTCTTAGTAAATCAAAAATGGTAGCATAAAACATTAAACTTGGTAAGATAGTTTCTCCTGCTTGCATTTTAAAATATAAATTTACTAAAACAATCACATACATAATATACACAAATGTATTAATTCCATTGGAACGAAAGGAATAAAACAAATTCAGTTTGTCCAATTTAGGTAAAGTTTGTTCATATAATTTTTCATTTTTTCCATTAGCAAATTCAATTGCATTTAATCTTTTGACTGTTTTTATATTTTGTAAAAAATCGACATAGGTAGAATTGTATTTTGAATAAGCATTGTTATACTACTCTTGGGTTGAAACCATTTTTTTGCCAAGCAAAAAATTGTAAATCACCATACCAATAATCATCATCAAACAAACAAAAAACATACGCACATCTTGATTGATTACCTGTACTAGAAACATAACAACCGATATCAAAAATCCACTTACAGTTTCAAAAATATATTCCATAAATTCTTCAGATTCTTCTGCAATAATATCAATTTGCTTTTTTAAAAAGCCATTATGTACTTTATTTAAAGCAAATGGCTTCATTCTTGCCACACGATTAAAATACGCTAATTGCAATTCTTTTGCATAAAAATTTTCAAATTTTAGAACATAAATAATCCAAATCTGATTTAAACTAACTGCTAATATTTTGCTTACCGCAATTGCTATAATCAGATATTTTAATCGTTCCAAAGTAAATGGCTCACGCGTAAACCAAGCTAACAAGACAGGATTTATATAGAAAAATATATTACACAAAAACGCATTCACAAAACATAACAAAAATTTCTTTTTATTTAAAATTTTAAATGGATATTTCATCTTTCCTCCTATATTGCATTTTAAGCTTTTTCTTTAAACTAACCTTATCCCTATGTTTCCTCATATAAATCAAACCATATGCCAAACTAATTTGAAACATCATAAAAAAGGCAGACAAACCAAACATATAGCGCAACCCTTTTTCATACATCAAACCACAAAAAAACATCCCAATACTACTGATACTACTAATCTGCATTGCCGAAAAGCCATTATCTTCCATCCACAATTGTCTGAAGTTTTCCCACAAATAGACACTAATTCCTCGTCCACAAATCCACCAAACACAAAAATTTCTTGATTGATATTTTCCTTCAAAAATTCTATTATTCACTTCTACCCGAAAGCTCATTTGTATTTTCTCCATTCTCTCCATTATTTTCTTCCATCTTTTCAGGTTCTACTACCTGATTACGCTCATCCTGCACAACACGATTTGTCTGATTCACTTCTTTCTCATCCACAACATTCTCTAAACTTTCTATATTCTGTACAGGCTCTTGTTCTGGTGTTACATCAGGAACTTCTTGAACCGGCACCGATTCAGGCGTTTGAATCGGCTCTTCTGGTGGTTGTGTATTCATCTCCTCTTTTACCGCATCAACTGTCTCCTTCACGATATCTTTCACTTTTTGCTTTGTTTCCTCCTCTACCACATTCTGCAAAACACTTCCCTTATGGGCTGTACAATTTTCTGGTCTATTTCCTTTTGTAAAATACTCTGTAAACACATCTCTACAGCCACTATTTGCCACTTTTAAGCTTTTTTTACAGAGGCTTAAAGATACAATATTACTAGGCTCCTCAAAATCGCTATTTTCCAATTTTTTATGAATTTGCCTCATCACACTCGCCCAAATCAATCCTGCTGGATTCTGACTATTGTAACGAATTGGCTCACTCATATCAAACCCAAACCAAGCTACTCCTGTATAATAATTCGTAAAACCACACAGCCATCTATCATAATCTTCATTGGTTGTACCTGTTTTGGCCGCTACTTCCATCCCCGGAATCGAGCAATAAGTTGCTGTGCCATGCGTTCCGACAACTGGCTGCGTTAACAATTTCTTCGTCACATACGCCACATCAGCCGAAAAAGCACGTCTCTTTTCTTGTTTGGAGGTCAAAACCTCTTTCCCATTTTGAGTTGTTATTTTCGTATAAAAAGTTGGCTCGATATAAACGCCATCATTGGCAAGTGCACTATACGCTCCAGCCATTTCAAGTGGTGATATGCCTTTGTCTAATCCCCCTAACGATAATGCCAAATTTTCATCTTTTTCGTTTAAAGTAGAAATCCCCATTTTCTTCAAATATTCAATTGAAGTTGCAGGCGTCAATTCCTCCATCATTTTGACAAATGGAATATTTTGCGAAGATTCAACCGCACGTCTTACCGTTATTTGACCTAAATAATCGTTGTAATTCGTAGGAGAATATTCTTCGTTGTTATAATCAATAAAAGTCGTCAATTCATCGTTATACTGACTAACTGGCGTAATCACTTTTTCCGCTAAAGCTGGAATGATAACTGCCAACGGTTTACTACTTGAACCAGTTTGCCTAATGGCTTGAGTGGCTCGATTAAACCCTCTGGCTTCTTTATCTTTTCCTAAACCACCAGAACAACCTACCACATAACCTGTTTTATGGTCAATGATTACCATCGCAGCTTGAGAAGTTTCCTCTCCATTACTAGATTTTAAACTATATTTACTTTTTTCAAATTCATTTTCAATTTTCTCTTGAATATCCGAATTTT
This sequence comes from uncultured Clostridium sp., assembly GCA_948435735.1. Lineage (GTDB taxonomy): Bacteria > Bacillota > Clostridia > TANB77 > CAG-508 > Scatovivens. The sequence continues at coordinate 20,364 of CAOJGX010000008.1, forward strand.
GTGTACTGTAGATTTTGGCATTTGCCATATATAAATAATTCGTAGCAAAGTCTTTCGAAATCTTCTTGTTAGTTGCTAAATCAGAAATGACTTCTAATAATAGTGCATCGGTATGATAAGAATACACGCCATCACCTTCTGGCTCTACTTTTCCCTTTTTAAATAAAAGGCCTTCTTCGACCTCTGCAATCGCCACATGATATTCATCTTCTGTGATATTTTCTAGTTCTAACATTTTATGTAACACAGTTTTTGTTCTTTTTTGTATTTTTTCAGAATTATCCTTTTCATTGAAGGGATTGTAACTATTGGGTGCGTGATTAATACCTGCCAGAAAAGCACATTCTGCTAAATCTAGTTCAGAAACAGTTTTATCAAAATAGTAATTAGCTCCTTTTTCAACACCGTAAATATTAGGGCCAACATAAATAATGTTTAGATAATTTTCCAGAATTTCATCTTTGGTCATACACCATTCAAGTTCCACTGCTTTAGTCCATTCTTTGACTTTTCTTATGGGGCTATTAGAATCATCTCCCGTTAAATTTTTGACAACTTGCTGTGTAATGGTACTTGCTCCAAAAGAAGCTTTACCTAAGTGAATAACATACGAACCAATCGCCGCTACGGTTCTTTTTATGTCTACGCCAAAATGGTTGTAAAATCTTTCGTCTTCGATAGCAACATAGGCATTTTTCAAGTTTTTTGGCATTTCACTAAAACTTACGTTTTGACGATTTCTCTCACTTCCCAGTTCAGCAATCACGTTTCCTTCTGTATCGAAAACTTGTGAAGGTTGATTGTTTAGCATCACACGTGCCATTTCTTGCCAGTTATGAATGGATATAGCTGATTGAATTGCCAAAACAATAATTGCTAGTAAAATTAATAAAATTATTACTTTTTTCAATTTTGATTTTTTCTTAGGCTTTTTTTCTTGTTTTTTGGATGTGTCTTTTTTATTTTTTAATCGATTCAATAATACTTTCCTCCAAAATATTTTTTTGATGTGATTATTTTTTGCATTATATCACAAATTTTCAAATTTGAAACAAATTTATGTATATTTTTTATGAATTTGGCAATATTAATATTAGTTTTTATAAGGAGGTGCCTTAAATTATGGAAAAGAAAGAAAAGAAAAACAACAAAAACAATAGCAACAATAATAATAACAACAATAGCCAAAATAACTAATTTATTTTATTAAATTCAGGATGGGGTCATTCCTATTTTCTTAAGAATGACCCCATCCATATTTTTTAATCTAATTTTGCTTTTCTCCTTCGTTTTCGTCATTCATAATCTTATGAGCAACCATCAAACCTAAATATTCCTCTGGAAAAATAATTTCATCAACTCCAATTTTCTCTAGCACTTTTCTGTGATTTTTATCGCCTACTTTTGCAATAATTTTGGTCACATTATTTTCCTTCAAAGTTAAGCAAGAAATAACACTCATAGCAATATTTTCCGCCATAGCAACAACCCCTACATCAAATTCTGATAAGGGCAAACTTTCAAAAGCATCTGAATTAGATACATCAAGGCAAACCGCTTTCGTAACAAACTTGCTTGCTTTTTCAACCAAAGCAATCTCTTTATCAATCGCAAGAACTTCTACTTCCTCCTCTGCTAATTTTTTGGCAACATTCATGCCAAACCAACCTAATCCTACCACAATACATTGTTTCTTCATATTTTTTCTCTCCTTTTATAACATTACATCCATATTCGGATATTTCATTCCACTTTTTTTATTATCCATTGGCACAAACAACGACACAAACGTAATTGGTGCAATTCTTCCTATATACATAATCAAAATCGAAATCCACTTTCCAGCTGTTGTCAAGCTCTCCATATCAATTGTGGAAAGACCTGTGTTGGAAAAGGTAGAAATCACATAAAAAGCAGTATCTAATACCGTTTGATTCTCTGTTAATGAAATCGCCAGCATGCCGACAAAAACAATCCATAAATCAATACTCAAAATCGTAATTGCTTTTTTAATGATTTTATCTTGAATACTTCTATAATATACCACAACATCTTCTTGCCCTCTTAAATTAGCTACTGTAGTCAAAATCAAAATCATAAAAACCATAACACGAATGCCTCCAGCATTAGAACCTGGCCCACCACCGATAAACATAATGAGACTGATTAAAAATTGATTCATTTCATGAAGTGAACTCATATCCACTGTATAAAAACCTGTATTTCTGGCAGTTACGACAGAAAATAAAGCTTCTAATATCGTTAATTGCGTATCAAAAACCTTTAGTAAAATAATACCTAAAATTACTAGAATAAACGATACTTTTAAAATCAATTTTGACTCAACATGGATTTTACTTCGTTTTCCACTACAAAACCACGCTACTAAATCTTCCAAAACAAAAAAACCAAGTGACCCTAAAAACATCAAAACTACAAATACAATATTAACATACCAATCATTTCTAAAAGCCAAAAAGCCATTCGCTCCCAAACAATCACATCCAACATTACAAAAAGCAGATACCGCATGAAACATACTATACCACAAACCTTGCCTCACACCATACATTGGCACAAATCGAAAAGCCAATAACCACGCACCAAAAAACTCTATCACCAATGTATAGCGAATGATTTTTTTCGCTTTTGCTTTTATGGAGGTATAATTATTGGTATTAATTTCATTTCCTAAAAATATCGTATCAGATAATCTTATTTTTTTCTTGCTTACCATAAATAATAACGAAAAAAACACCATAAACCCAATTGCACCAATTTCCATTGCCAATAGCATAATAAATTGCCCAAACCAAGTGAATTTTTGTGGGACATCAACTACATTGCTTCCTGTTGCAGTTACCATAGAAGCCGCTTCAAATAGCACATCTATTGAAGTTAGTTCGGATTTATGGCAAATGGGCAACTTTAGGATTAGTGTTGTTAGTAATATCATAAGTAAAAAGCCTATAATTGGCATCATGTAAATTTTTTTATTTCTTAGCATTTGTTCTTTTCCTCTTCCTTTTTTCGTTCATTTGTAAAGTATTCGCACAAAATCAAAACCTCTGACGATGTTTTAACTTTTTTAATCGAATAAACTCTTCTTTTTCATTTTCATCTAATATATTTTGTATTTCTCGTGCCATTTTCTCATCGGCTGGAATAATGATTTCTTTTAAAGCATTGGAGCGTCTTTGCACTTTATCAATATTTTTTTCCAAACGATATATGATCGTTTCAAGTTGTGCTAATTCTAAAATATATTGTTTGACTTTCATAAATTTCAAAATAGCTTCATCAACTGAAAAAGTCGTGTTGTATAAACCATAATGAAAGATAGGTTTCTCGATTTCAGGCATAACCACAGATGGTATTTCTACTCCCATAATGGTTTTATATTTGATATCAAGCTTTGTATCTGTTTTGATGCCATCTGAGATGTCAAGCATATCGGCCATTCCGATTTCAACATTGGCAATTTTTAAGGCATGGTATGCTTCTTCTAGCAGTTGTGTACCGCGTTTGTTTTAGTTGTTGCCTTTGCTGGCTATATTTTTCTAGTTCTTTTTGTAAAATCATTTTCTTTTGCTCTAATAATATCTGGCCTTCTTTGGATTGCTTGATGGAATGTTTTATTTTGATTAAATTATTTTTGGTTGGCAAATTTTTCGTGTCCATTGGTTTTCTCCTGTTATTTTTTTAGCTTTGGTTTTTTATTGAGTCAATGTAGTATTACCCTTACGGAAGAATGGCGAGCAATTCTTCGGCTAAATCTAAGGTTTGCCCCATGGGCCTTCGGTCGTATAATCCTTGGTTGATGAATCGTTGTTCAAATTGATTGCCAAATTCTAAATATTTTTTATCTTCTTCGGTTAAATCGGCTTCTCCTAGCACTTTGGCTAAAGCACGTGCTTCTTGTGTTTTAGAATACGCAGAAAAGATTTGGTCCGCCATTTTGACATGATTTTCTCGGGTATATTCTTTTCCAATTCCGTCTTTCATAAGTCGAGAAAGTGAGTCTAATATATTAATTGGTGGCGTAATTCCTCTTTGATATAATTCTCGACTTAGCACAATCTGCCCTTCTGTGATATACCCTGTTATGTCTGGGATTGGATGGGCAATATCGTCATTTGGCATAGTCAAAATGGGAATTTGCGTGATGGAACCTGGTCGGTCTTTTATCATGCCTGCTCTTTCATAAATGGAAGCAAAATCGCTATACAAGTAACCAGGATATCCTTTTCGGCTTGGTATTTCTTCTTTTAAGGTGGCAATTTCTCGCAGAGCTTCTGCGTAGGCAGTCATGTCTGTTAGGATTACCAAGACTTGCATGCCTAAATCAAAGGCTAAATATTCAGCACAGGTTAGAGCAATTTTAGGAGTCAATAAGCGTTCTATAGCCGAGTCGTTGGATAAATTTTGAAACATGACTACTTTGGATAATACATTGTTCTCCTCAAAATTCTTGCGGAAAAATTGGGCGGTTTCATATTCGGCTCCCATTAAACCAAAAACAATCGCAAAATCACCTTCGTCTTTGATATTAGCTTGTCTGATTATCCTTTCAGCTAACTCATTGTGATTGATACCACTTCCTGAAAAAATCGGTAATTTTTGGCCACGAATCAAAGTCATCAGACCATCGATACAGGAAATTCCAGTTTCAATATAATTTCTAGGATATTTTCTAGCAACTGGATTCATTGGCTTAGAATTGATGTCGCGTTCTTCCACATAGAAAATTTCTTCTAAGCCATCAATGGCTTGACCGAGCACCATTGAAAACTCTGCCGTAGCATGGTTGGTGCTAATTTTAGCATGAGTGGTTTTCCAACAAATTCTGTTTTGATATCGGCTGTATTCATCCCGGAAGTTCCTTCGTAGACTTGAATGGTAGTAATTTCTTCGGATAGTTTGATAACATTTCCAATTCTTTTTTCTCCATTTTTTAAGTTCAAAATAACTTGTTCTTCAAAGGCTACATTTTCTGGTGTTTTGATGAAAACAAGTGGCCCGATTAATGGCATCTAGACCGATATATTTGATTTTCATGGGTTGGCTCCTTTCGTTATTTTTTATGGGTTATAGGTGTTGTTTGTAAGATTCTTCTAATTTTTTTAATCGATTTTTTACGGAAATATTGTAGGTTTCAAATTTTTCCAATTCATCATTTTTTATACTGAATTTTAGGTTTTCGTATTCTGCTAGAATTCCTGTTTGCAAGATTTCTGAGATGGGAATTCCTTTTTCAATCAGATGAAGTGACTTTTCATAAATGAGCAGAAGGGTTTGCATCATTTCAAATTGCTTTTGGATTGGTACAAAGGTGTCGATTTCATTTAGGGCACTTTGCTGTAAGAAGCCAATGCGAAATGCTTTGGAAACTTGCAAAATTAATTTTTTGCTGTCTGACAAAACGTCTTGCCCAATCACTCGAGCAATTTCTAATAACTTATTTTCTTCCTCTAATATTTTCAATATTTCCTGCCTTAAATCCAAAAACTCAATATCGACATTTTCCTCATACCAATTGGTCAACTCACCAATATATTCACTATAACTAATATTCCAATCAACTGCCGGATAATGCCTCGAATAGGCTAAATTTCTGGATAACGCCCAAAAGGTATGCACAAAACGTTTGGTGTTTTGGGTGACAGGTTCTGAAAAGTCCGAACCTTGCGGTGAAACTGCACCAATGATAGAAATAGAACCAAGCTTTCCATTAAAACTTTTGACAGCACCTGCTCGACCATAAAATTCGGATAAACGAGACGGCAAATACGATGGAAATCCCTCTTCTGCTGGCATTTCTTCTAATCTTCCGGAAATTTCTCGCAAAGCTTCTGCCCATCTTGAAGTCGAATCAGCCATAATCGCCACATGATAGCCCATATCTCGATAATATTCCGCAATCGTAATGCCTGTATAAATGCTGGCTTCTCTTGCTGCAACTGGCATATTGGAAGTATTGGCAATTAAAACAGTTCGTTGCATTAAGGATTGTTTGGTTCTTGGATCCATAATTTTGGGGAAATCTTCTAATACTTCGGTTATTTCATTTCCTCTTTCTCCACAGCCAATATAGACAATTATATCACTATCCGACCATTTGGCAAGTTGGTGTTGAAGCATGGTTTTGCCTGTTCCAAATCCACCGGGAAGCATGGCGGTTCCACCTTTTGCAATGGGAAAAAAGGTATCAACAACTCTTTGACCTGTTACTAATAATTCTTTGGCAATTAATCTTTCTTTGTATGGTCTTGGTTTTCGTACTGGCCATTTTTGTATCATGGTGATTTCAAAAATTTCGCCTTCCGTATTTTTTACTTTTGCTATGACTTGGCCTGCTGTATAATCACCTTCTGCTTGGATTTCTATAATTTCGGCTTCCATATCGAACGGACACATAATTTTATGGATGATTAATTCTGTTTCTGGGACTTCTCCAAGGATTGAATTGAAATGAACTGTTTCTCCAATTTTCATGGTTGGCACAAAATGCCAAATTTTTTCTAAATCTACACCGACACAATCCATTCCTCTTTCGATAAAATCACCTGACTTTTGCTTTAACACATGAAGCGGTCTTTCAATTCCGTCAAAAATATTTCCCATGATACCTGGCCCTAGAACAAGTGATAATGCTTCCTCTTCTCCGATTACTTCTTCTCCCATTTTCAAACCAGTTGTATTTTCATAGACTTGTATGGTGGCGATATCTTTTTCTATTTTGATGACTTCACCTAATAATTTCAAATTACCAATATGCACAATATCGTGCATAGCAAAGTCTCCTTCTCCTTTTGCTAAAATGACAGAACCATTGATGGATACAACTTTTTTCTTTTGCAAGGATTTCTCACCTCATTTCACTTTCTAATTTTTCATGAACACTATTGGCAAGTGTATTGTCAATTGAAAGACCAGCTGCCTTATCTTCTAGAATACAACCGCCAATATACTGCTCTTCTATTATTTTTATGGAAACAGGATATTTTTGACGGATTTCGTCACCATATTTTTCGTTATCTTGTTTTAAAATTCCTAGAACAGAATGTTCGGTAGGATTTAATTTTTGCATGTTTTCCTCTATTTTGTTAAATAGAATTGTTTTATATTCAAGGGTTTTGGTAAAATCTTTTAAAATTTGAATAACCTGCTTTTCTAAATCTTTTTGCATGTTTTTTTTCTGGTTTAAGATTTCCCTTTTGCTTTCCATTTCTAAAGAGTAGATTTGTTTATTGTATTCTTTTTCTAATTTTTCTAATTTTTTTTGATAGGCTAATTCTTCTTTTTCCGTGTATTCTTCGAGTTCATTTTGAATTTGTTGTTCAATTTCTGTGTCAATTGTTTTGCTTAATTCTGTGGTTTCCCTTTTTAAAAGCCTTCTACAGCTTTCTTCAAAAAGATTGATTTTTTCTTCGATTTCCATTTTTTCTCCTTTAAATTCTAACCAATAAAGGCATTTTAAATTTTTGTTTTATTTCATCCAATTGCTGTTTGGCAATTTCATATATGTTTTCTGTTACAATTAAAATTCCAATGGTTTCATTTTCTAAGACTTTTTGAAGCTGGTTTTCAATATCTTCTTTTTCTTGGACAACAACTGCTTCAATTCCTGTTAATTTCAGGCCAATTGCCGTATCTATATGATCGGTGATGCAGTACATTTTCATCAAAAATCTCCTTTTCTCATTCTAGATTTTGCTTAAAATCATAATGGCAATAATTAAGCCATAAATTGCAATACCTTCGGCAAGACCAGCAAAAATAACCGTTTTTCCAAGCAAACTTGGATTTTCACTAATAGCACCAACAGCACTTGAGGCAACGACTGCAACCGCAATACCAGAACCAATAGCAGATAAACCAATCGCTAACGCGGCAGCAATTAAGCCAACTCCATTATTGGTCTTTTCTGCTGTTGTTGTATCTTCAGCAATCGTTTGCGCTGTTTGAGGCGTTGTTGCATAAACTTTTAAGCCTGTCATGAGTGTTATTCCTAAAATTAGTATTCCTAATACAATCATAAATTTTTTTAACATTTCCTTTTCTCCTTTTTATATTCAAAATTTAATGACTTGTCTGACTTTTAATGGATTGATATTCCGTTCCATTTCCTTCATAAAAGCGACTAAATAATTCATAATATTCTAATCTCAAAATTTGAATTCCAACAATCAAACCTTCGAGAACCAAAACTAATATATTTCCTAAAATGGCTATGGTGAGATTTCCTGCTCCACTTGTCATGTCAGCTAGTAAATAAATTGCCATACATAAGCCGAACATGGTTTATCGCAAATGCTGCTAACCTTAAAAAAGAAATTGTATTACTCGCAAATGATAATATCATTTCAATCATTTCAAATATTTTCTCGACAAAGGCAACTTTGGTTTCTTGCTTTTTTTTGGTTACTAACTTTGTTAATTTGTCATTGAATAAAATTAAAATTAGTAGTAAGCAAATTATGCCAATCATAACTTGGGTTGGAATCAACATTTTGCCTTCTATCCAATAATAGGCAACTAAGCTTAACACAAAACCATACAGCACAAGACCTGCTACCCCATTAGCATCTAGCCAAATTCGCTTAAAATCTCTGTTTTTGATACCGTTTGCAATATTGATGAACATGGCAATTAAAATAAATAAGCACCCTACTACAATTCCATAAACGAGCATGGTATTAATATCTTGCATAGGACGAATGAAAATCGCTGGAAGAATCGTTTCTTTGCCAAAAACACTTCCATACAAAAAACCAAATAGGCTTGAGGCAATTCCACCGTGCGATTAAAATATCGCCAGCATCTTTGGCACGAAATCTGAGCAGAATGCCTACTATTAAAAACACCAATCCATGCCCTACATCACCAAACATGAAGCCAAACATGATAAATGCTGTAATTGCTACAAAGAGCGTTGGGTCAATTTCGTTGTTATTCGGAACACCATACATTTTGACAAGTATTTCAAATGGTTTAATTAACTTCGGATTTTTTAGTTTCGTTGGACTTTTATTTCCATCCTTTTCTTCTATTTGATAATCAATACTTTGACAAGTATCCAATTTTTCTATAATCGCATTTAATTCCGATTCTGGTACCCAAGCAACAAGATAAAATGTACTTTTTGTATCATGTACAAGATATTTCTTGATTTTGTTGATTTTATCATATGTTTGCAGTTGCCTATAGGAAGATAATAAAATATGTCTAGCATTATCCGCTAAAATTTGCATTTCTTTTTGTTGGTTTAAGATTTCTATGTTTTTGTCGCTGATATCTTTGTAGAGTTTGTCCATATATTCTTTAGGCGTTCCTGATAAATTAGCGTCTAGCCAAATTCTTTCAAAATTTTGTCGGTTGAAAAATACGTCTATCGTTTGCACAAATTCTTCTGTGGTGACATAGACTAGCCAAGTAATATCTTCTTGTTTGTCGATTTCAAATAAAATTACTTTCATGGCCTTTAATTCTTGGCGAATATCTTCTAATTTATCGTTTGCAATATTGCCATAACGAAATTTAATATAGTTTAATTCGTATAATTTTTTAATATCAATCTGAATGTCTTGCAATTTTTCAACAGAGGCAATTTTTTGCAGATCATCCTCTTTGGCTTTTTGACAAAGTTCAATTTCTCTTTGTAATGTTTCATACGCCTCTTTTACGTGCTCAATTTTTGTCCCAATTTGGGAAACAGTGTTTTCGATAAATAAATTGCTATATTCTTCTCGGTATAAAATTTTTAAATCTTCTATTAATGTTTTACATTTCTTTAAATTTTCTTGAATGGTATAATCATAGTCATAATATTCTAGTTTCCATCCTTTGTTGTAGATTTTTTTGGCATCTTCAATTTGCAAATCACTGGTTAATAAGTTTCTAGCAATCAATCTGTCTAATTCTTTTTCTGGTCCAGTGATGCTGAGTAATCTCATTTTTTCAATTGCCATTTGGTTTTGTCACCTCTTTCTTTGGTAGAATTCTTATTGTTTAAAGCAATTTCTTGCGGATTTCTTCTCGACTTAAGTGATAACGGATTCCTTCGACAATATTCATAATATCGTTATTTTCTAATTCTATCATATTGATATAGGCATAAATAACACTAATATCAAAAATATTGCCTTTAAAACATTTTTTATAAAGCTGATACAAATACTGATTGACTTGTTCTTCCAAATTTCTGATATCGTCAAAATGAATCGATTTACCATAGTAAGTTGCTTGCAAAATTTCTTTCCATTCTTTGGGATGCTCAGTAGCTAGTAAGCTTTCTAGTTCTGATTTTTTTAGATGATAAAAATCATCCATTAGAATATCGCGCAATTGTTCTTTGGAAAAATTGCCGTTTTCTTTTACACGGTAAAGCCATATCATATTGTTTAAATCAATTTGTTTACCAAGCATATCTTCTAGTTTGTGATTGTGTTTTTTAGCAATTTTCATCATTTCTTGGAAGTAAAATTTATCCAGTTGATTTTCCAGCTGAAAAATATTAATTTCGTCTATTTTATCCTTACATTTTTGAAAGATTGGTTTATATCTTGTTTTTTCAATAAATTTTAGGAATTCCTGATACGTCTTGACTTCTGAAATTCCTTTTAAATTTTTAAATAATTGACTTGGCCAATTTTCAAGTTCTATTGTTTGCTCATTCAGTACACTTCCTGACGATAATTTTCGGAAAATACTTTTGATACATTTTATTTCATATAACGAAATGAATTGAAAAAAAATTTCTTTTTCGGTATGGTTTAATAAAAAAGCAATTTTTTGAATATCGTGTATTAACATATTATCTAATAAAATCTTGATTTTAATCCTTCTTGGATTGTCTTCTAAGGGTTTAAAATTCTCGTTTAGACTTTTGAGCAAAGCAATTGCTTGTGTGGTTGTATTTTGTTTGAGTAATTCTTCTAAATCAGCTTTTTTTAATTTTTGTGCATACATTCCCTTCAATTTTGCATGAATCGAAGGATACATTAGGCTGGAAATTTGCATGTTTTTTCCTCTTTTCGTGAAAGTAAACTAGCCTAAAATGGCTTTTATAGTGTCGTTTACTAAATTCGGTTTATCTTTTTCATAATTTGTTTTTATGGTTTCGATTTTTTGAAGTTTGTTACATTCAATGTTTTGGGCAGTTTCGTTTAGTTTTGTCTCATATTCGCTTTTTCTCATGTCAATTTTGAATTTGTATTTGGTTTTGATTTCATCTTTTCGTTTCGAGATTTCTTCATTAACAAGATATTCTATATTTTCTTGTTTTTCTTGCAACTGCCTTAATTCCCTTTTGCAAGCATCATCCATTGAAATCAAATGATTTAAAATTTCCTCCATTTTTTCACCTACTTTATATGGTAAATTATATCGCTACTAAAAATTAATTTCAATAGGTAAATTAATTATTTTTAGATTATCCATTTATACTTGGATTTATGCTAATTTTGGCAAAATTTGCAAAAAAATAAAGGGCGTATTGCCCTTTTTCTATTCTATTTTGCATAATCCACAACTCTAGATTCTCGAATGACATTGACCTTTATGGTTCCCGGATATTCCATTTCGTTTTCAACCTTCTTCGCCACTTCCCTCGCCATAATCACCATTTCACTATCCGAAACTTTTTCTGGTCTTACGACTAATCTGACTTCACGACCAGCTTGAATCGCGAACGATTTCTCAACACCTTCAAAAGAATTAGCAATTTCCTCTAGTTTTTCTAATCTCTTGATATACGTTTCTAACGTTTCACGTCTTGCTCCCGGGCGTGAGGCAGAAATCGCATCAGCAGCTTGTACTAAAATTGCTTCTATGGTTTCTGGTTCTACATCGCCATGATGAGCATGCACTGCATTGATAACCGTATGATTTTCTTTAAATTTCTTCAAGACATCCACACCAATTTCAACATGTGTTCCTTCCATATCATGGTCTAACGCTTTTCCAATGTCATGTAACAATCCTGCACGTCTTGCTATTTTTGAATTAACGCCTAATTCATCAGCCATCATTCCAGCTAAGTTAGCAACTTCCATGGAATGATTTAATACATTTTGACCATAACTTGTTCGATATTTTAATTTACCAATTAATTTGATGATTTCTGGATTCAAATTATTGACACCTGTTTCCAAAGCAGCTCTTTCTCCAGCATCTTTAATGGATGCCATGACTTCTTCTTTTGCTTTTTCAACCATTTCTTCAATTTTGGCTGGATGAATTCTGCCATCATCAATTAATTTTTCCAAAGCAACTTTCGCAACTTCTCTTCTTAGGGGATCAAACCCTGAAATAATAACTGCTTCTGGGGTATCATCAATAATTAAATCAATTCCTGTCAAATTCTCTAATGCTTTGATGTTTCTACCTTCTCTTCCGATAATTCGACCTTTCATTTCATCACTTGGTAAAGCAACAACCGATATCGTTGTTTCTGAAGTATGGTCAGCAGCACACTTTTGAATTGCACTTCCTATGATTTCTCTGGCATTTTTATCTGCTTCTTCTTTTGCTTTATTCTGAAATTCTTTGATTTTAGCTGCTTTTTCTTGTATTAAGTCTTGTTCTAGCGTATCTAGCAATATTTTTTTGGCTTGTTCTTGTGTTAAACCTGCAATTTTTTGTAATTCTTCCATTTTTCTGTCATATAAGGTTTCAATTTCTTGTCTTTTTTGCTCGCTTTCCGTGATTTTTCTTTCTAATTCTTTTTCTTTTGAATCTAATAGCATTGTTTTTTTCTCGAAGTTTTCCTCTTTTTGTATTAATCTTTTTTCTTGTGACTGAATATCGCCCCTTCTTTCCTTAATCTCTTGATCTAACTCATTTCGAATTTGTAGAATTTCCTCTTTGGCTTTAATCAATTCTTCTTTTCTCGAATTTTCAGCTTCTATTTTAACATTCTCCATAATTCTTCTCGCTTCTTTTTCTGCACTTTGAATTTTAGATTCCGCTGTTTTTTTCCTAATTTTAACCCCAATCGGAATAAAGATAACAGCTGAGATTAGAATCGTGGCAACAACAATAATAACAGTTTGCATAATTGTTTACCTCTTTTCTATTAAATTTTCAATGTACAAATAAATTATTTATAAATTCATAGTTCATTTTATATAATTTATATTGTAATTTTCCTATTTAATATTTTATACGTATATTTCAAAACTGTCAAGTACTTTTGATAAATTTATGTCAAACTTCTAAAAAATTATCTAAAACAGCAAAAAAATCCAGCTAATTCTAGCCGGATTTTTTCTTTTCATTTTTTATTTGGTACGACTAAAGCCTCTGCTGTATCATTTGCTTCAACACAGCACTATCCATAACCTGTGCCTCAATTGGCCAATTTGCTTCTTCCAATGCTTTCAAGCTTTCTTTTGAAAGCGGAGTAACAGAATACACAATCGTAGGAATCCGAATATTTCGCTTTCCCAACTCCAATAACATTTCATATCCTCTTCTTTCTCCATTTAAAACGATATCTGTTATCAGCAAATCAAATTTTACCGACTTTGCTACTTTAATAGCCTGTTTTGTATCGGTCTCAATACAAAAGTTGGTTATTTTCAGATCACTAAATATCTGAATTATTCTACTTATTTTTTCCCGGCCATCTTCTACAACTAATATTCTCATTCTTGTTCCTCCTTTTACGCACCTTTAAACTAAAATTTATATAATTTATTATATCACATCTCTACATTTTACTCAACAATTTTCAGAAAATTCCTTACAATTATTACCTAATTTTTAATGCTCATACATATTTCCAATATCCGTTCGATAATCCAAAACCGGATCCACTTCATCCTCTAATACTTGATACACTTGCTTTTTTATTTCTTCAAAATTCTCTCCTGTCTTCTCAATGGCAAACAACCTCGAATTACTCACAGAAACATAACGATTTTCCCCTATTTTCTTAGCATTTGCAAAATACAATTTCACACCTGTTTTCTCCACACGCTCTTTATTCAAAGCAAACTCAACTGGTGGAACCTTGGCTTTTACAGCATATTCTTTACTCACAACATACACCAAAAAACTATTTTTTCCATTAAATTTACAGTTTTCCTTTGCCAAAGTTCCATCAAATACAGTTGTTGCCACCTCTGCAAACGGTGTTTCAAAAGAATTGATTACATTCATCGCCTCTGGATCACCAAAACGTGCATTAAATTCTATAAATTTGATGCCTTCTTCCGTTTTGAAAAATCCACCATATAAAATTCCTGTAAATTCTAAAGCGTCTTGGTTCAAGTAATGAATCGTTTTCTCAATCAATTCACTACATTGCTCTATATCTTTCTCTGTCAAAAAAGGTAATAAGCCATCGGCAAAACCAATACACCCCATACCGCCTGTGCCTGGGCCTTTGTCTTCATTATAGCGATAAGGATAATCAAACGTTGTTGGTAAGGTAACCACTGTTTTTCCATCAGTTAAGCACATAACCGTAAACTCTTTTCCCTTTATTTTATCTTGTACAATTACCTTTCCACTTTGGTCTAGGCATTCTTTTGCATACAAAATTCCTTCTTCTTTTGTAGCAAAATGAATTCCACCAACTTTTACTCCTTTTCCACCTGTCAAGCCTTCTGGTTTAACAACAAAATTCGCATCAGAATACGCCTCAGCAACATTTTCTAATTCTTCTTGAGAAGTTACCTCAAAATTTTTAATCATCATTTCTGGGGCCAATTTTTGAACAACATCTAACGCATACGTTTTACTCCACTCGATTTTAGCTCCTTTACTCGTTGGCCCAAACGTTTTAAGCCCCAATTGTTTAGCTAAATCAATTAATCCCTCTTGCAATAAATTATCACTGCTGATGATGCAATACTTAATTTCATTTTCTTGTACAAATTTTGTCACCAACTCTTTATCAAACGGCGAACCAATCAAAAATTTTCCCTTTGACTTGCTCACAAATTCAGCAATCGATGGATTCTCGTATGGCATTACCGCATACATTTCATACCTCTGACTCATCGCCTCACAAATAACTGCTTCACGTGCTCCATTCCCTAATAACAAACATTTTTCCATATTTTTCCTCCCTACTCTTTGAAAATAGTATATATGATTTTTTATAAAAATTCAATATTGGAATTAAAATTTTATGTTTTTTATTAAATTTTAATTTTTAAATGTTATAATATCAAAAAACACTTTTCCAAAACAATAATAATTATCCCCCAGTATAACTGGGGGATTTTCATATCGACCTATAAGGTCTTAATACAAGCCGACGCTGAAGCGTCACCAGTTAAACGGCTTTTGCGTTTTATTACGCACTACCCTTTAAAAGGGTCTATGTACTCTTTTATTGTTATTTGATCTGTCATCATATCTTCTTTCAGCTGATTTTTTACATAATTTTCTACTGCTTTTTTGTTATTCCCTACTGTGCTTACGTAATATCCTCGACACCAAAATACTCGATTTCCATATTTGTACTTCAAATTTCCATGTCTTTCAAATATTATCAGCGTACTCTTGCCCTTCAGATATCCCATAAAACTTGATACACTCAACTTCGGTGGCAAACTTACATACATATGTATATGGTCTGCGCAAGCCTCCGCTTCTATTATTTCTACCTCTTTTCTTCGGCACAGTTCTCTCAATATTGCTCCTATTTCTTGTTTTAATCTTCCATATATTTCTTTTCTTCTGAATTTTGGTGCAAACACGATATGGTACTTGCATTCCCATGTCGTATGTGCTAAACTATCTGTGTATGAATTTTTCATACGCCCCACTTCCTTTCATTTTTAATATTTAAGCCGTCTAACTTTAAATATTATATCATGTTTGGAGTGGGTATTTTTGTTACTCTACTCATAGCTATAAGCTTTTTGTACCCCCAGTATAACTGGGGGTTTCTTTTTAAATTAATCAAAAACCAGTAGGCGCAACTACTGGTTTTTTGACTAATTTTGACAATTTTATAAATTAAAGTGTTTCCACTTAATTTACTATTTTTTTATTATAACACTTTTTTGAAATTGTCAACAAAAATTCTAAACAAAGCTTTTTACTTTTTATCCTTACTAAATTTTACCCTGTCTTACTCAAAATCTCCTTCTTCATCTTCTTCATAATCTTCTTCTCCAACCTTGAAATATAACTCTGTGAAATTCCCATCATATCCGCCACTTCTTTTTGCGTTTTTTCTTTGCCTTCCCCTTCAATCCCAAAACGAAGTTTCATAATGCTTTTTTCTCGATTATTCAAATGTTCAATCGCTATTCTAAGTAGCTTTTTATCCACTTCCTCCTCAATTCTCTTAGAAGTCACATTATTATCTGTTCCCAAAATATCCGAAAGGAGCAATTCATTGCCATCACTATCTTTGTTAAGTGGTTCATCAATGGATATTTCTGTTTTGATTTTGCTCGTACGTCTTAACTGCATCAAAATTTCATTTTCAATACAACGTGACGCATACGTTGCTAATTTGATATTTCTTCCTGTATTAAACGTATTAATTGCTTTCATCAAGCCAATCGTACCAATCGAAATCAAATCTTCTAAATCCATTCCTGTATTTTCAAATTTTTTAGCAATGTAGACAACCAACCTTAAATTTCGTTCCACTAATATTTTTTTAGACTCCTCGTCATTTTCGGCCAATTTTTGGAGTAATTTTTCTTCCTCTAAAACGTCCAAAGGTGGTGGCAATGTTTGACTTCCATTGATATAAAATACAGGAAATTTTTCCCATTTTTCCCTACCAAAATATTTCCTTAGAATGCGCAAAATCTTTGCTTTTAATTTTTCAAAAAAATTCATGTTTTGATCCTCCCTTCAAATTCTATGTTATTGTCTAATCGTGCTTTCTTTTGAAAACGTCTTAGATTTTGTTAAAATATCAAGCCCAATCAAACTTGTATATAAATTGGATTTACACAGTTTTCCATTATAAATCCCAATAATGACGTCTTTGCGGATACACTCTTCTTCATCTAAAATTTTGACATAATCTGGTTTAAAACCGAATGAGCAAACCATTCTCATTTCCCAAAGAGGAAAATGGTATGACTTTAAATTTGTACGAATAAATATCTTCTTTTGAATCCAACCATTTCCCTTGGATGATGTTGTCAATGTTGTCTAAAATTTCGTCTGCTATCATGCCTCGTAAACTATTTTTTTCGACAATGATGACATCGGTTTGACTAATGGGTTCTTTAAGTAAATTTCCTGTATCAATCATGGTTTTGAGTTTTTGATAGTTTCCTTTGTAAAAAATCTCTAAATCGCAAAGCATGGATTTCGTTCGTAAACGGTCTTTGATGATATACGAAACACACGCAATTATAATAAATCCTAAAATTCCACCAAATATTGTTACTTTCATCGGATAACTTCCCACTAATAAGCCATTTTCAAAAACAATATTGGCTGGATTCACTAAAAACAGGAGCATAAATGAGATACCACCAAATGTGAAAGACACCAAATAAAACAAAATGAGCTGTTTTAGGATGGTTTTTATTTTGTAGCTATCAAACCCAATCAAAATTATTAGAACTGATATCAAAAATTTGATGAGTAAGCTTTCTAGGTTGCCCAAATTCCAAACATAATTTAAAATGCTATACAAACCTGCTACCAAACTTGCCATCCCAATTTTTAAATGATTGACTTTCGCTTTACTAATGAGTGCAGTTGAAAATATAATGATATAATTCATGATAAAATTTTCTAATAACACAATATCTAAGTATATTTTCATTGCTTAACCCTTTCCCATTTGTATGATGGGTTTATCTTAACACACATTTTTCAAAAAACTTGTCACTTCTTAAGGTCGAAAAAAAGAAATAATCTACAAAAATAGACTATTTCTTCGCTTTTTTTCTATAAAATGGTTATATTTTTTCTTTTTTACGTTTCTTAAGAAATTTTTAAATTATTTATTTCCCAAACCTTTATTTTTTCTTAAAAAGGTTGGAATATCTAATTCATTTGAGTTGTTATCATTGCTTGAAGTATTGGAAGTTACACTCGAATTTCTCTTTTTCCAAGCTTCTGCAACAATGTTATCATAATTTTGGGTAACATTTTTTCGGTCTTCTTCTTTTTCAAAACCAGTTGCAATAACTGTAATCTGGATTTCATCTCCTAAACTATCGTCTGTAACAGTACCAAAGATGATATTAGCTTCTGGGTCTGCATTTCTTTGTACTAATTCAGCTGCCGTATTGGCTTCGTGTAGACCAATATCAGATCCACCTGTAATATTGATAATAACACCTTTTGCTCCTTCGATTGAAGTTTCTAATAATGGACTTTGAATAGCTTCTTTAGCAGCATCTTCTGCTCTATTTTCTCCGCTTGCTCTACCAACTCCCATGTGTGCCATACCTTGGTTTAACATAATGGTTTTAACATCCGCAAAATCTAAGTTGATTAAACCAGGAACAGAAATTAAGTCTGAAATACCTTGCACACCTTGTCTTAATACATCATCTGCCATTCTGAAGGCTTCTACAATAGAAGTTTTGCGGTCAATCACTTGCAATAATTTATCATTTGGAATGACAACTAAGGTATCGACTCTTCCTTTTAAAGAGGCTACACCACGTTCTGCTTGTGCTAATCTTTTCTTTCCTTCAAATGTAAATGGTTTGGTTACAACACCAATTGTCAAAATACCTAATTCTTTCGCTGTTGCAGCCACAATCGGAGCAGCTCCTGTACCAGTTCCTCCGCCCATTCCTGCTGTAACAAATACCATATCAGCACCTTTTAATACTTCAGCAATTTCGGCACGACTTTCTTCTGCTGCTTGTGTTCCAATATCTGGATTTGCACCAGCACCTAAGCCTCGTGTTAATTTTTCCCCAATTTGAATTTTTGAACTAGCTTTTGATAAATTCAGTGCTTGTCTATCGGTATTCACTGAAATAAATTCAACATTTTTTATGCCGGCTTCAATCATTCTGTTGACTGCGTTATTTCCTGCTCCTCCTACTCCAATTACTTTTATAGTAGCTGTTCCATCCATCATGTAATTTAATTCCTCACTATTATCCATTATCATAAGGTATATCCTCCTTCATTTTATATTTAAAAACCTTAATAATTCCTATATTTTTTATTCTATGAATAGAAAAAATCCTTTATTTTTTCCATGATTATTTTGAATACACTTGTTTCTGTTTTAGTCCCTATACTACTTGAAACTGTTTTTGCATATGGTCTAGCTGCAATGTATCGAACCAGTGCATAACCTACTCGATACGTGGATTTTACAGTACTGATTAATCTACCAGTTGAAATTTTGACTGGAATATTTAAAATAATTTTACCTGCCATATCACTTTTATTAATATTGACAATCCCTTCTCCAGTCAAAATCACATTGTTGATATTGGTTTTAACACCATGTGATGTGATATCTTTATTGACTAAAGTAAATATTTCTTCAATTCTTGCTTCAATGATTTCTACTAAATCTGAACTTTTAATGGTTTTGTTTTTATTATTTTCATCTTTGCAAGTATTGAGTACAATGTTATTATCATTATCAATAAATGATTTTAAGGCAAGGCCATATTGTCTTTTTAATTTATCCGCTTCTTCTGTCGATATGCCTAAAACATACGCAATATCACTTGTGATGTTATCTCCCCCTAAGGCAATCGTGTTTGTGTAGATAAAGGAAGAACCGTTAAATACACCAATTTCAGTATTTCCTGCACCAATGTCTAATATCATCACATTATCGCTTAATTCATTGGTGTCTAATACTAGATTTCTTTCTGCTAAGGCAGTTGGTACAATTCCATCTATCTCAATTCCAGCTTTGCGGAATACAGATTTTAATTGTTTCATATAGTCTTTTTCTGCTAATATAATTTGTGCGGTTAAGGTAAAATTTGAACTAAACTTACCAACAGGGTCTTCTACTGTTTTGCCATCTTCTAGTATGAACTTATCTGGTACAATATCAATTAGTTCTTTATCTTCTGGGATTTCAATATCTCTTACCTGTATAATTGCTGAGGCAACATCTCTTACCTGTATGCCAGCTAATTTATCTTTTGCTTCTTTGACGATACTGTTTTGTACAATTGTTATGTGTTTTCCTGGTATAATCGTATAAGCAGAATTAATGGTTAAATTTGAAATTTCTTCTACTTCTTTGATGGTTTTTGCAATCGCTAAACTTAATGCTTCTTCATCTACAATGATACCTTTTTGAAGTGCCGCGCATTTACTGCTCGTACTACAAATAATCTCAATTTGGTTGAAATTATTAACTTCGCCCACAAATGTACTTACCTTAGAGGTTCCAATATCGATACCAACGATTATATCCCCTATTGCCAAGTCACAATTCCTCCATTTTATTTTTAAAAAATTTGTTTTTTACTCTTTTTTAAATCAGTAGCATTAGAATATTACATTTTTTGAAAAAAGTCAAGGTTTATTGTCATATTTTTGTAACAAAATTGTAATATTTTTGTAAAATTTTCTTTTAAGATTTCTCTTTTGCTTGCGCCTCTTCGCTTTGATGATTTTTATTTCGCAAGCTTGTTTGAAATTTTAATGTCCACTTCTCAATATAGTATCTTCGGATAATGCCTAAATTATTAAACATTCTCCAAACAAATACAAAAATCGCTGCTAAATAGATGTCTACATTCAATTTTTGACCTAAATAAGTCAGCAACATAGACAAAATAGCATTCCCAAAAAAACCTGATAAAAATATTTGCAAATCAAAATTCTTTTTTATAACAGAAGCAATTCCTCCAAATACCGTATCCAGTGCTGCAATAATCGCAATAGATAAATAAATCGAATACGTATATGGAATCACTGGTGCATTCATTCCGATTAACGCTCCAATGATACAACCTATAATAATTGAAATATAAATCATTTTTTTCTCCTCCTATTTTTTTACATTTATATAATCTAATTTCATTTCCCCTTGGTATTTAGGAAGCATAATATTTTCCTCAACCGTATAAGTAATGTCTTTGTCGTTTGCCTTGATTTCATCTAAATAGCCACCTTTTATCGTAATGGCACTTTCCAAATATTTTCGGTCACCAATTGCTTTGACTACATACGGCCCCGAAATTCGTCTGCCATTGACTAAAATAATTCGATTATTAATCAAAGCAATATCCGTTTGTGCTACAATTCTTTCATCATTAATCGCAATCGCTTCTGCACCTGCTAATTTCAATTCGTTGACTAAACTAATTAAGTCAAATCGTTCGATATTTTTGAAATCATTATCTTTCAATGTTATCATAATTCCTTCGCCTTGTACATCTGTATAGCCTAAAAACTTTTCGGCTTCAACAAATTCTTGTTTTAAAAGTTCTGTTGCATTTTCCTCTGAAGACATTTGGGTTTTATATTCTTGAATTTTTTGGTTCGTATCTTCTAATTTAATTTCCGCTTCTTCATATTTTTCCTTCCAACTTGCTAATTCTGACCTAAGTTCTGTTTCTCTCATGGTTTCAATCGCTACAATATCGGTTTGTTCAATGGTCTTAAATTGGGTAAACATAACCAAACACAAAATTAGTGCTACACAACCAATGGATATACTCAAAATTACATTTTCTTTTTTCAACTTTTTCACCTCTATTCAACATTTTTCGCATATTCAAACTGATAAATTCCATTGTATTTCGGAATGACAACATTTTGTACCTCTTTTACTTCTACTTGAACACCATCTTCTTCTAGCAATTCCAAATAACCACCCGGCATCGTTAACGCTCCATTTAATTTTTCGGTTAAACCAATTGCTTTAATTTCAAATGGTGAACCAACTTTTTCTCCATTCACTTTTGTAATATTACCAGCACAAGTAATTGCTGTACTATTCACAATACGCTGACCATTGATTGAAATTGCCTCTGCCCCAGCATTTTTCAAAGCATTGATAACTTCTAATAAATCCCCATCATGTACAATATAATCGGTTGCATTTCCTATCACTTTAGCACTATTGGCATCTTTTAGAATAATCATCAGACCCTGACCTGTTACTTCATTATAACCTAATAAAGTTCCCGCTTGTTCTAACTCATTTCTTAGATTCACAGAATCCGTATCTTCTTTTGCGACTTCTGTTCGCAACTCTTCTAACTCCTTTTCTTTGTCAATTCCTTCTTGATAAATTGCTTCATATCTTTCTTTCCATTTCAAAACACTATTTCTTAACTCATTTTCCTTCTGTGTTTTTCCAACTCCTGTAGACGAATCACTGACTGTTTTAATTTGTATACAAATTCCAAGTGTTAGCAACATGCACATAATTCCTAATAAAATTCCTACTTTTTTATGATTCACTTCCGTCACCTTCTTTCTCACTTTTTTTAAAATACACATACTCCGAATTCAAATCTCCATTGACTAAAATCTTGCCTGACTCTCCTTTTCGTACTTCTAATAGTTTTTTTACATATAAAAATCGAGTATTCAATTCACTTCCGTCACCTAAATACGCAATTTTTCCTTCGGTATCTAAATAAATTGTATAATCCTTTTCATTGGAAATGTCAATCTTTGTAATCAAATTCGCAATTTGGTTGTTATTGGCTGTTTCCATGATTTTGGAAAGCATGTTCATTT
Organism: uncultured Clostridium sp.; assembly: GCA_948435735.1. Classification (GTDB taxonomy): domain Bacteria; phylum Bacillota; class Clostridia; order TANB77; family CAG-508; genus Scatovivens. The sequence continues at coordinate 43,002 of CAOJGX010000008.1, forward strand.
TCTTTAAATCTGTATTGTCTAATCTGTCGTTTTCTTTGATGTTGCTTAAATCTGTTGTGAAGCCTAGAATGATTGGAACATCTGGTTTGTCATTTGAAATTTCTAATACATAGCCTTGTTTATCAATATAAACATAACTATTGGCCAATTGCAGTACATATTCTATATTACGCTCTTCTATCACCAGTTTTATCTTATTGGGCAAAACCCTCTTTATTTGTACATCATTCACATACGAATTCTCTTTTAACTTCTTCTTGATTACTTTCTTGGAAATAGCAAAAACATTCGTACCTTTTTCAATACCCGAAAAACTAACAATTTGCTCAGCTGATATTCTTGTGTTTTTCTCTACTAAAATTTCCGTAATATCAAAAGCTCCTGAAACAAAGATAAACACAATTGCCACTATTATCAAAGCAAGTGTAACTAATATTTTGGTTCGTAGTGACCTAGAAACCTCTTGTTTTTTGGGCGAGTGCTTGTACTCTTTTTTAGAGGCTGTATTTTCTACAGCCATTCTCGTTTTTGGGTTTTTTCTATGTTCAACCGTACTTTTCACCTAATTTTCATTCCTTTCTTCTTCCCTTGTGATATGAGCACCTAATGAATTTAGTTTTTTATCCAAATTATCATAACCACGCAAAATATATTCTACTTTTTGAACTTTGGTTGTTCCTTTTGCAGCAATTCCAGCAAGCATCAGTGAAGCACCACCACGTAAATCCGTACTTTCCACATTCGCCCCATGCAATCTTTTAACCCCTTTGATAATTGCCGTCTTTCCTTCAATGTTAATTTTAGCTCCCATACGTTTTAATTCTTGAGCAAATTTAAAACGATTTTCAAAAATATTTTCTGTCACGATGGAAGTTCCTTTGCAGGTTGTCAAAAAAGTGGTAAACAGTGGTTGCAAATCTGTTGGAAAACCTGGATATGGCAAAGTTTTGACTTCTGTCCCAATCAGTTTGCCATTGGCTTTTAAATAAATGGTATTTTTTACGATATCTACTCTACAACCACATTCTTGTAGCTTATGTAAAATCGGACTAATATGCTCTGGGCATACTTTGTTTAATTTTATATCACCACCTGTTATGGCAGTTGCTAACAAAAGAGTTCCAGCTTCAATTCGGTCTGGCATAATGGTATAGGAAACCTCACGTAGTTCTTTGACACCTCGAATTTTGATAATATTAGTACCTGCACCTGTAATTTTGGCACCCATTCTGTTAAGGAAATCAGCTAAATCAACAATTTCTGGTTCCATTGCAGCATTTTTTAAAATAACTTCATGGGTTCCTAACACAGATGCTAAAATCAAATTTTCAGTTGCTCCAACACTTGGAAAGTCTAATTGAACTTCAGTGCTTATTATTGTATCACATTTGCATTGAATATTGCTAGTGTTTTCGTCAATTTTTATACCAATTTTTTTAAACCCTTTTAAATGTAAGTCTATTGGTCTACTTCCAATGTCACAACCACCTGGATAAGAGAAGTTTGCTTCTCCAAATCGAGAAATAATTGCCCCTGCAATGATAACTGAGGAACGTAATTTACGCATTAATTCTTCTGGAATGGTCGTTCCTTTCATATTTCTGCTATCAATGATTAACTTTTTTTTGTCTTTTTTTACTTTGCATCCGAAGACTTTCTAAGATTTGTATGGTAATCTTAACATCTGAAATGTCTGGTACATTATACAATTTGGAAACTTTCCCATTTAAAATCGTTGCCGCTAAAATGGGTAAGGTTGCATTTTTAGAACCAGCTACATCAATTTCACCAGTAAGCCTCGTGCCACCTTTGATTATGTAGTTATACATGTTTATTCACCTCTTCATAAAATTTTGGTATTCTTTTTATGTTACATATTATGAAGAGTTGACGTAAAATGTTACCCGCTATAGGCGATAAGTTTTAAATCAATCTTTTCTTTTTTTCTTCTTCAATCTGTTTTGTACTTTTTCTAGGTGTTGGTAAATCTTCTGGCATTGTTCCTCCAATTCTTTTGATAGTTTGTCTCACTGCCTGCCCTACTTGATGATGTGTTATGCAGGCTTCATTTTCATACTTAATGTTTTTGTTTTTTAGCACTTCATCTGTTTGCGTTATACGAAATAAATTTGCAGCCAATTCTGTACTGCTCATATAATCTAAAACATCTTCTTTTTCTGATATTCCTTTTCTATTTGCTATATCTTTAGCATCTTCTCCGTTATACAATCCTCTATATCCATAATTATTAAATTTTCCATAATTTTTTACACCAGCTGATTTAGCCGTATCAAATAAATATTTATTTTTACTTTTTACATTTTGCCTAGTGTACAACCTTTTGTCATCTTCGCTTAATTGCTCGTATTCTTGTCTTGTTATTTCTTGTTTTCTAGTCTGAATAGCAAAATAAGTTTGTGCTAACGCAATTGCTTTTTTTCTACTGTCTCCGTTTTGTGCAATTAAATAGCAAGCATATCTAGTTAATTTAATATCTCCTACATTTTTAGAACTAATCCCCGCTTTTACGATTTTGCCGACATTGGCAAAATGGTTAGAAGCATTAATTTTACTATTTTCGCAAGCTTCCTTTGCTTTATTTATTACTTGTTCAAATCTTCTCCACTGTTTGTATTCTAATACGCTCATAATTTCCCTAGCATACCAAAATTCTATTCCATTTTCATCCATATGTTTAATACTTTCAAAATTCTTCTCTGTTTTATTTTCTATCATCATACCTCCTTGTATCATCCATTATTTTATCAAAATTAATCCAATTTCCCTATTACATTCCTTTATATCACAAAACCAATCTCTTTTCAAGCACATTCTTACAACCAAGCAGGTTTAAGGAATGAAATTTATTTTTCATTTCTTAAAGTCCTTGATATAAATC
>CAOJGX010000009.1 GCA_948435735.1 uncultured Clostridium sp.
TTGTAATTTAGCGAATAGTAACTTAATTTTCTTTTTTATTAAACATATGGCGTACTTTATCTATTCGATTATTTGGTCTACGTGATTGAATAACTGGTTCACAAGTAGCAATTTGATAATCTTTTAATTCTGTCAAAAAAACTGCTTGCCCATTTGTATATAGAGTTAAAGTATTACGATATTCATTAATACAACGTACAGGAATATGTCCTGTAAAAATAATTTCATCATTTTTTGATTGACTAGTTTCAATTATTGCACAATGTTTTTGTGCATCATTATATGCACGAGAAAGGTATCCCTGTGGTGTAAAAAGTATAAACGAAAGATATGGCTCTAATAATTGCGTTCCCGCTTTTTTCAATGTTTGTTCAAGTACAATTGGGGCAAGAAAACGAAAATCCGAGGGAGTACTAACAGGGCTATAATAAACACCATATTCAAAACATATTTTACAATCTGTTACTTCCCAGCCATACAAACCTTGCTCCAGTCCATAATTAATACCTTCTCTTACTGCATTTTGGAAACTTTGATTTAAATAACCGAGTGAAACTTTGCTTTCGTACTGTATTCCACTGCCAATTGGAAGTGGAGTTATTGATAATCCAATTGATGCCCAAAATGGATTTGGTGGTACTTCAATATGAATAGTATAATCTGCCTTTTGTAATGGCTTTTCCAAATAAATTACGGTTGGATCTTCGATTCTTATGTTTATGTGATATTTTTCAATCAACAGAGAACAGATAACTTCTAACTGCACTGTTCCTAAAAAAGAAATGACGATTTCATGTGTTATCGTATCAACACAATAACGTAAAAGAGGATCAGTATCTGCAATTTCTGTAAGAGCATCCAATAATTTTTCTCTCTCTTCTATTTTTATCGGTTCAATTCTTGTTCGTAGCATTGGTACAGGCTTGTCATTCCATACATTGCATGGCAAAATCTTTTCATTTCCTATAATATCGTTCAATCTTAATGTATTGTTAGGTATTATAAAAATATCTCCAGAACAAACTATTTCTGTCTGTATCATTTCTCCATTTGAAGGAATATATATTTCTGTAAGTTTCACTTTCTTTTTTTCTGACAATACAATTGTATCTCGTAAGTGTAATGTTCCACTGTAAAGACGCAAATAAACTAATCTTTGCTTATGGTCTGTATATTCAATTTTAAAAACTCTTCCACATAGTTCTGAATAATTCTTATTCATTTCAGGACAAAAAAGATTTGAAATAGCTTCAATGAGTTGTTGAGTTCCTATATTATTTTTAGCACTTCCATGGTATATAGGAAACAACGAACCTTTTTTAACACACCTATATTCTTCCTGCGTTAATTCCTGTATAGTCAATTTTTCTCCTGCAATATATTTTTTTAAAAGTTTATCATTTTTGGAAATTACAGGATCCCATTCATCTAAATCAATGATATTTTTAATTGATATTTCTGGAGTTAATGTTACATTTTGCATAACAATAATATCATTTGAAAGTTTTTCTTTGATATTTTGATAAATATTATTTAAGTTAATTCCATACTGATCTATTTTATTTATAAAAATAATTGTTGGTATATTCATTTTTTGAAGTGCATGGAATAGTATTCTTGTTTGTGCTTGTACACCATCTTTAGCAGAAATTACTAAAATAGCTCCATCAAGAACAGATAAGGAACGATACACTTCTGTTATAAAATCTGTATGTCCAGGAGTATCTACAATATTGATTTTGTAGTCATTCCAATTAAAAGAAGTAACTGCTGCCTGAATTGTGATTCCACGCTGACGTTCTAAAAACATAGTATCTGTCCTTGTTGTTCCCTTATCTACACTGCCTAATTCTAAAATCGCTCCACTTGTATAAAGCAGACTTTCCGTTAAAGTCGTCTTTCCTGCATCTACATGAGCAAGAATACCAATGTTGATTATTTTCATAGAATTTCCCTCCCTACAAATTTATCTTTTAACTTAAAATCAATATTTGCTAATTTTGTCCTTTTAAACTATTCTCAAAATCAATTATCCACTTTTCTAATGTTTCTACTAATGCTAATTGTTGTTTGAACATTTGTTTTCCAACATTAGGAATATGTTGTCTATGAGATTGTCTTTCATTTAGCAATTCTTTTAATTCTAATATCTTTGATTTTATATTAGAAACAAGAATCTTTTTTTGTTCATCATCTACTAAATCTAAATTCGTAATAATAATATTAAAATCCAAATATAGACTAACATCATAATTTGAAATATCATTCATAAGTCTATTAAAATAATCATTACCTTTGTCAGTAATAGTATATACTGCTTTATCTGGCATATTTCCCTCTTTATCTTTATGGCTAACAATATATTCTTTTGATTCTAATTGTAATACTTTCTTATAAATAGACTGTTCACTAATTCTTACCCATCTTGGTATATTACGATATTCTATATTTTTTTTAATATCATAAGCACTTTGTGATTTTTGTTTAATAAGTCCTAATAATACCAAATCTATATTTGACATAATCTCTACTCCTTACTTAATATAATCTGTAACGCCAAGTCTATTTCCAAATGGATCTTCAAACTCGACTGCATTACCAGTTCCAATTTTAAAAGGCTCACTCAAAAATTTTATACCATTATTCAACATTTCTTTATAGAAGATTGCAACATCTTCTACTTCAAACCATATTGTAGGCTTTAAATTCTCAAATTTATTTTTGTCTTTTAAAATTATTGCAGGTTCTTCATTTCCAATATTATAAGCAACCATTCCCTTATCAGAAAAATCAAATTTCTTTTTTAACCCCAATATTTCCTCATAATATCTTTTTGCTTCTTCCATATTATCTACAGGAAGAAAATAGTTGTCATAATTTTTCATATATTTAAGCCCTTCTTTCTACTACAAACTATACTACTATATTTTATAGTAGTTATAATTAAATGTCAATAAATAATAAAAAAATAATTGCATTTAATTCGTTTATAATTCTTATAAAAAATAGATTAGTTGCACTGAACTAATCTATTTGTATAACTGCTTGTCGTACAAAAAAGACTGTCATTACTGACAATCTTTTCGGTAAATTACTATAAATCAATAACTATAAAATTGTAATTTCTTATTCTAATTCTTTTTTATGATTTAAGTGTATTCCTATATGTCCTATTCCTAATACTATTGTTGATATAATAAGAAATATATTTCTACCATATATACCTAGTAACAGAAATGCAACTACTGGCAAAGTAGCTCCTGCAACTGGTATTCCTAACAAGCTACTATACATATCTTTCATTGTTTTATTACTTTTAAAATATCTTATCCAATATATTTCGTATAAAATCATTATAATAAAGGCAATTAACAATATACTAGACCAGTTTGATATTTTATTTATATTAAAATCACTAAATATCAATGACAGACAGGTTACTAGCATTTCTCCAAGCCACTCCAATAGTAGTAATACTTTATTTTCATTTTTTACATATTTATCATAGCCTTTAGGCTTATTTTTACTCCATATAATATTTGGTAACATCAACATTAGTAAAAATATTAAACCTATATATGAAAATCCAAAGTGAATATTCATTAACTCATCTCACTTCCATATTGTAATTTGTCTTTATGTTTTTTCTGTTATTTTATTATCTTTAATTTCGTATATAATATCTGCAACATTTTCAACTAATCTTTTATCGTGTGATACAAATATTATTGTACCTTTGTATTGTTTCATAAGAATCTCCAATGCTTCTATACTTTGTATATCTAAATAATTATTAGGTTCGTCCATAATTAACACATTATATTTTCCAAGTAGCATTTTGCAAAGTAATATTTTTACAATTTCTCCACCACTTAAAGTTTGCATTTTTCTAGTAATTACATTTTGTTCTAATCCTAACATTGCAATCATACTTCTTATTTCTGATACTTGGTAATCTGATGATTCTTTCAAAAAATCTAAAACATTTCTCTCTTTTTCAAACTTATATCCGTTTTGTGCAAAATAACCAATCTGTACTTTAGGAGATATTTCTATTCCATCTTCCTCATTTACAATCATCTTTAGCAATGTTGTTTTTCCAACTCCATTTGCACCTATTATTGCTACTTTCTTTCCAATTGGTATTTTAAATTTCGCATTTTCAAATATAACTTTATTATCAATTTTTTTGTTTAGATTATCACTTTTAATTGGTACAGGATTATACATTTCAAGTGAACCACTTATTCTAAAATGTATTTGTTTTTCTCTAATTGGCCTGCTAATTTCTTCTAGTTCTTCTATTCTTTTTTCTATTGCTTTAGCTGATTTATGAAGTGCTTTTTCTTTACTTCCTGTCGACTTTTGATGTGCTAATCTTCCACCATTTTCTGTACTTTTTTTATTTTTGCTTTTTTCTAATTTTTGTGCTTGTTTTAATTTTTCGTTTACGATTTTTTCCAACCTTTGCTTCTCATTTATATATTGTTCGTACTTTCTTAAATGAGTTTGCTTTTCTTGCTCTTTTTGTTCCAAATATTGAGTATAATTTCCCCAATATTCTGTAATTTTTCCGTTTTCAATTTCCCATATCTTATTTACAATTTCATCTAAAAAGTATCTATCGTGGCTAATTACTACTACACTTCCAAAATAATATTTTAATGTATTAGTTATATATTCAATACTTTCATTATCCAAATTGCAAGTAGGCTCATCTGCAAATATTGCATCACTATTTTCTGCTAATGCTTTTGCTATTTTTAATTTTGTTTCTTCTCCTCCAGATAAATTATCTCCTGTTACATTATGAACATTTAATTTTCCTAATATAGTTTTATCTTCTATATCATCAAGTTTAGTTTGTTCAAACTGTGGAATATATGATATTTTCCCATAAGTTTTAATTTCTGCAGTATCTAATTTTATCTGTCCTAGTAAGATTTTTAATAAAGTTGTTTTACCTATTCCATTTTTTCCTACTATTCCGATTTTGTCATAATTAAATATTTCTAAATTATCAATATTTAAAATTTCTTTTCCACTATACTCTAAATTTATATTTTTTGCTTTTATAATTAATTCCATTGTTTTTCTCCTTTATTACATTTTATTCTGCATTTTTTACGAGTTATTGTAATAAAGTTTTTTATCACGAAATAACTCGTGATATTACCATATTCTAGGTATCATATAAAATCACCTCACCTCTATAAATTACTATTTTTCAAACTACTAAATTACTATTAGTCAAAATGATTATACCATACTTTTATAAAAAAACAAATAAGAGAGATATATTTTTTATACCTCTCATCTAATTAAACATTTAGCATATTTTGTTCTTCAAAAAAGATATATGCCTCTTTGAATCCAAGTTTGAAAAATTCTTTCATTTCAATTTTTTCTATTTCCTCATCTATTTCTAAAAGCCTTAAAATAGCATCTTTTTCATCATCTGTTAGTTCTATAATCATTCTATCTTGCAAGAAAGTTCTAACATTTGGAAATTCATTAAATATTGTCTGCTTTTTATCATAAAGTGCTTTGTAATCTTCTCTATTAATTAAATTTTTGTATCTATACCTTTCAAAATATTGCAAAAAGCTATTTCCACAATTATTAATAAAGCTATCCATTAATTTTTCCATACAGTTTTTCCTCCAATTCCTTTTTTTCTTTATCTATTTTCATTCCGTCTATTAATCCAAACTTATAAAATGCACTATTCCAATATTCAGCATAGCCTTGCATTTTCCATAAAATATCATCCATTTCTTTTTGAACATATTTATAGTCTGTTCCATTAACATATAGTAATAATGCTTTTAGCTTTTTTTCAATATTATCTCGCATATTTTTGGTTTTATCAGAATTAGTAAATATACTCGAGAATTCTTCATTTCTTGCATCAAATAAGTTTTCTAATATAGATTCTTTGAAGAATTTATCATAGTTCATATAAGCACCTCCTTCAGAAAAACTCTATATTAAAAATGAAAAAAAGTAAAATGTATAATTTAAAGAATTGGCTCTTTATCATAGTCTTGACATTTATGGTCTTCATCATTTGATTTTTCATCTTCATTTTCATCCATAATAATGTTGTCTTTTTCATTTAAGTTTAATAGTGCATTTACTCTATCTAACCTCATAGATTTTTCTTTCAGTTCGTCTTCTTTATCAAATGGAGCTTTAACATCGATTTTCGCATTTTCTAATTGTTTTTTGGTGTTTTCAAGGTCTAGTTTATCATCTTCTAAATCTTTGCTTACATTAGATAATGCATTATCAATTCTTGTTATATTACCATATATGTCATTACCTAAAGAGATTTTATACTCTGCATTTCCTTTTATATATAATTCAAATTCCTGTCTAGCAATATTAATTTGTAATAATAGTTTCATTCCTCTATATTCCCCTATTTCTTCTAAATCAGATTTTTCTTTTGTCTTGCATATTTCTAGTATCATTTTTCCTGCATCTTCTTTTTTATTATAAAGTTTTTCTTTTAAAATCATAGGAGAAAAATTTTCTTCATTATCTATTTTAGTATTTTCATCAATTTGTTTTATATCTTTTTCAATATTTGCAATATTATTTTCTAATTGCTTGATTCTGTTTGGGTAGTATTTTGCTATCATATCTTCAAGTCTATAAATTTCACTTAAATAGCTTTGTTTTAATAATTTTAACTTTGAAACATCTACATCTAACTGTGTTTTTTCAATTATAAGTGGGTTTCCAGCAGCTAATGCTTTTATTTCTGCATAAGAAAGAGCTTTTTCATCTACATCTTCTGCTGAACGAACAGGAGTCTTTGAAGTCATTATTTGAGAAATGAATTTTTGTTTTGTTTCTACTAACTGAAACAAATAAGCATCAAATGTTTTTTCTGTTACATAAGTGTAAATATTAACTTCGTTATTTTCATTTCCCTGTCGAATTCCTCTACCATTTCTTTGTGTCAAATCTGCAGGTCGCCACGGACAGTCTAAATGGTGTAATGCTATGATTTTGTTTTGGCAATTTGTTCCTGCTCCCATTTTAGATGTTGATCCCATTAAAACTCTAACTTTACCAGTTCTTACTTTTGAAAATAGTTCTTGTTTTCTTACTTCTGTATTAGCATCGTGAATAAAAGCCACTTCATCTTCTGGTATTCCTCTTTCAATTAATTTTCTTTTTAAATCTGTATATACATCTGTAAATTGTCTATCTTTTAGTTTAATTTCACCATCTATTATTTCAGTTTCATAAGGAGTATCATCAGCACCTAAAGACTTTGGTGTAGATAAATCACAAAATACTAATTGAGTAGATTTATTATCTTTTGTTTCATTCCATATTTTATAGATATTATCTGCACAAACATTTACTTTACTGTTTTCAAAATCTGGTAACATATTATTTAAAAGTCTTTGGTCTAGTGCAAGTTTTCTTCCCTCATTAGTAATCTTTAACATATTGTCAACACGAGGATCTACACTACCTTTTTTTATATCTTCTGCTCTTTCTCCTAATTTTTCAACCATATCTTCTTGTATTTCACTTGGCTTTACTACTATTGTTTCAAAATTAGCTTTTGGAACAGGCAAATTTAAAGTGTCTGATGTTTGAATATCAGCCACTTCTTTGAATAATGCCATAAGTTCTGGCAAATTATAAAATTTAGCAAATCTTGTTTTACTTCTATAACCATTTCCACTTGGAGATAATTCTAGTGCTGTAACTGTTTCTCCAAATGTACTAGCCCAAGAGTCAAATTGTAATAATCCATTTTTAGCTAAAGTATTATATTGCAAATATCGTTGCATAGTGTATAGTTCCACCATACTATTACTTACTGGTGTACCAGTTGCAAATGTAATTGCTTTTCCTCCAGTTAGTTCATCTAAATATCTACATTTCATAAATAAATCTGAACTTTTTTGTGCCTCAGTTTGAGCAATTCCACCAACATTTCTCATTTTAGTATATAGATATAAATTCTTAAAGTTATGAGCTTCATCTACAAATAATCTATCTATACCTAGTTGCTCAAAAGTAATTACAGTATCTTTTTTAGAACTATCATTTAATCTTTTTAATTTTTCTTCTATCTTTTTCTTGCTTTTTTCAAGTTGTTTTATTGAATAATATTCTCCGTCATTGTTTTTTAAATCACTTATACCTAGTGCTAATTCATTTATTTGTTGTTCTAAAAAATAAGCCTGTCTTTCTTTAGATAATTGTATCTTTTCAAATTGAGAATGTCCCATAATTATCGCATCGTATTCGCCTGTTGCTATTTTACTACAAAACTTTTTTCTATTATTCATAGCAAAATCTTTTTTATTTGTAACTAAAATATTTGCACTTGGGTACAACTGCATAAATTCTGAACTAAATTGTTCTATGATGTGGTTTGGAACTACAAAAAGAGATTTACTACATAAGCCTAATCTTTTTCCTTCCATTGAACCTGCAATCATTTCAAAGGTTTTTCCTGCACCGTACCTCGTGGGCAAGCAAAGTATTTCCACCATATAATTGTCTGGCTACTGCATTTAATTGATGTTTTCTTAAAGTAATTTCTGGATTCATACCTACAAAATTTATATATTTTCCATCATATTCTCTAGGTCGAATACAGTTAAATTTATCATTATAAAGTCTTGTTAGTTCTTCTCTTCTTTCTCTATCTTTCCATATCCATTCTTCAAATTTTGTTTTGATTATCTCCTGTTTTCCTTGAGCTATTGCAGTTTCTTGAGCATTTAGTTTTCTTTCTTGTTTTCCATCTATATTAATTATATTATCAAAAATTTGAACATCTTTTAGATTAAGAGTTTTTTCTATAATGTGATATGCATTAATTCTTTTAGTTCCATAAGTTGTGTTTACTCTACTATTATTCCAATCAACATTTTTGCCACTAATACTCCAGTCTGATGTATAATTTGAATAATTTACTCTTATATCATCTCTATTATATGAAGGGGTTTCTAATAGTTCAAATATAAATTCTTCAATATATCTAGGTGGTATCCAAGTTGCTCCTAGTCTAACACTAATCTCACTTGCAGATAAATCCTTTGGTATAACACTTTCTAATGATTTGATATTAATTTCATATTCTGGATTGTTTTCAGCAAATTCTTTAGCAATTTTTAGCTTTTCTCTGATATTTCCACTCAAATATTCATCTGCTGTAACATATTTTTCTAACATAGGATCTTTGAATATACTGCCCTCTAAATCTTTAATAAGTTGTTCTTCTGTTTTGCCTGTAAGTTTAGACATATATTCTAAATCAACTGTTGCCCTTTCAGAAATTGATGATATTAAAGCATCTATGCTATTATCTGTTTTAGAAATTGGTGTACGAGGCTTGATAGTTCTTTTATTAAACATATCTGCTTTTCTAACAAAATTTTTATTTTCATCTACAATTTCTAATGAACATAGTAGATAATAACTATCATCTTCAGAAAATGCTTTTTCATTTGCTCTACTATTTATTAAACCATAGCTTTTTGTAAATTTGTCATATAAACTATTTAATTTTGCTTGTTCTCTTTTTATATCTTCGTTTGGGTAATCTTCAAGCTGAAGTTCAATTAAATTTCTAACACAATCACGAATTTCTATCATACCTTTAATTCTACTAATAGCTGTCAGAGGTAGTTCTTGATAATACATCAAACTATTCTCTCTATAATATACTTGATTATCTACTATTGTATATGAGAAATTTCTAACTGATGGATCTGCTGGAATTGTTTTTTCCTCATCTTCCAATAATTCGTCTATCTGGAAGTCGTCTATTTCTGCATTTAGATTTTCTATTGCCTCATTAAGCTGAATTTCTAAAGTTCTATCACTATATGGAATACAAGCACTTTCTTGTCCAAATCTACCAGAAATCATTTCCATATTACCTAGTATCATCTCTGGATGTGTTATAAAATAGTTATTCATCTCTATTCCATTTTCATTTGTTCCTAAATGTATCCATTCCTCATCTATATCTGTAACTTTATCTCTTTTCTTTAGAAAAATAATATCGGTTGTAACTGTTGTTCCTGCATTTTTCTGAAATGTATCATTTGGTAATCTAATTGCTCCTATTAGTTCAGCTCTTTGTGATATATACTTTCTAGTGCTTTCATCTTTTTTGTCCATAGTACCTTTAGAAGTTATAAATGCTATTATTCCATTAGGTCTAACCTTATCTAAAGTTTTTGCAAAGAAATAATCGTGAAGTACAAATTTATATTTATCATACTTTTTATCATAAGGTTTTAAATCGTCAAAAGGTACATTTCCAACAGCTACATCAAAAAAAGAGTCTGGTAACTCAACATCTTGATATGCTTTTACTGCTATTGTGTTTTTCTGATATAGTTGTCTAGCAATTTCTCCAGAAATAGTATCTAATTCTATTCCATACATCTTACATTCATTTAACTGTTCTGGTAACATTCCCATAAAATTACCAACTCCGACAACTAGGCTCTAGTATATTGCCTCGTTCAAGTCCTATATTTTCTAATGCTTTATAAATTGAATTGATAACAATAGGAGGTGTATAAAATGCAGTTACAGATGATGCTCTAGCCTCTGTATATTCTTTTTCAGAAAGTAAATCTTTTAGTTCTTTATATTCATTTGACCAACTATCTTTATTAGGATCAAAAACATCAGCTAAACCTCCCCAGCCAACATATTCTGCCAATATTTCTTGTTCTTCTGGTGTTGCATATCTGTTTTCTTCAGTACATTTTTTTAGAGTTTTTATAGCCTCTATATTTCTTCTAAATTTTTCTTTTGGTGTTCCTTCTCCTAAATTATTATTAGTTATAGTATAATTATTTCTATCATTTAATGCTATTTCTGGGTGTAAATCAAAGTATTCTATTTTATTTCTTCTTTTCTTTTTGATGTTTATTTTTATTTTATCTTCTTTTGTTTCTTCTATATTTGATTTATCTTTTTCTTCATATAAATTTGTTAATTCATTGATAAGCTCTTTCATTTTTTCTGTAAATTCATTGGTTGTATCTTCAGCATTCAATATTTCATAAAAATAATTTACAGTATCTGAAATTTTTTGTTTATCATTCAATATATCTTTAATTTCATCTAATGAAACTTCATCTATATCATAAATATCATATTGATTTACAAATTCATATAATCTTCCTTCTAAAGTGTTCTCTATATGAGGCATTTCATTAGTTTCTTCTACAATAGTAGTTTGTTCTTTTTCTTCTTGTGAAAGATTATCATTTGAACTTTTAGTATCTTTCCTAAATTTATCATTTAGAGGACTTTCTTTAACTCTCTTTTTAAATTCTTCTATTGAAAGTTCTTTGGTTAGTAAAGGGAAACTTGTATCTATTAAGGTTACTTTTTTATCATCTATTATTCTTATTTCATATTGGTCAATTCCAAGATAAATAATATCTCCATTACTAAATTCATATTCTGGCAATTTATTCTCTAATTTAACAATAAAATCTCTTACTTGTACTGCAAGTTCATCATCATAATCTAAATCTTCAAGTGTAGATTTTAAAAATGTTATATATTCTCGTACATTATTTTCATCGTTAATATCTGCAATAATAAGTTCAATATTTTGTTCTTCAGTATTATCTAAAGGTGCATTATTAATATAACTAAAAAAATCATAATCTTTTATAAAAGATAATAAGTTTTTAGCTAGTTCATAATCTGGATTTTCCAGTATCTCTTTTGTATTATTTGTTTCTATTTCATTTAAGTCTAACCAGTCTATATACTCATCTTTTTCATTTTCATTTAAATACTTATCTTGAGCAATAAGCTCTCCTATTCTTTTAGCAACTTTATTCCAAGCCAGTGTATATTTTTTATTAGATTTAGAATCTTCAAATGTTATTCCTTTACTATCGTGATTTTGAAAAATATTATCAACAGAGGTATGTCTTCCTCCAATTCCATATTCTTCTTTTAAAAAATCAGCATTTTCTTTATCTGATAAACCTTTCATAAATTGCTGATAAATTCTAAACTTACCATTTTCGAAACCACTACCTAGCTGTAAATCTTCATCAATCATTTCTTGTGTAACTAAAAAAACAGAAGTATTTTCTACTTCTGCAATGGTTTGTATTTGTTCATTTTCAGTTTGTATATCATCAATATTATTTATTTGGTTAATTTGTTCTTCTAACTGTAAATCAAGTCGTTCATTATTTGCTCCTCTGCTATCAATTTGTAATTGTTCATTAGAGCTGTCCATTTCATCTGGTCTTGAGATTTCAATTCCTCTGTTGTCCCTTCTTGTTTTGCTAATTTCTCTATTATCTGTTGTAACATCTGTGTTGCTGTTTCTTGTATATGTGTCAAATGTTCGTTCAATTTTTTGTCCATCAATAGAATTATATATTCTTCTTTCTTGTTTTCCTTTAGGTAATGAAGTCTCATTCTTGCGTATTTGCCAGTTGGTATTTTCTCCATTTCCATTACTAGATTTGGCATATTGTAATCTCCCACTTTCGTGTATTCTATTTTCTCCATTTTCCATTCCTCCCTTACTAATTTCTTTATTATTAGAATACTCTTGTTTCTGATTTTTAACAAATGTGTGATTTATATTTCTTTCTTCTTTTTGCAAATTTATTACTGTTTTTGCAATTTCTCTTAACCCCATTTCTGCAATATCACTTGTTGCTGTTCCTATAATATTTATAATTTTATCACTATTGAAATTTTTTATATAACTAAATTCTTGTATATCAATTTCATTCCTTGCATCAATGCCACACCTTGTCATCATCATATAGCTTACACTTGCCCAAACCGTTGGAACTAATATACTATATATTTCACTATCTGATAGATTTTCTAAAGAACTACCAGTTTTATATTTTTGTATAGATGTCATATAATCTTCAATATTATCAACTACCATATTGTAACTATTTACAGTTATTGCTTGTTTTAGTGTTTTTTCTTTTGTTTCTGCTCCAAAATTACTTTCAAGCATTTCAACTACTTCTTTTTCATATTCTGGTTTTATATTCCATAATTTATATTCTGTTCCTCTACTATTATGAGTATCAGAAACATCAAATACTAAATTAAAAGGAAATTGGCTATTTTCATCTTTGGAGAATACAAAAATAAAATTTGCGTCTTTATTAACCCATCTTTTTACTTTTTTATTCCAAACTTCCATACTTGCAACAGCTTTTGCATCTGGTCTTTGAGTATAAATTAGCACTTGATCTGCAAAATCATATTTAAAATTCCAACTACTTGTATCTAAAAAGGAAAGCCAATTTTCTTCACTTTTAGTTATTTCCTCCAATGTTTCTTTGTATCTTTTCCTAGTTTCAACAATTTTCCCCATTTATAACCTCCCTCCTTTTTAATTTGTATCAGTAAAAAAATTTAGTAATTCTTTTTTCTCTATTGCATCTTGAACTTGCCATATTATTTCAATATCTTTCATAGTTAGTTTGCCTATATCTTCATCTTCTAACTGGTTTATTTTCTTTAAGTCTGATAATTTAACATTTAAAATATCTTTTTCAGAAGTTATATTTATAGCTTTCAGTTTTTTTAATAATTTATTTTTTTGTTTTATAGTAAATTCTGCCATATTACACCTACCTTTAAAAGAAAAGGGCAGTAATACTACTACCCTTTATTGATTATATATTTCTTAATTTTTTTATTAATTTATATAAGCCATATCCTACTAAAGATAATGCAGATATTCCTGCAATTCCACCTAGTAATAATGTATTTCTGCTATCTCCTGTGTTTGGTGTTTCTATTTTTGTATTTTCAAATTCAAAAGTATAATTACCATTTTCATCTGTTCCCATAGCTTCTCTATCTATGAAAACACCTTTGTCATTTATTTCTATTTCTACAATTCTATCTGATATTTGGTATCCATTTGGTGCTGAAACTTCTTTTATGAAGAATTTTCCATATCTTATTTCATTAAATACTATTGTTGCATCTTCACTATTAGAATTGTATTCTTCAATTAAATTAGTACAATTTTCATCACTATAAATTCCAAATACAAAATCTTCGTATATTCTTTCTTTAGTATCTGAATCTACTTTAATTAAAGTTATATCTGTAAGAATTGGCATATCTTTCATTTCAATTTTTTGTGTTTCTTTATCATCTGTTACTGTAAATTCAATTTCTTCTGCAATTTCATATCCGTATGGACAAGTTGTTTCAATTAATTTATAAGTTTTGTTTTCTTCTAAGTTTCTAACTTTATGAGGCTCTTTTGTAGAAGTCCATTTATCAATAGTTTCTCCTGTTTCTACATCAATTACTTCAAGTTCTGCTCCTTCTAATTCTTCTCCTGTTACTAGGTCTGTTTTTGTTATTTCAACAATTTTATCTACCATTTCAATTTTCTGTGTTTCCTTATCATAAGAAACTGTAAACTCTATATCTGATGCTTTTACATATCCTTCAATACAAATTTCTTCGTGAAGAATATATGTTTCTCCCTCTACTAGATTTTTTATTTTATGAGGCTCTTTGCTAGAAACCCACTCATCAACAATATTATTATCTTTGTCTAATACTTGTATAGTAGCTCCTTCAAGTTCATTTCCTGCAATATCTACTTTTGTCATTTCAACAATTTTATCAATCATTGTTACTTTTTGAATTTCATTTGTGTTTTTTACTGTAAATTCAATGTCCGTTGCTTTTACATATCCATCTACTTGTATTTCTTCAATTAAAGTATATGTTTCATCTACTAATAATCCCTCTATTTTATGAGGTTTATCTCCAGAAACCCAAGTATCTACAACATTTCCGTCTTTATCTTTTACAGTTAAAGTTGCACCTTCAAGTTCTTTTTCTCCTGTAATGTCTGTCTTGCTAATTTCTACACAAGTAGTATAATTTTCAATATCTAATTTAACAGTATATACTTTTGTCTTTGTATCTTCTTGTGTAAATATAACATCATATATTGTTTCATCTAATGTTGCTCCATCTACTGTTGTCACTTCTTTTAAAGAATAAGCACCCATTGGTATATTTTCAACTTTCAATGTTGCATCTGATTTTAGATTATAAGTTCCTATAACTGTACCTTTTTCATATATTATACTTCCATCTGAATAATCAATAATATCTTCAGTAGCTTTTAATTCAAATGATATTTCTGTATAGTCAATATCTTTTTCTATTAATGAAGTATCTACATCATCTCTAAAGTTCATTTCTTTATATACTTCTAAAGTTCCAGTAGGTTGTTCATTTTTAACTGTAACAGTAATATATGCGTCATTATCTTCATCATATTCTAATGTTTCATTACTTCTATTAATTTCAAAAATACATTCCTCATCTAATTCTAGGAATCCTGTTGCAACGACTATCTCATCTACTTTATATTTTCCAGCCTCAAGCTTTGTTTCAGTATAAGCTGTTGCATTTTCATCAGTTGTCCAAGTATCAAATGTTTCTTTTCCTATTTTGCAAGAAACTCTTTCCCATTCATTTGTTTCTTCATTTAATTTATATAAAGAAAAAGTTGTGTTATTTAAAGTTACTTTTTTACCTGTTTTCTCATCAACTTTTACTAATTTTAAATAACTTTCAAAAGGTGTATCATTTTCAATTAATTCTTTTATAACACCATCACTATTTTTATCTATTGTAACATAAAATTCTTCAACAGGATTAATTCTATCAGAAGGACAGTATGTCTCATTCACAGTATAATGTCCATAAGCTAAAAGTCCTGATATTCCGTGTCCATCTGCTCCTGTTTTAAATACTGAATACTCATCTTCAGCAAATTCGTCTAAATGTTTTAGTGCCTCGTCAAAACTTCCGTAAAAATCTACATACTTAGTTAAAATTGCAGTAAATTCTGCTCCCTCAACAGTAGGTGCAGTGGTATTAGTTACAGAAGAAATTTTTATAACTTCAAATTTTGCCTTTTGAACTCTATTTGTTAATGTTTTTTCAATAGTAATTACTTCTGTATCTTTATCTTTATATTCTAATGATATATTATGTGTTTCAGTATCTTGCAAATATCCTTCTCCTATTGATGTTTCTTTTACATAGAAATTTCCTAAAGGAATATTTTTTAATACATTTCCTTCTACAATTAAATTAGCAGATGTACTATCTGTTATAATATCAATAGTTGCAACTCCATTATTATTAAATGTGTATGTTGCAATTTCTTCATCTTTAGAAAAATATTTTACTGTTTTAGCTACATTGTATATATCTTCTTTAGCATATAGAGTATATTCTGTTCCCTCTAATTTTGCATCTCCGTGATGTGCTGTTCCATCAACTCTATTTTCATTTCCTGTTTCAACATCTGTTTTAATAAGTTTTATCTCTCCTGTTGGCTCATTATTTTTAAATGTAATTTCAGCTGTTTCATTAAGTTTTACTTCAACTGATTTAACTGTTGTATCTAATAGATAACCTTTTGGAACTCCGTACCTCTTTTACATAGTATGTCATAGGTGCAAGCCTTTCAAAAAAGATATTTCCATTAGAATCGGTAGTTCCTGTTCCAACTTTTTGAGTACAATTTGCATCTCTATATAATTCAAAAGTACAACCTGCTAATGTATCTCCATTTGCATTTGTTTTAATTAATAGAGCATTTCCATATTCTACTTGTACTGTTATAGAAAATGCTGATGGATCTACATAGTTAGAGAACATTAAATTCTGTACTGTTCCACTTGTAAATTCAAAGTACACATAGTTTGACATTGTTGAACTATTATAAGCACTTCCATTTGGCATTAATTGATATAGTCCATAATCTCTTGAGTTAAAAGTTACAGTATCTGCTGTGCAATTACTATCAACGATTATATTTAGTTCATTACTTCCTTGTGTATGATTAAATGTTATTCCATTTATAGTTTGGTTAAAAGACTGGTATGATGATAATCTTCCAGTTGTATCAGTTAATGTAGTAGTTTGTCCTAATGTTACATTATTTGTAGTTCCATTAAAAGATGTATTTCCGTGATATAAGTTATAATATTGTTCTGTTCTTGCTGTCCAATCTGCCAAAAGTCCTGATGACATATAATTTCCATTCCAACTATCTCTTGATGGTACTCTTGAATTGCCATCAATATTATTATGAATGTACTCCCAAACCCATTGTTGCGTACAACAAGCTGCACGAATTGCATCTGCACTGGTTGGAATATCATATCCATAATTCATTGTGTATCCAAAGTAAATCATTTCTGCTATTTTTTCATATTGTGGCAAATTACTCTTATAATGAACTATAAAATCTCCATTATAAGTATAATCACTACCATTTGGACTGGTTTCTCCGTATTCAGTACAAAATACTAAATATCTTCCTCCATCATAATTTGCATAATGAAGTTCGTGTCCATAATTTGCAAGACTTCCAGATATAACTCCAAATTGTGCATTTGAATTTATATCAGTTATAAAAGTTGCAAAAGCATTCATTGGTAAAAAATTAATTATGAGCAAAATTAAACTTATAATAGCCATAATTTTTTTAGATTTCATTTTCATATTTTCTCCATTCCTTTCCTTTTTTACACAAAAAAAGCCTTAACAGAGTTTACTCTTGTTAAAGCTATTGTAAAAAAAATTATATTATTTTATTGCCCAGAAATAGAATAGACCACACGAACATTGACTTATTTTGAATTGAACTGAAGCCCAACCTTTTGTATAATTTTCAAAAGCTTTATATGCCTCATCCCAAGTTGAATAATATCCGTGTTCATTTTGTCCATCTCCTGCAACGTGATGTTCTCCACCTGCTACACACCAGTATTCTAAATCACTTTCTGTTGGTGTTTTTGTAACTTGTGTTTCTTCTTTTGGTGTTTCTTCAACACTTGTAGTTTCTTGTCTTACAGTTGTTTCATCTTGTGTATTTTTTGATGTTTCTTTTTTTGTAGTAGATGTACTTTGTGATGAATTTGTTTTTGGAATTTCTTTTTGAACTTCTGTTTTTTCTTTTACGGTATTTGTATTTTCTTGTTCTTCTGTATTTTCAGTAACATTTTCATTTTGTTCTTGTTTTAGTTCTTCTTCTATTTGTTCCTCTTGAGTAATAGCAATTTCATTTGCTATTAAGTTTTCATCTGCCGTAACAATTTTATTATCTTGCACATTATTTGCTGTATTAAAATCATTTATTTTGACTCCACAAATCATTGTAATAATAATACCTAAGGTTAATATTAATATTTTAATTTTCATTAAAACCACTCTCCTTTGTTTTTATTTTACAAGAATTTTTCAATCACAACAAATGTGCAATTTTTATTAGCTAATAATCAATAAACATCACTCCTTTCGCAGTATTTTATATATAATTTAATTAAAATATATATCTTTTTCAGTTAGTATATAGCTAGTATAAGGGGGTGGATTGTAAGGAGGGGGAATAAAAAATGTATATACAGAATATTTGTATATACAATAATTTTCGTATTACTATCTATCATATTTTTTTAATTGTTTTTCCTTTTGCCATTGCATTTGATATTTCTGCAATAATTTTTCTATAACACTTTGCATTTGTTGTACTGTATAACCTTTAGGAAAATAATCTTTTACCTTATCATATCTAAATTTTACTTGTTCTATTTGATTAGGCTTTTCTGTTGACATTATTCTGTCTATTTCATCTTCTGACAAATTACCCTCCAAACTTAATTTTTTCATTTCTCTTGCCTGTGGATGTGATGGAAATATTTCTGTATATTCTATTGACTCAAGTAAATATTCCTGTTCCTCGCTTTTTAAGTATGAGATTTCAACTGCTGGTCTTAATTTCATTTTTTCTTCATCAACTAATTTTAATATCTCTGGTATTAGTTCAGTTAATCTTATATAGCGATATACATTATCTTTTCCATCTCCAAATTCTTCTCCTATCATTTCAGCTGTTCCTTTTTCATTTAACTTTGTCGCCACTGGCGAAGAAGTTATTAAATCATTTCTTTTTCCTTGTTTTTTTAATGCTTCTAATTTCATTTTGTATGCAAATGCTTTTTCACTTGGCAAGATTTTCTCTCTTTGTTTATTACTATCAACCATTTGTATAATAGCCTCTTCATCTGTCATATCTCTTACAATAGCTTTGATTTCTGTTATTCCTGCTAACTCACAAGCTCTTTTTCTTCTATGTCCAGAAATCATTTCATAAGTTCCATCCTCTTTTGGTCTAACTATAACAGGCAATATAACTCCGTTATCTTTAATATTTTTAACAAATTCGTCCATTTCTTCATCTTCTCTAACTTGATATGGGTGTTTAGGAAAGTTAGAGATTTTATTAACAGGAATCATTTGTACTTTTTCTAAATTTTCAGCATCTCTTTCTTCTTGAGTTGTGAAAAAATTATCTAATGTAACCTTTGGAAAGTGCATTTTTTCGTTCTCTTTCGTCATCTCTTAACACCTCCTTTGCAAATTGAGAATAAGCTTCTGCAACTTTACTATTTTTGTCATAAGCAAAAATGCTTTTCCCTTTAGATGAAGACTCTGCCGTTTTTACTGCAAATGGTATTTGAGTATCATATAACTTTACAATGTTGCCAAAATTAATTTCTAATTCTTTTCTAATTGTAAATGGCAGTTTAGTTCTATTATCTACTAATGTCATTAATATTCCACCAACTTTTAGCTCTTTATTTAATTGTCTTCTAACTCTTGAAACAATATTGAGTAAATTTCCCATTCCTCTTGCCGATAGATATTGACTTTGCACAGGAATTATAACTTGGTCACTACAAGCTAGTGCATTAGTTGTAATCATTGATAGAGATGGCATACAATCAATAATTATATAGTCGTATTTATCTTTTAGACTACTTAAGCAATTTTTCATTGCATATTCTCTACTCATTGCATTTTGCAAGTTAGACTCTGTCATTGCTAAACTTAAATCTGATGGAATTAAATCTACTTTTTCTTGATGATGTAAAATAGCTTCTTCTGAATTTATTTCTTTATCTTCTATATATCTTTCGAGTAAAGTTGATAGAGTTACAGGAAGTTCATTTTCATCATAATAACCCATATATGTTGTTAAATTAGCTTGTGGATCTGCATCTACAATTAAAACTTTTTTATTATTGTTTGCCAATGATACCCCTAAACTAAATGCAGTTGTTGTTTTACCAACACCACCCTTTTGGTTTGCTATTGCTATTGTCTTACACCTTGACATATATTCTTTCCTCCTTTCTTTTAATTTTAGCTTTTATTTTATAACTTTATAAAATAAAAGCTATGTACTGCCTTAACGCAAAAAAAGCGAGTAACCATAAAAGGTCAAACTCGCTTACAATATGTTTATTTAATTATGCTTTTTCTAATAGTTTCTCCATTACTTCATTTATAAAATTAACTTCTTTTCCTTTTTCTATTTCATCTTTTCTTAATTCATTTAAAGCATTTATAATTAATCTATATTCATATTCATCAACTTTTAATTTAATATTTCTCATAATAACCATCTCCTATTTATCTTTATATTATAATGGTAATACAAAAATATAAATAAAGCTAATGTGTGATTTGTTCCTATTAGATAATTTCTTACATTTAATACTAATCTGTCAAATTTGTTTCATAATATATTTTAAATTGTTCATTTAATAGAGAAAAACAATCCTCATTTTTAGTTATTATTATTGAACATTCATCTAACCATTTTTCAATAAATTTAATAACATCATTTAAAATTGTTTCATTATTGTTATGCTCATCTATATAATCCAATATAGATTTTAAACAAGGAATATCATCATCAATCAATTTGTAAAATTTATCATTATTACATAGTTCTTCAATTAAATTTAGTAATTTGATTTTTGTATTATTCTGATTTCTTTTTATTTGATGTTCAATTATTTTTGATTCTGATAAATTTGATAATAAATCATTAAACATATTCTTTATTGGATGATAATATGTTTTTGATGATATTTTAAATTTTTTATTACCTGTTATTTTTTGAATTTTATTTTCTAATTCTTTCATATTTATTTTCCTTTCCAAATAAAAAAAGCTAGTAATTATTTACTAACATTTTATGTCTAAAATTGTCGAAACTCCTTATCTCTCTGGCAAAAAACGAACCATTATCAAAGTTTTGCGCAGATAGGGACAGGATTAAAAATAGAACCATGTGTGATATAATCCAATCTCTGAAACTCTTGCTAAAACCGATTCTGATGCTTTGTTTATTTTAGGTTTTATTACTTATCATATATTAACTTATCATCTCTATAATTATATATATCTATCTAATAATTTCATCAAAAATTCTTAAATACTTATTATAAGATATTTTAATTATACATATTTTCAAAATATGTATAATTTTTTACTTGCCAAAAACCATCTCTAATATTATAATATACAAAGAAAGGAGACTAAAATATCATGATTCCAAGAGAAAAAAATCCCGAATTTCTAAACGATTTTTTAGACTATTCTTCAACCATACTCAATAAATCAGAAAACACCATCAAAGAATACAATTACGACATTGCACATTTTCTAAAATTTATCAAATACAAATTCAAAATAGTGACCATTGAATCCGAAGAATTCATCAAAGAAATAACCATTGATGATATATCCTTAGAAACTGTTTCAACAATTACCTTGCAAGACATTCATTCATTCTTAGCCTACTTAAAAACTTGCTACAATAGCAAACCAGCCACACTTGCTCGCAAAACAGCTAGTATTCGCGTGTTTTTTAATTATTTATGCAATAAAACCAAACGAATTCCAGATAATCCAGCCATTGATTTGGAAAGTCCAAAACTTGGTAAACGTTTACCTAAATATTTAAGTTTAGAGGAAAGCAAGAAATTATTAGAAGTAACCAAAACACCGCCACAAAAAACACATGGAAACCATGATAATTCAATCAGAGATTTTGCAATTATTACTCTCTTTTTAAATTGTGGCATGCGTTTATCTGAGTTAACTGGTATTAATATAAACGATATCGATTTTGAAAATAACAAATTAACAGTTATTGGAAAAGGTGACAAAGAACGTACCATTTATTTAAATAAAGCCTGTATTAAAGCAATTAATCAATATTTAGAAATTCGTCCTCATGAAGGCGTTCAATTCAATTCTCGTAATGCTTTATTTTTAAGTGAACAGCGTAAACGAATCAGCAATCGAACTGTTCAATATATTGTAAAACAAGAATTTCAAGCAGCTCGGAATCGATGCAACGAAATATTCTGTACACAAATTAAGACACACTGCAGCAACTTTGATGTATAAATATGGCGAAGTTGATATTCGTGCCTTACAAGAAGTCTTAGGTCATGAGAGCATTGCTACAACGCAAATTTACACGCATGTTGATGATGAACAAGTTCGAAATGCAATTGAAAGTAATCCACTTGCCAATGAATAAGAAAGCCTATAACGCAAAAAATACATACGTTATAGGCCTTTTACTCTTATTTTTCAAAAATTGGATACACTAAAAAACTATCCTTGTTTAGTGACAAAATTTTGTCTTTTTCTTTTTCGATTAGGATTTGTACAGGTAACCAATGTTTGACTACCTGTGTTTTGCCAATACACCGACAAATCATGGTAGTATCTTTTCTTTTCCCATGATAATAGCGAAAAAAGAATAGACATTCTTTTTTATAAAATACAGCATATACTGGCGAATGCACTTCGTTTGGAAACTTCTGCCGTGCAAATCCTCTTGAGCGTGCATTGATTTTAAACTCATCTGCAACACCAGAAAAAGTATTTGCTTTTATTTTCCATGTCCCACCGGTTATTTTGTCAAAATTGTCATCTTTGACAATAACGTTTTCTGGCTCTTCCATTGGCCGAATTATATATGAACCAATTTGTTTCATAATTTTCACCTTCCTTTGACAAGAAAAATTAATAAAGTTACGATTTATAATATATATATTATATCACAAATTTTTCCTTTCTGCAAGACCTATTTTAACACAACAATCCCATGCAAACACTTCTCATCTTCACTTTTAATCACAACCTTATGTTCCCCATTTTCTAATTGATAGAACACCTTTACCGTATCCCCTAACTTAATTTCTTTTTTACACATCATTTTAATCGATTTAAAATCCGCTGTTTTATAAATTTCCATTGGCAATACTTCATTGGCAATATCCATAAAATAAATATTATGCAAATGATTATTCACATCAATTAAACTTCGATTGACGGTAAAAGTAGCAGAATTGCTATATGAATCTGGTTCTATTAATTTTTCCAAATCGAGTTCCTCAAATACCTGTTTTTCTTCAATCGTATAAGCATCGCAAACTTTTTGGTCAATTCTCGTGATTTTTTCTTTTTCTATATCTAATAAAACCCACTTAGACGTTGCAATTCCAAGCACTCTTTTATGCTCATCTAAAATTTCAAAATCACGATAGGCATACAATTTATCAATTCCACGTGACCACGTTTTTATCCTAATTTTATCACCATATTTCGGTCTTTGAAAAATTTCTATCCTCCAGCCTAAAAGTACCCAACTTTTTTTAACAATAGGAATATCTTTTAAACCATATCCCACTAGATTAGAATGGACGCCCCCTGCGTCCTCTAAATACGAAAGTAATGCTGTATTGGTCACTTTGTTGGCCAGTGCAACATCTCTCAGCCCAATAAAAACCTCATGTTCAACAAACATCTTAATCATCCTTTCTAATAATTCCTAATTTTTGATAAATATCCTGAATTTTAGCAACTTCTTCCGGATTTGCCTCTTGGATTAATTTTATCTTATCCATTCTGGCCTTCACCGTTGTTTCTTTTGAAAAAACATCTTTTATAAGACGCGCAACCCAAGTAGCAGGAAGTAAAACAGGCACTTTTTTCAAAATTGGATACTTTTCCTTCATAATTTTATACTTTGGAAAAAACAATTGCAACACATAACTTGACTTTCCATGCTTTTCTCCCACTGCATAATGAATATTATTTTCAATACTAGAACCTTTTAAAATAAATCTTTCCACCTCATCAAAATCCTCAATTTCTTCATTACCAAACCATTTATACGCTATTCTACGGATATTTTCCTCAAACTCTTTTGCCTCAAATTCCGCTAATTTTTGATTTAACTTCTCAAACTGAAAGTCATTTTTATATTTTTGATAAAATAAATAAACATCTAAAACATCTCTTATTTCAATTCCCGCATATTTAAAATGGCGAATCAAATGAATGATACAAAACAAATACGTATCCTCTAGATCCATACGATACACATGCTGATAATTTTGATAAGCAATACACAACGGCCAAATATCATTAAAATATTCGTGAGCAGTATCTGCCCCAGGAATTAACTTTCTGTGCACTTCAACAAGAATCAAAGAATTTTTGGTAAAAACAAGATGTTTTTCATGATCATAAAATTCTTCAAATCCTAAATCTTTCATGATTTTAGAAGCTTTCTTAAAATCCTTGTCATGTAACATAAGGTCAATATCGCACATTTGCCTCATATACGGTTTTGAATAGACCTCCTTCATGGTGACACCTTTTACAACAAGTGTCTCAATTCCAGCTTCCTCAAAACGATTTAAGATATTTTCTAATTCAAGATTTTCATTCGTATCCTTAATAATTTGCTTATGATAATCCGCTCCAATTAACTGCTTAATATTCTCCGATTGACAGCTACTTTGAGACCACTGATACAAAAAATTACTCACCTTATTTTTTTGGGCTAATTGATATAATTTTTCTTCATCCAAATTTTCATCTATCTTGTACTTTTCATCTTCCAAAAAACATTTAATCAGTTTTAATAATGCTTTACTTTCGTTCATTTTCCTTTCCCTTTTCCCTAATTTTCATATCTTCAACCATAAATTCTTTGTCACAAATCTTTGAAATACTATTTCGATGCGTTACAATAATACAAGTTCTATTTTTTAAATTCTTAATATTATGCAAAACTTCTTCCTCTGTTTTGCTATCTAAACTAGAAGTGATTTCATCTAAAATCAAAATCGGTGCCCCACTAACTAACGCTCTTGCAATCGCCAAACGTTGCAATTGTCCTTCTGATAAACCACTTCCTCTTTCCCCTATTTTGGTATCTAAACCATTTGGCAAATTCGCCATAAAGCTTGTACAATTACTCACCGCTAAAGCCTCTTGCAAAGCTTCTTCTGAAACATCAGGATTAACAAACGTAATATTTTCACGAATGGTCCCACTTAAAATAAACTTTCCTTGTGGCACATAAGCAAACATATTTCTTGTATCATGACTGACTTCTTGAAACGTTCCATCTTTTAAGGAAAACCCAATTTGTCCCGCATCTTTTTGGATAATTCCTAAAATAAGTTTCAGTAGTGTACTTTTTCCAATACCAGATTCCCCATAAATTGCCACAATCTCACCTTTGGCAACTTCAAAATCAGCCGCATCAAAAATTTTTTTATTCTTATAGGTAAAACTTACACCAGAAAGTGTAATACTTTTCAAATTTTCGTATAATTCATCTTTGTTCATTTCCTGCGTTTTGACATCTTCTTTCAACTCTTCTAATTCAATCAGTCTTTCTGCAGAAGCCAACATCGCAAACATACTCTGAAACGACCTAGAAAGACCTATAATTGGTGCTTGCACTTGTGTAATTAATTGCACAATCGAAGTCAAACCACCAACTGTAATATTTTGCAAATATAAGTTATATGCCCCCCAAATCAAAGTCAAAAAATACCCAATTTGATAGATAATATTAAACCCTGCACTCGATGCAATCGAGAGACTCCTACGTTTCATCTGAACATCATATCGGCTATCTTGTAATTGTCTCGATTTAGCAAGAATAACATCTTCACTACTAAAAATTTTTATGACAATCAAATTATCAAATATCTCTTTAAATAATAAACGAACATTCGAACTTGCTTCTTGTAATTTTTTATGTATTTTCTTTAAAAAAGGCTTAAATAGGTTTACCACTACAAATAAAACACAGCCAGCGATTAAAAAAAGAACGACCAGTTCTTTGCTGACATGAAACAGTAAGATTAATGCACAAATCAATTTAGTTAGCATAGACAAGATATTCGGAATCAGAGCGACTAGCGTATCAATAATAATATTGACATCGGATACAATTCTGGTCATCAATTCTCCGCTATGGAATTTTGAAATGTGTTCATAATCCTTTTTTAGAATGGTGTTTAAGATATCTTGTTTGAAGTGAAGTTCTAATTTGGCACATGTGACTGCGTTGATTGAACTTAAGATGGTTTTTAAGCCAATTTCAATAAAGCATATAACAATTAGTTCGATAATGTATTTTCTAAGTAGAATAAGCGATTGTGAGACAGCCGCATCAATGACATTTTTGGAAACTAATATTAGATATATGCTTAAAATGGAATATACGATATTGATAAGGTTGAGCATGATGAAATTTAAAACTTGAGATTTGGTTTTCTTTAAAATCCATTGTAAGTTTTTTAAATCATTCAATTTTGGCATTCCTTTCTTTGGTTATGGGTTATTCAAAAACATTAGCGTTTTGTAATTGTTCAATAAATTTTTGTGTACTTTTAATTGCCCTTTCTTGATCAAATTTATATTTCTCAACTAATTTATCAGCAATTTCCTCAATCGTAATATCCTCTTGCAACAATTCCCATATAAATTTTCCTGTTTCATTTAGATGAATAACACCTTTAAATTCATGGATTAAAATTCCAGTCGGAACAACCACTGTAGTATCTGCAATTTCTCTTAAAAAAAATCCTTCTTTAATTTTCATTTGTGTTTTCTCCTCTCATGGTTCTGTAAGATAATTGTACTGCTTCTTCGCTCATATTACAAGACAATTTATAAATTGGTATTTCGTTTAATATGCCATCTAACAAATCAAAAAACTTAACCATTTCTTCTTTTTCTAGATTTCGAAAGGTTTGGCCTAAGAATAATCCGATTGCTTCCTTTGGCTCCACTTTTCTGATAGAATTATTTTTCGCTTGTTCTAAAAAACAAATTGCCTTTAATTTGACTTTTTTATCTACATTAATATCGTATTTTCCAGAAAAAGGGGTCCCATAGGCATAAATTCCGTCTTCCATCATGCGAATAGCTGGTTTATCATCATTTAAAATATACGGTTTTTTATTAGCTAAATATCTTAGCCATAACGAAGTATGAGTAGATTTTCCCGTTCCACATGGTGCTGAAAAAAGATATGCCTCGTTATCTACAACAACTGCAGAAGCATGCAAAACACAACCTTGATAATTTAATAAGGTTCGATAAAAGGTATTTCCAGCTAACATATATTCAGCTAATTCAGGAGTAAATCCGGGATTTTCGTTTAATTCTTTTTGCATATCTTTCTCTTCAACGATTATTTTAAAGTTCCCTTTTGTGTTTTTTGGTACTCTATATTTAGCTGCTCTAGAGCTTAGCATATCAAATTTTGTATCAAATTCTACAATTACATCTGCAATTTTGTATCTCATATTTTAACCTCTTTTGCTATTCGTATTGCAAAAAATCGAGGAAGATTTTTTCTACCTCGATTTTTTTTAATCCATTGTATTAGTACTTGTTGATGAATTGGTAGATTGTTCACTACCACGCTCACGTGGTTCTACAGTAGTACCATCTTGTTGTATTGTATCCGCAAATGGTTGCACAAATATTGCATTTGGATCTTCTGGTATAATATCTTCTGGCATAATATGTACCTCCTTTATTACTCTTAAATCTTAATTCTTAATATTATTATACTATAACTTTTATGCTTTGTCAATAACTTTATGTAAATTTTTTACATTTTTTTATCTTTATAAAAAGAAACGGTGGAAGACCACCGTTTCTCGATTTATATGAATTATTGGGGCAATGTTGCCTCCAAGTTGGCCAAATCAACCGTCAAGCAACCGCTATATAGAGTTTCTTCAACTCCTGTGTGGATATTTTTCACACACAAATAAATGCGTGCTCTAAAGGTCCACTTTTCAGCAAATGCTGTTGGGTTTTCATAAGTCCATTCCCAACGATGATTGTTGGGATATTCAAGATTGTCACCTTTTGCGGCAGCGTACCTTGAATTCTTGATGTTCTCGAGATTAATCTGCTCATCTGTCAGAGCAGTATTTTTCGAGAGCAATACACCCCATTCGGTAATTTGATAATTAGAGGGGACATCTACCTTCGGAGTAAACAAAATTAATTGTCTTTCCGAATCAATAGAAGCACCATTTCCATCCCAGATTGTTCTTGGAATTGGTTGACCTGGCGTTCCAGAGTATACTGCTGCAATTGACATATCCTTGCTCATGGTAAAATCAAATTCCATATAATCACAAAGAACTACACCTGTTTCAGTATCTATCCAACCATTAAAAAATTTTCCATTGGCTGGATCCTCTGGGTCTGCTTGCGCGAATATTTTTGTTCCTGCAGCATATTTGCCATCTTCTCGCTGTTCACCCTTAAAGCTTACGATGTTTCCATTTGCAACATCGAGCTTATAATATTCCAGTTCATCTTTCTGATATTGGCCAGTGATAATCAGTTCATCTCTATCCAATTCAGAAGTCTTCTCCTGGATTTTCTGAAGAAGTACATCGTACTCTTCCTCAGAATAGGTTTTTCCGTCCAATTCCCAACCTAAGAATGTATAGCCAAACTTAGGATAACTCGGAATCGATTCAACTGTTCCGCCAAACGGAACAATTACCTGATCGACTGGTTCACTATATTGAGTAACAAAGGTTACTACAACTGTTTTACCAGTTTCCCTGAAGGTAACTGTTATCTCCATATCATGGTCTGACATAGAAATATTTGCCTCCGGGGTTGTTTCCGGTGTCCCTGATGAGTTCAGTCCTTCATAATTCACGAAGGTGAAATCATCATTAGATTCAGAAACAAGCCGATGAGTTCCAGGTAGTAAAACTACCTCTCCCACATCTTTGGTGAAGATTACTCTTTCACCATCCACAATTACAATTCCTTTGCCTCCAACCCTGTTTATTTTCAAGGTGTTAGCTTTACCAAAAACAGCCATCAATTCGGTGTCTTCAGTAATTTTGAAGGTGTATGTTTTGTCTTCAGAGAGTTTCTCCTCAGACTTAACATCAATTAAACCTGTAAAAAATTTGGTTGCTGTGTCAGTTACCTTTATAGTAAGCTCACTTCCCCAGAAAAATGTTTCTGGTTCTGCTACCCCATTGACAAATGTCAACGGAGTGTTGTTGAGCCTTACGATGACATCGCTGTCTATCGCGTTGGCACTCACACTTAAATTAAGTTTACACTCAATTCGTTTTGTCTTTGCAACAACAACCATATCTTTGTCTAATGTGATTTCCAGTTCAGGATTTGAACCAAGCTCATTTCCTTCACCATCAACCCATTTGACAAATTCATAGCCCTCATCTAACGTATTTGTCAGACGATATGTCCCCTTGGACAATGTTGTTACAGATTCTTCTGCTTCAACATCATTAATGAGAACTTTTCCATTTTCTGCTGATGCATCTAAGGAATAGACCTCATCAAATACTAACTTAACATTCGTGTTCTCATTGACCACAAATGCATGAGTCGGAGATGTAATCTTCTGACCATTCACTTCCCACTCCAAAAATTTGAAATGTTCTGTGTCTTCTGCTTCAAGCAGCACTGCTGTTCCAACAGGAACTGTTTTTTTGGTTACTTCTTTTCCATCAATGGTGAACTTGCCACCATTACTGGTTACAGAAACAGTTGCTGTAACAGTTTCTGCTGGCGGTACAGGTTTCTTTTCAAAAACCGCTGTTACAACTAAATTAGCATTAACTGGAGTAGTATAACTACTTGTAGTGCTAACAAAGCTGTTTCCAACTTTCCAACCTTTGAAAATTGCATTGGTGCCTGGTGTAGCGGTATAAGTCACCTTTGTTCCTTTTGTTACTGTTACAGAGTTTTTGCCATTAACAAGTGCCTTTCCAGGCCCCTCTGTTTTGACGCTTGCTGTAACCGTTTCCACTGGTGGTACAGGTTTCTTTTCAAAAACCGCTGTTACAACTAAATTAGCATTAACTGGAGTAGTATAACTACTTGTAGTGCTAACAAAGCTGTTTCCAACTTTCCAACCTTTGAAAATTGCATTGGTGCCTGGTGTAGCGGTATAAGTCACCTTTGTTCCTTTTGTTACTGTTACAGAGTTTTTGCCATTAACAAGTGCCTTTCCAGGCCCCTCTGTTTTGACACTTGCTGTAACCTTTTTCACTGGTGTTACAGGCTTCTTTACGGGAATCTTAATGGTATCTTTAAATTTTCCGTATTTAACTGTAACAGAAAATTTCTTACCCGTTACTTTTTTTGCTGCTATAACGCTATAGGTTGTTAAAGTCTTTACAGAACCATTTTTATATTTTCCTTTAACAACATGCTTGCTTTTGAACTCTGTTGGCGAAAATTCTGTTTTCTCAGTCAAAGACTTCATTTTTGAAGTTGTTATATAAATTCGTTTTAATGGAACAACCTTTACATTAACTGTTTTTTTCAACGAGCCAATATAATAAGTTAATTTCATATAGCCTTTTTTATTGGCTTTGATGATCTTGCCAACTTCCTTGCAAAGAACTGCTTTGCATTTTACTTTCTTTCCATTTTCATATGTTGAAAATGAAGTGGCAGCATTGCGTGCGTCTTTCAATGTCAAAATCTGCCCCTCTTTCAGGCTAGCTTTCGATTTTGCTTTCACCGAAAGCTTTGTAACACGTTTTTTCACTTTCACATCTAATGTGTCAGTGAATCCCTTGTAAGTCAGAGTCAATCTCATTTTCCCATGCTTATTAGCATAGATATACTGATTTTTTTCCTTGACTTTAACGGTTACGTGGACATTTCCGTCAGAGGTCTGCCCCATTACCTGAATCTTCAAGGAGTTAATTTTTGACTGAGTCAACTTTTCTCCTTCGGTTAATACAACCGACTCATCATATTCCGTCCACCAAATCCGAGTAACAGATGTAGCAGCCTTCGCTGTAATCGGGCTTACTAACCCTATCAGCAATGTTAATGTAATGATAAAAGATATAAACCGTTTCATATAAATCCTTCCTTTCTCCGCCCAATGGCGGTTAAAAAAATTATTTTTTAATAAAGTTTTTATTTAAACTCCAGAGATAATGATCTCTAGAGATAAAGAAAAAAGTAATTCTATATAAAACCCTCCGAAGAAGGGTATTTTCTAATTTTATTATACCAAATCTTTACAGTATTGTCAATCCTTTTCCCCCAAAAAAATGGTAACATAATATAACAATTGTGTAACAATTCGGTAAAAATTTTGTAACAAATTTTTTAAACTTTTTTCATTTTAGGTCTTGTAATTCTTTTCAAACTATGTTAAACTATAAAATAGTCAGTAAAAATAAAGAAAATGGAGGTGCAGTAGAAATGGCAAAATGTATTGTTTGTAATAAAGGAACAACTTGGGGAAATGACCTTAGCATTACACGTTCGCATATTAGTAAAAGAACGAGTAGACCTGTCAAAGCAAATTTGAGAAATGTAAAAGCTCTTATTAATGGTGAACCAAAAAAAGTAACCGTTTGTGCAAAATGTTTACGTGCTGGAAAAATTAAAAGAGCAAACTAAACCGAATTTAAGATAGAAAAAAAGAAAAAACTCAAAGAAACACGCCTTTGAGTTTTTTGTATTTTGTTTATGTATTTTTAATGCCAAAAATAAATTTTACAATTCCTCTTAGTGGTTTCGGAACTTTTTTTACTACGATTGTCATGTCTTTTCCTCCTTATCTTTCTAATATTTTTTTGATTCCCATCACAATTAAACTAATGGAAACAATACACAACCATGCAACAGGAGTTAAAACTATGATTAAAAACATTCCTATCCCAATCCCTAAGATACAACCTGCTAGCACTTTTTTCAATTTTCGATCACCACATTTTTTAAACATATCTTTCCCTCCCTATTATATCTTATTAAATTTTATCAAATTATGTGAACAAAAAGGATTGATTTGTTGCAGACTTTGTGATATAGTGATTGATAATATAAAAAAAGAGGTTAAACATGGGAAAATTAATTGCAAAAAATCCAACAGCTAGGCATAATTATACAATTAGTAGTACGTTTGAGGCTGGGATTGTGCTAAGTGGTACAGAGATAAAATCCATCCGAAATGGGAAAGTGAATTTAAAGGATACGTATGTGAATATTAAAAATGGCGAGATTTTTATTTATAGTATGCATATCTCTCCCTATGAGTTTGGCAATATTTTTAATAAGGATCCTTTGCGTAATCGAAAGTTGTTGCTTCATCAAAAAGAAATTTTTAAATTGGCTGGTATGATAAAAGAAAAAGGGGTTTCACTTGTGCCGATTTCGATGTATTTTAGTGGCAATAAAGTAAAACTTGAGATAGGTATCGGAAAAGGAAAAAAACTGTATGATAAACGTGAGACAATAGCCAAACGTGATGCAGAAAAAAAAATCAATCGTGCTTTAAAAGGTGGATTTTAAGACAAAATCCACCTTTTTGATTATTTTAGACTAATTCAGTCACTCCTTCTTGCCCTACCATTTCACTTGAGGCAGCAATGAAGCCTTCTTGATTACAAATTCCTTTGAATTCATCATATCCTAAAAATCTGGATAAGTTTTTGTTAGAGATTCCAGTTGCAACAGAAAGTTCTCCTTGTGTGATTGGTTCTTCAATTCCTTCACTCAAAAAACCTTTTAATTTAAACAAATCTGCTCCATCTTTTTGTTGACAACTACTACATACTTCTGTTTCTGCGATATACATACAGCCACAACGTGCACATTTTCTTGCTTCTACCATATTGCATCCTCCTTTGTTTTTTCTTTAATGGTATTGTATCATAAATGAAACAAAAAGCAAGATAATTTTACAAATTTCTTCATTTTTTTCTATTGTGTGATTTTTTGGAATGTTGCTTGTGCTTCTAAAAGTCCTGTATTTCCTGTTAAATGTACATTGTCTTTTTGATATCTTGGAATAAGGTGCATGTGGTAATGTTTAACATCTTGCCCATATTCGTTATTTTGTAGTCTTGTGATGCCATCACAACCTAATTTTTCTTTTAATAATTTTCCTACTTTTTGACTAGCCGCTTCGATTTGGCTTAAGGTTTCTATATCCATGTCATATAAATTTTCAAAATGCTGTTTCGGAATAATAAGGGTATGCCCATTGCTTTTTGGATAGATATCTAAAAAGGCTTTTACAGTATCGTCTTCATAAATGGTATAACTTGGGATTTCTCCTTTGATAATTTTACAAAAAATACATTCCATTTTCTTGGCTCCTTTTCTTTTTGATTTATTATATCATAAAAATTGGCATTGGCAAGCTTTTTTAGATAAATAGAGAGCATACAGATTACTTTTTGATAAAAATAATGTGTATACTCTCTATTTTTGTGGAATTCGTATCATTTTCAGAACAAAAATCATACGTTTTTTCTTTCTAAAGCAGAAACTCTTTTTTCTAGATTATCAATTCTCTCAAATCTTTGCAAATTTGTTTTTTGTTGAAATTGTACATATTCAAAAATGGCATCAATTTTTCTGCCATACTCGTCTTCAAATAGAAATTGTCGGTCTAGCATTTCTTTTTTAAAAGCATTCATTGTTCCATTGATTTCTTTTCGGAAATCATTCATCTTTCCATTAATTTCTTTTCGCAAATCACTCATCTTTCCATTGATTTCTTCTCGCAAATCATTCATTTTCGCAATGATTTCTTCTCGCAAACCACTCATCTTTCCATTGAATTCTTCTCGCAAATCATTCATTTTTTGATTCATTTCTTCTCGGAATTTATCCATATTTTGATTGGTTTCAATTAGACCTTGCTTTACTGTAACAATTTCTTTCTTCATTTCAACCATTTCCTGTTTCATCTCAAGTAATAAATCTATTATTTTCTCTTCCATATTTTCACCTCCATTCTTTTAAATTGTAAACAAATTTTAACATACTACAACCCAAATTGCAAGAAAAAATTTACTTTTTATTCGACATTTTTCGCCAATTCAGGCATAAAATGAAGGCGAACTAAATTGCTCGCCCTAACCCTTTATACTTTCTTAAAAAACTTATCATGAATAGCACGTACTGCTAAATCTGCTTCGTCACTGTTGACTAAAACCGAAATTTTGATTTCTGAAGTAGTTACCATATGCATATTAATATTGTTTTCATATAATGCCTCAAACATATTACTTGCCACACTTGGCTTATTCGCAATTCCTAGGCCAATAACAGATACTTTTGATAAATTTTCACAATGTAATACTTGGTCTAATTTTAACGTTTCTTTGTTTTCATCAAGAAGCTTTATCGTTTTTTCTAAGTCGTTCATTTTTACAGTAAAAGCAATATCTTTTGTGATATGTTCTCCAAAAGATTGCACAATGATGTCTACATTAATCAAGTTTTCTGCTAATAATTTGAATAATTGATAGGTTCTACCAATCTTATTTTCTAAACCAATTACTGTAATTCTTGAAATATAATCATCTTTTGTTACGCCACTTATGACTAAATCCTCAAAAGACTCTCTGTCTGCTACTAATGTACCAATGCTTTCTTTTTCAAATGTTGATTTTACATAAATAGGAACTCCATACTTTTTCCCAATTTCAACACAACGATTATGAAGCACTTTTGCCCCCATACTAGATAATTCCAACATTTCATCATAGGAAAGAGTGTCTAATTTGATAACTTGATCAACAATTCTAGGATCCGATGTATAAACACCATCTACATCTGTGAAAATATCGCATCTGTCAGCTTGTAAATTGGCTGCGAGTGCAACGGCTGTTGTGTCAGAACCGCCACGGCCAAAGGTTGTGATATCGCCGTTTTCGTCAATTCCCTGAAACCCTGCAACAATGACAATATTGCCAGCTGCTAAGTATTCTAAAATTTTGTGATTGTCAATATAGCGAATTCGACTATTGGAATGCTCGCTATTGGTTACGATAGGAACTTGCCAGCCTGCTAATGAAACCGCATTGTGGCCTAATTTGTTCAGTAACATGGCTAATTTCGAAATAGTAATTTGTTCACCAGTGGATACCAAAACATCGTGTTCTCTTTTTACAGGATTTTTGGTTATTTCTAATTCTTCTGCAATCAGTCGGTCCGTTGTTTTTCCTTGGGCAGATACGACAACGACTACATTATTTCCTCCTTCTACTTCTTTGATAATATGGCTTGCCACCATTTCTAGTTTCTCAACATTTGCGACAGAGCTTCCGCCAAATTTTTGTACAATTAATCCCATAATTTGTACCTTCTTTTTTTAGTTTGGATTGGATTTCTAAATTTAAAAGTCCATTCTATTGTTTAGACAATTTTATTTGTCCTTTTATAGTATATGAAAGTTAAACCTAAGAGGTTAGAGATATCTAATTTTTTGCAAGAAATTTTAGATATTCTCGCATAAAATCATTCAAATTTCCGTCCATCACAGCTTGAACGTTTCCTACTTCATAGCCTGTTCGATGGTCTTTTACCAATGTATAAGGACAAAAAACATACGAACGAATTTGACTTCCGCCATGCAATATCCATTTGAGTTCCTTTAATATTGGCCATTTTTTGTCGTTCTTCTTTTTCTTTTAATGCCAATAATTTGGATTTTAACATGCGCATTGCAGTATCACGATTTTGAAATTGGGAACGTTCGGATTGGCAAGTAACGACAATATTCGTTGGAATATGAACAATTCGGATAGCTGAACTTGTTTTATTAATATGCTGACCACCTGCTCCTGATGAACGAAATACATCGACACGTAAATCGTCTGGATTGATTTCAATGCCGTGTGTTATCATCTGCAATTTCTGGCAAAACTTCCACCGAAGCAAACGAAGTATGACGTCTTCCCCCACTGTCAAAAGGAGAAATACGGACTAAACGATGCACGCCATTTTCACTTTTTAAGTAGCCATATGCATTTTCACCAGAAACAAGAAATGTGACACTTTTTAGACCTGCTTCTTCCCCATCTAAATAGTCTAATTCTTTGAGTGTATAGCCATTGCTATTGGCCCATCTTGTGTACATTCGATAGAGCATTTCTGCCCAGTCTTGTGATTCGGTTCCGGCCCGCACCTGGATGAAGTGTGACAAGGGCATTGTTTTCATCATATTTGCCAGATAATAAGGTTTGTACTTCGATGTTGTCAAATTGTTTTTGTAGTTTTTGGGTGTTGGAGAGTAAGTCTTTTTCTAGTTCAGTGTCTTGCTCTAGCAGTAGCAATTCGTTAAGTTCTAGTAAATTTTGTAATTCGTTTTTTAAATTTTGGTACTTATTGACTTTCTTTTGAATGGTATTTATTTTTGAATATACCGCAGAAGATTTCTGAGCATCTTCCCAGAAATCTTCTTGTAAAGTCTGCTTTTCGAGTTCTTTCAATTCGCAGTCTAAATCTGAAATCTGTAGTGCTATCTCAAGTTCGTGCAGACGATTTTGTAGTTCGAAAAGAAATCTTTTATTTTCTTCTAAA
Organism: uncultured Clostridium sp.; assembly: GCA_948435735.1. Classification (GTDB taxonomy): domain Bacteria; phylum Bacillota; class Clostridia; order TANB77; family CAG-508; genus Scatovivens. The sequence goes on from CAOJGX010000009.1 coordinate 36,622, forward strand.
TCAAGCATTTTTGTAAAACTCCCCAACCTTTTATTATACCATATTTTCCTTATTCTGTCAACTTGACAAATTACTAAAAATATGCTCTCATCTTATTTTACTATATATTCCGCATCTAAAATCTCTTTTATTGATTTTTTCCACAACAATTCTTATACTTCTTCCCACTTCCACATGGACAAGGGTCATTTCTTCCAACTTTTGGGCCTTGATTGACAACTGGCTGAGGTTTTGAATCCACTGGGCCACTTTGTGGAAGGCCTGTATTTTTATCTAAATGAACCGTCTCTAACGCTGAATTGTCATATCCTTCTGAGGTAATTTGGACATTGGATTCTCTCTTAATCGTACGTTGATTACGTACAATATGAAGCATAATTTTAGCCACTTCTAGCTTAATTTGAAGATTCATTTCTTCAAACATCTCGCCACCTTCAAAACGATATTGTACAACAGGATCTTTTTGCCCATAAGCACGAAGACCAATTCCGTTTTTCAATTCGTCCATAGCGTCAATATGATCCATCCATTTTGCGTCTACAATTTTTAAGACAACCACTCGTTCAAGTTCACGAATTGGTTCTCCGATTTCTTGCTCTTTTTTCTCATATAATGCAAGTGCTTTTTCTTTTAATTCTGCTAAAATCTCTTGGCTATTTAGCTTTTCTTTTTCCAAAGCTTCCACTTTTTCAAGATTTAATGAAGTTTGTATTTCGTTTATAAAAGCATCTTTCTGAAGTGTTCCATCTTCGATTTCAGGTGCGTAAGTAGCTACAATTTCTTCACAAGCATCTTCAATCATACCAATAATGTTTTCACGAATATTTGCACCGTCTAAAACTTTTCTTCTTTCGCCATAAATGATTTCTCTTTGTACATTCATAACATCATCATAATTTAGAATGTGTTTTCTGATAGAGAAGTTTTTGCCTTCTACTTTACTTTGTGCATTTTCAATTGATTTTGAAACAAGTCGAACTTCAATTGGCATGTCTTCTGGGACATTTCCTTTGTCAAATATCTTAGTAATGATATCTCCACCAAATATTTTTAGTAAGTTATCGTCTAAACCAAGATAGAAACGCGATTCTCCTGGGTCACCTTGACGACCACTACGACCACGTAGCTGATTATCAATACGGCGTGATTCATGTCTTTCTGTACCAATGATTTTAAGACCACCTGCCGCGATTACTTTCTCTTTTTCTTCTTTGATTTGATTTTCGTATTTTTGTGCTAATTCTTTATATTTTTCTCTGGCTTCTAAAATTTCTTGGTCGTCTGTTTCATTGAAAGCAGTGGATTGTTCAATTAACTCATCTGAATATTTCAATTTACGCATTTCTTGTTTGGCTAAATATTCACTATTTCCACCAAGAATAATATCAGTTCCACGACCAGCCATGTTGGTTGCAATGGTGATGGCTCCAAATTTACCAGCTTGGGCAATGATTTCAGCTTCTTTTTCGTGATTTTTTGCGTTTAAGACTTCATGAGGAAGGCCTACTTTATTTAATAGTTTACTGATTTTTTCAGAGTTTTCAATGGAAGTTGTACCAACCAAAACAGGTTGCCCTTTTTCATGGCTTTGTTTGATATCTTCTACAACCGCATTGAATTTGGCTTTTTCGTTTTTATAAATAATATCGACTTGGTCGTTTCGAATTAATGGCTTGTTGGTTGGAATGCTGACTACGTCTAAATTATAGATTTCTTGGAATTCTTTTTCTTCGGTCATGGCAGTACCTGTCATACCAGATAGTTTTTCGTACATTCTAAAGTAATTTTGGAAGGTAATGGTTGCTAGCGTTTTGGATTCGTCTGCAATTTTTACGCCTTCTTTGGCTTCGATGGCTTGGTGTAAACCATTGTTGTATCTTCTACCATACATGATACGGCCTGTGAATTCATCTACAATTAGGACTTCTTTGTCTTTGACGATATAGTCAATATCTTTTTTCATGATACCATGTGCACGTAATGCTTGGTTTACATTGTGAACGATTTCGGAGTTGTCAATATCGTTGAAGTTTTCAAGACCAAAGTATTCTTCTGCTTTTTTGATTCCTTTTTGGGTAAGGGATGCAGATTTTGCTTTTAGGTCAACAATGTAATCGTATTTTTCGTTGTCTTCAATTTGTTCAAAGTCTTTGACGTCTTCCTCAATAATGATTTTGGCTTCTAAACGGCGTACAAAACTGTCTGCTTTTTTGTATAAATCAGAGGATTTGTCGCTTCTTCCTGAAATAATCAGTGGGGTACGTGCTTCGTCAATTAAAATACTATCAATTTCGTCCACAATGGCGTAATTTAGTTCTCTTTGTACCATTTGTTCTTGGTTGATAACCATGTTGTCTCTTAGATAATCAAATCCAAATTCGTTATTGGTACCATAGGTGATGTCGGCATTGTAGGCTTTGTGTTTGTCCTCTTCTGGCATTCTGCTATAAATTAAGCCAACGGATAAACCTAAGAATTTATAGACTTTTCCCATCCATTCACTATCTCTTTTAGCCAAATATTCGTTGACTGTAACAACATGAACGCCTTTGCCTGTTAAGGCATTCAAATAGGCTGGAAGGGTTGCGACTAAGGTTTTTCCTTCACCTGTTTTCATTTCTGAAATTCTACCTTGGTGCAAAATAATTCCACCGATTAATTGTACGTCAAAATGACGCATTCCTAATACTCTGTTTGATGCTTCTCTTACGACAGCAAATGCTTCTGGCAAAATATCGTCAAGCGATAAACCGTCTGTTAATTTTTGCTTAAATTCTGCTGTTTTTCCAGCTAATTCTTTATCTGACAATTTTTGCATTTCTGGCTCTAAACCATTAATCTTTTCCACAATTGGCATGACCCTTTTTACTTCTTTTTCACTATAACTTTTAAAAAGTCCCATTACTTTTGCCTCCTAATTACTCATATAATTCAAAAATATATCATTAAACAAGATAAAATGCAAGTACATTTTGGAAAAAATTACAATATTTTAAAATTAGGGCTTTACATTTTATGTAAAATGATATATAATAATTAAGACACTTGTTGATTTAATATTTTTTAAGGAGGCTCATCATGAGACATATTTCACGGAGTCAATGGTATGGCAAATTAATTGAGGTATTTTTAAACAATCCGACAGAGAAAACACTTGCTATTGCTCTTTATGGCAGCGAAGTAAAACGGATTGAGAAAAAATATCCCCAACTGGAAGTTAATGTTGGTCCACCAATGAAAGCTTCCAGTGCCGACCAGCGTCATTCTTGCATGATTATTAAGGGAAATGATGCGTAAAATTGTCAATAAAGTTTTATTGACAATGAAAGAGAGTTTTGCCCAAGAGGCAAGACTCTCTTTCTCATTTTTTAAAATGCTATCTTAAAAGTCGGTATCCCACTCGAATACGGTGCAATCTCATATTGATTAAAAAAGACCACAATGCCCTCTGGCACTCTATAAAAATTCTCCAATCGAAAATTCTCCTGCACTAATGCACAATAATTCTCAAAATAGTAATTCTCCCCATTCTCAATTTGCGTAGCAATCTGTCTGTTAATCTCTTTTAAAATATCAATTATGTAATACGGATTATTCGGAAACAACTCTCTTAAAACAATTTCCCTACCCGTTTGCAAATTCCAATTTTGCCCTTCTCGCTTCGTATTTCCATGCGCTCCGCCTAAAAACATATATTCATCTGTATATAAACTCACAGCCGAATGAGTTTGATACGTTACTTCATAATCCAAAATAATTTCATATACCATCACTGGATAATCATTTTCTTGATTATAATCATACAATTCCTTTGCCTCTTTGAATAGCTCCGTTTCACAATATTCTTGCAATTCGATTGCTTTATTATAATTGTATTCATTAAATCGCCTCATTCCATAGCGAAACCTGCTTCTCACGAGCTGTGGATAGGCTATTTTATACATTAGTACAACCGTCCCATTGTAATATAACTGATTTTCTAAAACATACTTTACAATTTCCCCCATAAAAAATCCTCCTTTAGCACAGTATATGTTCTAAAAAAGGTTTTTGATAATGTTATATTTTAATCAAGAAAATACTAAAAATAATTAAAATAGCTGCAATTATTTTCTTTACTAAATGGTCTTTTTCCTGTAAAAACAAATAACCAACGATGACATTCAAAATCACTGTCAAAGCACAAAGCGGAGCAACTACTGTGACATTTCCTAATTGATAGGCACGTAATTGCGATACAATCGAAAGCGACCACGTCATTCCTGTCACCAAAATAGCTTTTTGATTTCCGTTTTTCCATTCACTTTTGATATCTGCTAGTTTTATTTTTTCTAGTAAAGTAATTAATATAGCAGGAATTCCTAAGGTCATGGCTACGTAAAACGGTAAATTAAAATGGTCGGAAATGTTGACATCTAAAAATAGCGCAATCGCAAAGGCAATATTGGCTAATATGCCAAGTAAAATATAACGATTGAATTGAAAGTTTCCTTTTTGGAAAAATAGAAAGACATTGCTAACAATAATAAGCATCGCCCCTATGAATTGGGTTAATACAAATTCTTCTTTTAAGAAAAGTAATCCTGCAAAAATCATAAATGCTGTGGCCAATTGTTTTAACATGGTAAATGTAGAAGCCTCGATTCCGCTACGAACAGTGGTGTTTATGCGATCTGTTATGGCATAAAAAAGAATCGATAAGCCGAGTAACAAATAAATTTTTATGTCATTTGGGAATTTTATTTCAAACAAGGGCCAAAGTAGTAAACTCGTTACTACGCCAATTAGTTCGAGTAAAACGGTTAAAGTGCCTGGTTTGGTTAAGGTTTTGGTGGCTACTTTGTAGCTTTGTGTAAATATGGTTGCTAAGATTAAGTAGAAAGATATATAGAGTATTGGGGTATTTAGCAAGTTCATTTTGTATATGACCTCCTTTTCTTCTTTTTTTAATATTTATTTTACTCCTAGGCTTTTTATTAGCCTCCTAATATTTTTCCTATTTCACTTATTTTGGTATTAAACTTAAATTACTCACAAATTTTTACTTCCTTTTTTAAATAACTTAAGGGGAAATTACTCCCCTTAAATTTAGTTTTGTTTCGGTTTAAGTAACAGAAACAGTGTTCAGTGCTACGAAAGCTCTCGACGGAACGCATAGGGCGTGTACTTGAAGTCCTCGTAATTAGGAGTGAAAACGTCCCTGTAAAGGTCTGCGGGCGGATAACTGCTATCGCAATCAGCACCACCACCAAAATAGCCAGTTCCACCGTCTCTAAGTTGTATAACTCTTACATGTGGAAGTTTATCGGCTTTTTCGAATAAATCCTCTGCAGATTCCCCATTGCAAATTCTCATTTGCAACTCTAAATCACAGATAACTTCATCGCACATTCCATCGCCTTTCTCTTTACACATGTCCCGCATTTCCTGTTCCTTCTTGCACTCCCAGTCCTTCGGGAAGACAAAGGTCCAAATTTGGCGAGGATATCTCTCAGGCTCCGCATTAGCGATTTCATTCGATTCTCCAAATCTCTCCCGATATAGTCTTCCTTTAGAATCTCTTTCTTCACCGCACACGCGACGGATTTTCTCTTGGTTTTTCTCAATAACATCTATGTCAATGAGAAACCATTTGCCGACCTCCAGCTTATCTGTAATCAGATTTTTTGAGGTTTCTCCCTTTGGAACTTCCTCCTTCGAATTTTTCTCCCTCAGAAGTCTTTCATAATCCTCTACAAGGTCTTCCCAAAGCATCAGCCGTCCATCAGAAAGTTGGACATACGTTTCCTCTACACTTTTCTTCGTGAACACATTCATCATAGTATCATCCTCCTGCATTATAGAATAGTAAAGTAAAACACTTTCTATTATTTGTTTTATCATATTTTACATAAAATGTCAACACAAAAACAAAAAAATCAGCAATTTTCCCTGAACTTTCATAATTCTTTATTTTCAACCACTTAAAG
>CAOJGX010000010.1 GCA_948435735.1 uncultured Clostridium sp.
CTTTAAGTGGTTGAAAATAAAGAATTATGAAAGTTCAGGGAAAATTGCTGATTTTACTACTTTGCTCTTGAAAAAATGATAAAAATGTGGTATAATATAGAGGAAATAATTTGCAAAAGGTAGGTAAATAAGAAAGGAGAAGTTTTATGAACAAAGACAGGGAAGTATGGTTACGGAATCAAATTGATGATTTAGCATTTGAAAGGGTGCGGTTGCCGGAATATAAAAGTGCTGAAGAAATTATTACTATAATTCGAAATATTATGAGAATTTTGGATCAGGAATTTTCAAAGGAGGATATACGTGGCTTTATTCTTGAGTGGAATAGAAAAACAGATGATATTTCTTTGAAAACTTATCCGAGCGAAGCCTTTCCGAATTGTTTTTACTCAGGAGAGGAGGGAATGCAAAAATGGGCCAGAATGATGAGTAAAGCCAAATGTGTAACATGGGAACTGACGTTAATACTTCGATTTTTCGATGAAACTTGTCATGTAAATCGTGATTTAAGTAAAAGCGATGAAGAAAAAGAAATTAACAGGTTTGTATTTAAATAGTACCTACCGAAAACCAAAAATTTGTCACTCTACTTCAAGTGTGAAGTAGAGTGACTTTTTTTGTTTGACATTAATTGGAAAATGTATTATAATTTAATGAATAAACAAGGATTCACATTTTGTGGATTGCCACCGAATGGAAAATCAAAAGACCTCATCTCGTCAGTGGAAAGCAGAGATGAGGTTTTTAGAAAGGAAATAAAAAATGAGACAATCCTATCGAGATAAACAAGCAAGAAAAGCTAGAATGAATCAAGAAAAGAAAGAGAATAAAGCAAACCGTAATTTTCCCCAGAAGCTACTTAAGGTAGAGAAAAATCGAGAAAAGCCTGCAGAGCAAGATAAAAAAATGTATGATGATATTGTATATGGTAGAAATTCTGTTTTGGAGTTGCTGAAATCGAACCAAGATATCAACAAAATATTTATTGAACGTGGTGAAAAAGTTGGTTCTATAAAAGAAATCATAGCCAAAGCAAAAGAAGCAAGAATTATAACAGTCGAGCTTGAAAAGGCTAAATTAGATGCAATGACAAAAGAAAATCATCAAGGCGTTGTAGCAAGTATTCCGCCATTTAATTATTGTGAAATAGAGGATATTTTAGAATTAGCCCAAAATAGAGAAGAAGAACCATTTGTGCTACTGTTAGATGGAATTGAAGATCCACATAATTTAGGAGCCATCATTAGAACAGCTGAAACAGCGGGTGCTCATGGAATTGTCATTCCGAAAAGGCGAAGTGCTTCTGTGAATAGCACAGTAAGTAAGGTATCGTGTGGAGCAACTTCTTATTTGAAAATTGCACGCGTGAATAACTTAAATGATGCTATCAAAAAACTAAAAGAAGCCGGTTTATGGATTATTGGGACCGATGGTGCAGCTAAAACCGATTATTATGATGAAAATTTGACAGGGCCAATTGGTCTTGTGATTGGAAGCGAAGGATTTGGCATGAGCAAATTAGTCAAGGAAAATGCAGATATTTTGGTGAAAATCCCAATGAAAGGTCAAATTACATCATTAAATGCTTCTGTGGCAGCGGGAATTGTGATGTATGAAGTAGTAAAACAGAAGGGTGAAAAGCTTAAGGAAAAATAGAAATGGAAAAAACGAGAGGAAACTCGTTTTTTTTACATCCCTGTAAATATACTTAAAATTCGTTTTAAGAGCTTTTAACCCTTTTGTAGTATAGTTGCTCTACTTACTCCATAAAAAGCCCTTCTTGAGCCTTCTAGTGCTTTCTCCCAAAATCCATTTTTCTGATACCTACCCTTTTTATAGCCCTAAAAATTACAGAAAAATACTTTTTTGGCATTTTTAGGAGTTTTTAATCATTTTCCTCTAACATGCTTAAAAAAATCGCTTAAATTGAATTTTTGAAAAATTTAATATTTTTATACGAGTGTCACAAAATAGTTGAAACTTGAAAAAAAATATGATATAGTAAAAAAATAAATAAAAACAAAGGAAGGAACAACAATGGCGAAAAAAACGAGCACAGTCTTTGTATGTAGTGAATGTGGGTACGAATCTTCTAAATGGCTGGGAAAATGTCCAGCTTGTGGGGAATGGAATAAATTTTATGAAGAAAAAGTAGTTGGAAATGGATCTTCAGCAAAGGAAAAAAATAAAGTAAAAAATGAAGTAATTCCATTAAATCAAGTTGAGAAAAAAAATACGATTCGCTTGCAAACTGGTGTAAAAGAATTAGATAGAGTGTTAGGTGGAGGCTTTGTTCAAGGCTCTCTTACCCTGCTTCGGTGGGGAACCGGGAATTGGAAAATCAACGTTGATTTTGCAGATTTGTAATAGTGTGAAAGTGGAACGGTAAAATTTTGTATGTATCCGGAGAGGAATCAGCAGAACAAATCAAATTAAGAGCAGATCGATTAGAGATAAATAATGATAAACTATTATTTTTATCTGAAACAGATATTGATGAGGTAGAACAGGCCATCGAAAAAAATCAGCCAGAATTTGTGATTATTGATTCGGTGCAAACAATGTATTCAGAAGAAATTACGTCAGGCCCGGGAAGTGTTAGTCAGGTCCGCGAAATCACAGCACGCATTATGAAAATGTGTAAGCAAAAGCAGATTACCACCATTATTATTGGTCATGTTACAAAAGATGGCAATATTGCAGGCCCACGTGTTCTAGAGCACATGGTAGATACGGTGCTGTATTTAGAAGGAGAAAGATATTTTGCCTATCGAATTTTGCGAGGTGTTAAAAACCGATTTGGTTCAACCAATGAAATTGGCATGTTTGAGATGAAAAATGAGGGATTACAAGAAATTACAGATCCATCATCTGTGCTCATTTCCGAAAGAGAGGAAGGAACCACAGGTTCAGTCATTGTAGCAAGTTTGGAAGGAACACGTCCGATTTTGCTCGAATTGCAAGCGTTATCTACCCCAACAGTGTTTGGTTTGCCAAGAAGGACTGCCAATGGAATTGATTATAATCGTTTGGTGTTATTGATGGCTGTTTTGGAAAAAAGAGCTGGTATGAATTTGGGGTCACAAGACGTATATTTGAATATTGTAGGCGGAATGAAAGTGAATGAACCTGCTTTGGATTTGGGCATTATTTTAGCAGTTGCCTCGAGTTTTAAAAATATTTCTATACCAGAAAATCTGGCGGTACTTGGTGAAGTTGGGTTAACTGGTGAGGTACGAAGTGTGAATATGATTGACAAAAGAGTAAAAGAAGTGGAAAAATTGGGTTATAAAAAAGTGATAATTCCAGAAACTAATAAAAAAGTATTGAAAGAAAATTATAAATTAGATATAATTGGTGTCAAGAATGTGATGGAAGCTTTGAGACTTTTGAATTTAAAATAAGAAAGGATTGAGAAATAAAATGAAAGAGAAAATAAAATTACTAATACTGATTATCATAGCAGTTGTTTTAGTTGGTTTGATAGGAGTGGTTGTCTACAACGGTGTAAATTCCATCCAAGATACGTCAGCGAATCCGGTGGCAACTTTTGAATTACAAGATTATGGTACAATAAAAATGGAATTATATCCAGAATATGCCCCTAATACTGTTACGAATTTTATTGCCCTAATTGAAGCTGGCTACTATAATGACAAAATAATTTATGGAAAAGATGATATTTGTTTATACATGGCGAGAAATCCAGAGGAAGAGAATAAGGGGCCAATGATTAGTTTATTAGATAATTCAATTGAAGCAGGTTCCGACCAAGATTATGCTTATGAAATTAAGGGCGAATTTATTGCTAATGGTTTTGAGCAAAATACGTTAAGACATGAGAAAGGGATTGTGTCATTAAATCGTTCAGATTATTCGACTTATGGTTTGACAGAAGAAGGTTATAATTCTGGAAGTGCTCAATTTTCTGTCATGATGCAGGATAGTGCTAATTTGAATGGGGTCTATTGTGCCTTTGGTAAAATCACAGAAGGCTTTGATGTGTTGGAAAAAATATATCAGGAAGTAAAGGTTGCACAAGCGGAAGAAGGAGAAGAAAATAATGGTGGTATTCAGGAATTTGAGACAAAGCCAGTTATCAAAAACGCTAGTGTAGAACGATATGGAGTGGATTATGGAAAACCAGAAACACAGGAAGCTTTTGATTTTCAAGCGTATATGAATGAATTATATAGCCAGTATTATTAAAATCCACCAAAGATAGGAAAGGAGAATTCCTAGTATGAGAAACAATAAAGGAATAACAATGATGGCGTTAACAATTACCATTGTAGTAATGTTTATACTTTCCACCATGACAATAAACATTAGTTTAGATGCCTATCATGTGATAAAAATACAAAATTTTGTGGCTAAGATGAAAGTCATTCAAAGTAAAGTAGATAATTTTGTAGAAGAAACAGGAGAAGTTGAAGAGTATCCTTTTACAGAAGTGCCAAATACAGAGGTATTAACTAAAATAATAGAAAGTGACACGATTGATAAAACGCATTCATGGGAGGCAGAAGTAGATTCTAATCCAGATAATTATTATTATTTTACTCCTCATGATTTAGAGGAAAAACTTGGGCTAAAAAGTCAAGATATGGCAGTTTTTATTAATTTCCAAACACGAAATGTGATTTCTGAAAAAGGCGTAAAAAAGGATGGAAAAGTATATTATAGGCAGTATGATTTAGAAGGTGGAGAACAGTTACAATAAGGAGAAAAAAGATGTATGAATAGAATTGATAAAGATAATTATTATTTAGATATCGCAGAAACAGTAGCAAGTCGAGCCACCTGTCTTAGAAAAAAATATGGAAGTGTGATTGTCAATCATGACCAAATTATTGCAACAGGCTATTGCGGGGCACCACGTGGAAGAGTCAATTGCTGTGATTTGGGCTATTGTATGAAGAAAAAAGTGTTACCAGAAACACGTCATGGCGGCTATGATGCTTGTCGTTCTGTGCATAGCGAGCAAAATGCAATTATCAGCGCATCTCGTGAGGAGATGTTAGGTGGAACTTTATATTTGGTTGGTTATCGAACCGAAAATCATGATTACGAAGAAGGGGCAGCACCTTGTTTGATGTGCAGAAAATTGATTATTAATGCAGGGATTAAACAAGTTATTGTGAGAAAATTCAAGGAAGAATATGTAGTGTATGATGTTCAAGATTGGATTGAAAGGGATGAATATTTAGAAGGCCAACTATCATACTAGAGGAGGAAAATTTTGAAGAAATTACGACATCCTATAAAAGAAAATAGAACCATTGTAGATATCGTATGCTTATTCGTCATTGCGTTTATGTTGGCGTTACCGCTGTTCAGACAGGAAAACGATATCTTTTTAGATGATGGTAGCCAACATTTGATGCGTGCTTTTGGAACCTATCAAGCCATTTTGCGAAATGGAACAGGAACGATTATTTCAGATTTTGCTAGTGGATTTGGCTATTCTTGGAATTTGTTTTATGGTTTTTTTTCGACAGATTTTATCTTGCTGATAAGTCATATAATTGGAAACTTTAATGTTGGCTTTAAAATAAGTTTACTACTGATTATTTTTTTAGCAGGTAGTATGATGTATAAACTCGTGAAAGAACTGACAGAAAACAAAGATACAGCTTGCTTAGCAGCGATTCTATATATGACATCACCGTATTTTTTTACAGATATTTACATAAGACATGCAGTTGGTGAGGCGATGGCATTTGTATTTCTTCCGATGGTATTTTTGGGGTTATATAATTTATTTAATACCGAAAAAAATCATTATTATTTCATTTTCGGAAGCTGTGGCTTAATCCTTTCGCATAATATTGCAACTGTTTTAACTGTAATTTTTGCTGGTATTTATTGTATTGTCAACATCAAAAATCTTGCTAGTACACGCGTAAAAAAGGGACTTGCTATGGATATCATTTTTATATTGCTAATTACCAGCCTATATTGGATGCCATTGTTAGAAACTAAATTTTCTGCGAATTATAGAGTTTATGAACCAAATGCAATGGCTAGTAAAGAGAGTTTTATGAGTCATACGCTAAAACTAAAAGATTTATTTATTGCATCAAAGAATAGCACATTGATATTTGAAATTGGTTTGCCAGTTCTTCTCATGCTAATTTTTTCGAGTTTGGCGTTTCATAAATTAGAAGAAAACAAAAAAGAATATTTATTTTTTCTGATTTCTGGCATCATTAGTACATGGATGACGACGAAGTACTTTTTCTGGAAATGGTTACCAGATAGCTGTTATATTATCCAATTTCCATGGCGAATGTTACTATTTTCGAGTTTTTTCTTTGCTCTTGTAGCTAGTATAAATATGGCGGTTATCATCAAAAAATTTAATGTAAGAGATGTTTTTATACTTAGTATAATCGCTATTTTGTACATTTTTTCAAGACATTATGCGATTACCTATTCAGATAATGTTCCGAAAACAGAACAATATGAAATAATGCAGGTATCAGGTCAAAACAACGAATGGCTTCCTGGCATGGGTAGATTAGAATATTTACCAAGTCGAGCGTATCAAAATACTTTTTATATGGCAACCCGTGAAAAAGGAATTGTTCCTTTAGAGGGAAAATGTCAAATTAAAGAGGAAGTAAAAGTCGGAACGCATTTTACTGCAAAAATATCGACAGAAGGGGAAGCTGTTCAATTAGAACTGCCGTATGTTTATTATCCGGGGTATACGGTAAGATTAGATGGAATGTTACTAGAAATATTTGAAACAGAACATGGATTTTTGGGCTGTTATATTGAAAACAAAGAAAACGGAACCTTAGAAATTCAATACACAGGAACCAAAATTATGAATATTTCAAAAATTCTGTCAATTTCTGCCTTTATCACATATATCATCTATGTTTGGAAAAAACATTAAACCGTAGGGGCGATTATCAATCGCCCGTGCCCACATCAGACAATAAATAGGATATCGAAATATAAAAATATAAAATATCCCAATATCAAAATCTCCAAAGAAAGGAATCAAAAATGAGCAAACCAATTGTTGCCATCATTGGAAAACCAAATGTTGGAAAGTCCAGTTTTTTTAATTATATCATTGGTCAAAGAATTTCAATTGTAGAAGATACGCCAGGTGTCACACGTGACAGAATTTATGGAGAAGCCAACTGGCGTGATAGAAATTTTACTTTGATTGATACAGGAGGAATCGAACCCGAAAATGATGATATTATTTTGTCACAAATGCGTGAGCAAGCGAATATTGCGATTGATATAGCAGATGTTATCTTATTTATGACAGATATCAGACAAGGAGTAACTGCCAGCGATATGGAAATTGCGACTATATTAAGACGTGCCAAAAAACCGATTATTTTAGTGTGTAACAAAGCTGACCAATTTGGCGAACCGCCAGCAGAGATGTATGAATTTTACCATTTAGGAATTGGCGAACCACATGCTATTTCTTCAGCAAATGCAATTGGAATAGGCGATTTATTGGACGAAATTTATGATCAATTGCCACCAAAATCAGAAGAGGAAGAGGAAGAGGAAAAAATTAAGGTTGCCATTATTGGAAAGCCGAATGTTGGAAAATCTTCTTTGTTAAATAAAATTTTAGGTCAGGATCGTTCCATTGTAAGTGAAATAGCAGGAACAACGAGAGATGCCATTGATTCAGAATATACCAATGAATTAGGCGAATATGTTTTGATTGACACAGCAGGGATTAGAAGAAAAAGTAAAATTAATGAAAGAGTTGAAAAATTTAGCATTATGAGAACTCTGCTTGCTATTGATAGGGCTGATGTTTGCCTTGTTTTAATAGATGCAACTGAAGGGGTAACAGACCAAGATGCTAAGATTTTAGGCGAAGCACATGAAAGAGGTAAAGGAATAATCATTGTTGTTAATAAATGGGACGAAATCGAAAAAGATGACAAAACCATGAATGAATTTAAGAAAAATATTTACAACAAATTAGCCTATGCAACCTATGCCCCAATGCTTTTTATTTCAGCTAAAACAGGGCAACGAGTACCAAAAATATTTGAGTTAATTAATGAAGTGAACAAACAAAATTCGCTTCGTGTTTCAACATCGGTTGTGAATGAAGTTATCAATGAAGCGATTAGTGTGGTTCAGCCACCGAGTGATAAGGGAAAAAGACTGAAAATTTTATATGGTACGCAAGCTTCTACGCGTCCACCAACATTTGTGATATTTGTGAATGATAAAGAATTGTTCCATTTTTCCTATCAGCGTTATTTAATCAATTGTTTCCGTAATAATTTTGGTTTGCAGGGAACGCCGGTAAGATTAATTGTGAGGGAAAAAAGTAGCAAGACCTAATGAGGTTTGAAACGATTATTTTGCAAAAATAAGAGAAATTTTCTGATTTTACTTGACAAATCTAAAAAAATAGTGTAAAGTATAATAGCATTACACTTAAAATAAAGGAGTAGTCATGGAATTAGAAAATAGTGTTAATATAAGTATGTTACTAGAAATTTATGGTAAACTGTTAACCGAAAAACAATATGATTTATTAAATGACTACTATAATAATGATTTATCGTTAGCCGAAATTGCAGAAAATGAGCAGATTACAAGACAGGCGGTTAGAGATAATCTGAAAAAGGGGGAAAGAAAGCTTTTTGGATGGGAAGAAAAGCTGCAAATCATGAAAAAAAATAGAATGCAGGAAGAACAAATTGCGGTTATTTTGTCAGAGATTAGCACTTTAACAGAAAATTCAACCGATACAGAAATTGCAAAGGTTCTTGAGGATGTAAAAAGTAAATTAAATTGTTTGGTTTAACAAGAATACGAAAGGGTAGGTTTGAGACGATGGCATTTGAAGGATTATCTTCTAGATTACAAGAAATAACAAGAAAGCTAAAAGGAAAAGCGAGAATTACAGAAAGTGACTTAAAAGAAGTAACACGTGAAGTAAAACTTGCTTTGCTAGAGGCAGATGTGAATTATAAAATTGTGAAAGATTTTGTTAAAGTAATTGAGGAAAAATCCTTAGGGCAAGATGTTTTGAAATCTTTAACACCAGGTCAGCAAGTTATCAAAATTGTAAAAGATGAGTTGATACAGTTGCTTGGAGGAGAGGATGCCAAATTAAATTTCACACCAAATCCGCCAACTGTGATTATGCTAGTTGGTTTGCAAGGTTCTGGTAAAACTACAACCGCAGGAAAATTGGCTAATATCATTCGCAAACAAGGCAAAAAGCCGTTATTGGTTGCCTGTGATGTTTATCGACCAGCTGCCATCAAACAATTGCAAGTCGTTGGCAAACAGCTTGACATACCGGTTTATGCTAATGAAACAACCCAAGATGTCAATTTAATTGCGAAACAAGCGATGTCAGTTGCTATTTCTAAATTAAATGATGTTGTTATTTTAGATACAGCAGGTCGTTTGCAAATTGATGAAGCTTTGATGCAGGAATTAAAAGACGTCAAAAAAAGTGTCAAACCACATGAAATCTTATTGGTTGTGGATTCAATGACAGGTCAAGATGCAGTTAACATTGCAGAAACATTTAATCGTGAAGTTGGTATTGATGGAATTGTTTTAACCAAGTTAGATGGTGATACCAGAGGTGGAGCGGCACTTTCTGTCAAAAAAGTAACAGGAAAACCGATTAAATATATGGCAACTGGTGAAAAATTGAGTGATATTGAGGAATTCCACCCAGAAAGGATGGCATCTCGAATTCTTGGCATGGGTGATGTGCTTTCGATTATTGAAAAAGCCGAAGAAAGTTTTGATTTAAGTGAAGCTGAAAAATTAGAAAAAAGCTTGAAAAAAAATAAATTCGACTTAGATGATTATTTAGCACAATTACGTCAAATGAAGAAAATGGGGTCTTTTTCATCCATTTTGAAAATGATTCCAGGGCTAGGTAATCAACTTGCTAATGTAGAAATTGACGACAAAGAAATTGGTAGAATTGAAGCTATGATTTGCTCTATGACATTAGAAGAAAGGCGAAATCCCAAAATTTTAAACGCTAGCAGACGAATTCGTATTGCAGGTGGAAGTGGAACAACAGTACAGCAATTAAATAAATTTATGAAAACATTTGAGATGACACAAAAAATGATGAAAGAAATGAAATCACCGAAAAAAATGAGAAGCATGATGAAAAAAATGAATATCAATCCAAATGATTTAGGTGATTTTGATGATCGATAATTTGAAATAATCTTATAATTTATTTTAATTATAATTTTATGATAAATAAAACTATATCAGGGGGTGAAATAATGGTAAAAATAAGATTACAAAGAGTTGGAAAGAAGAAAGCTCCTTTCTATCACATCGTAGTAGCTGATTCAAAATCTCCAAGAGATGGAAAAATCATTGAACAAATTGGAACTTATGACCCAATGACAAAACCATCTACAATCGTTTTAGATAACGAAAAAGTGGCAACTTGGATGAAAAATGGGGCACAACCAACACAAACAGTCAAAGCATTAATTGCAAAAGCAACAAAATAATTTTTTAAGGAAGTAGGATGCTAAGCTATGAAAAATTTATTAGAAATCATCATCAAAGGTTTGGTAGACCATGAAGAAGAAGTTTCAATCAATGAAAAAATTGCAAATGACACCATTACGTATCAAGTAAAAGTGGCACAAAGTGATATGGGTCAAGTGATAGGAAAACAGGGAAAAATGGCGAAGTCGATTCGAACTGTTATGAAATCTGTAGCAAGTAAAGAACATAAGAAAATTAGTGTGGAATTTGTTGGTTAAGCGATGAAAGAATATTTAGAATTAGGTCAAATTGTGAATGTAAAAGGCTTGAAAGGCGAAGTTAAACTGAATTCTTTTGCAGAGGATAGTACTGTATTTGAAACATTACCAAAAGTTTTTCTAAAAAGTAAAACAGGCATGGTAGAAAAGCAAATTGAAAAAGTTGGCTATAACAAAAATCAAGTGATATTGAAATTTAAAGGTTGTGATTCGATTGAGGAAGCAGAAGCTTTAAGAAATTTGTATGTATTGGTCAAACGAGCAGATTTAGGGGAATTGCCAGAAGGTGTCTATTATATTGCAGATTTAATTGGCTTAGAAGTATTCACAGATATGGGAGAATACTTAGGCAAAGTGAACGATATTTATTCGACAGGAGCCAATGATATTTATGTGGTAAAAGACGAAATGGGAAAAACGAAATTGCTTCCGGGAACGCAGGAAGTAATCAAAGAAACCAAGCTTGATGAAGGCAAAATAGTGGTACATTTGATAGAAGGATTATAAAATGAAATTTGATGTGTTAACACTTTTTCCTGAAATGTTTGATTTGATGAAACAAAGCATTATGGGAAGAGCAATGGAGAAAAATTTAATACAAATTAATCTAATCAATATGAGAGATTTTTCAAAGAATAAACATAAAAAAGTTGATGACACAGTTTATGGTGGCGGAGCAGGAATGCTCATTAAACCAGATATTGTATATGATGCTTACCAATCTGTAAAAAGTGAAAAAGCCAAAGTGATTTTTTTATCACCACAAGGAAAAACATTCAATCAACAGAAAGTTTTGGAATTGGCCAAAGAGGAACATTTGATTTTGCTATGTGGGCATTATGAAGGAATTGACCAGCGTGTGATTGACAAAATCGTTGACGAGGAAATTTCGATTGGAGATTATGTTTTGACTGGTGGAGAATTGCCTGCTATGGTACTAATGGATAGTATTTCGAGATATGTTGAAGGGGTGCTATCAAATGACTCAAAATTGGAAGAATCTTTTTCAAATGGCCTGTTAGAGTATCCACAATATACAAGACCAGAAGTTTTTGAAGACCAGAAAGTTCCAGAAGTTTTGCTTTCAGGGCATCATGAAAAGATTGAGAAATGGCGCCGAGAAGAAGCCTTAAAAAAAACATTTAGGAAACGACCAGATTTATTAGAAACAATAGAATTGTCGGAAAACGACAAAAAGATTTTGAAAGATTTTATAGGTTAAGAAAAGGAGGAAAAAATGGATATTTTAAAATCGATTGAACATGAGCAAATGAAAAATAAAATTCCTGAATTGAAAATCGGTAATACGGTTCGAGTTCATGTTAGAGTAAAAGAAGGAAATAGAGAGAGAATTCAGGTTTTTGAAGGAATTATCATTAAAAAACAAGGTGGAGGCGTGAACGCGACCTTTACTGTTAGAAAAATTTCGTATGGTGTGGGTGTAGAAAAAACATTTTTAGTACATTCTCCAAGAATTGAAAAAATTGAAGTAACGAGAGTTGGTAAAGCAAGACGTGCGAAATTATACTACTTAAGAGACAGAGTTGGTAAAGCAGCTAAAACAAAAGAGCAAGTTGGAGCTAGAATTGAGACAAAAGAAATTATTGTAAAAGAAGATGTTGCACCAGTAGAAGAAGTTCTAGAAGAGGCTCCAGTGGTTGAAAATACGGAAGTTGTGGAAGAGGTTGTAGAAGCAGCTCCAGAAGTTGTGACAGAAGAAGTAGTAAAAGAAGAAGCAAAAACTGAGGTTGTAGAAGATGTGAAAGAAGAAAAAGAAGAAGAAGCTTCTGCAACGGATGATAAAAAAAGTGAATAAATTTTTTGAATATTTTTCAGAAAAAAGCAGATACTACCAATATAAAAACACGAAAGGAATTGATTTTATATGGGTAGAAGAGATTTTTTTGAACAAGAAAAAAAGAGAAAAATGGTTACGACATTTGCGATAGCAGTTGGTTTATCAATTGTTGCATGTGTGACCATTTTTGTTATGTATAGTAAAAAATTAAATGATGAGGCAGAAGCTAATTTGTTTGCTTTAACACAAACAGAAGAAAATATTGTTTCGAATGAGGAGTTAGAAGAAGCAAGTTATTCAGAAGATAAAGGTGTACAAAATGTGAATTATGAAAATACAGTAGAGGTTGAACTAGACACAGACAACACAGTAGATAATACCATTAAAACACCAGAAAGCAAAGAACCAGTGCCTTCTGTTGTCAAAGAAGAGGAAAATGTGACAAAAGAGGAGAAAACAGAAGAAACACCTAAACCAACAGAAGAGAAAGTAGAAAACACAGAAGAACCAGTTTTCCAAGCACCAATTGCGGGAGATATCACAAAAGATTTTGCGATGGATACATTAGTCTATTCAGAAACGTTAGATGAATGGTGTACACATAGCGGAATTGATATAAAGGCAGATAAGGCAAGTGTGGTTATGGCTGCAGAAAAAGGAAAAGTAGAAAGCATCAAAAATGACCCAAGATATGGTCTTACAGTTATTATTACGCATAGTAGCGGATTTAAGTCTGTTTATTCGAACCTTCTTACAACAGAATTTGTAAAAGAAGGAGAAGAAGTCGAAAAAGGACAAACCATTGCAACAGTAGGAGAAACAGCAAGTTTTGAAGTGGCTGATGATTGCCATTTGCATTTTGAAATGTATAAAGATGGGCAAGCGGTGAATCCTACCATTTATTTTAAATAATTACAAAGCATAAGGTATGAAATATAACAGGTAGTTCTAGCTACCTGTTTTTGCAGTTAAGAGAAAAGGAGGTTGACTTTTTATATTACAATTCTGTAAAATTTGTTTTACAATATTACAACCGTATTAAGTCTTTATTACATTTTGACAAATAGTATTGACTTTTCTTGAAAATGGAATAAAATGTAACTATCAAAATGAAATATAGTATATAGGGGAAAAAATGAGGATAATCAGTGGAAAACATAGAGGAGCAAAATTGTATACCTTAGAAGGGCAAGATACTAGACCAACATTAGATAGGGTAAAAGAACCACTTTTTAGTATCTTACAATTTGATTTGCCCAATGCAACTGTGTTAGACTTATTTGCAGGAAGTGGAGCCTTAGGTTTGGAAGCAATTAGCCGAGGTGCTAAAAAAGCAATTTTGTGTGACAATGCCCCAAAAGCTATCCACATAATAGAACAAAATGTGGAAAAACTGAAAGAAGTATCGAACATACAAATTCTAAAGAAAGATTATTTACAAAGTTTACAATTTTTAAAACAACAGAAGATAAAATTTAATCTTGTATTTTTAGATCCACCCTATCAAACTAATTTTGCACAAAAGGCAATAGAAAAAATAATCGAATATGAATTATTAGAAGAAAATGGAAAAATCATAATCGAAACAGATAGAAAAAAGGAGCTGATTAGCCATATTAACCAAGCTAATTTACTTGAGATTTATGACGAAAGAAAATATGGTAGAGTTGAACTAATTTTTTTAAGACAGAAACCATAAAGTTACAAGCGCATTTCAAAAGGAATTTGTGCGGTAAGAAAGGAAAGTTTAAAGATGGAGATTTTTGCGCTGTTAGAAACGTTAGAAGATATTTTAGAAAAAGGAAAAACAGTACCATTTACAGAGAAATGTATTGTTGAGAAAAATGAATTATTAGATATTATCAAAGAAATACGTTTGAATTTACCAGATGAGTTGAAGCAAGCCAAATGGATTCGTGAAGAACGAGAAAGAATTATTGCAGAGGCTCAAAAAGATGCAGAAGATATCGTAAAAGAAGCAGAAAATAGAATTATTTCGATGATTGATGAGCATGAAATTACACGAAAGGCCTATGCTAAGAAAAACGAAATTATAGCAGAAGCCAATGAAATGTATCGTGAATATAGCAAGGATGCTGCCAATTATGTAGATGGCATTTTAGGCAATATTGAAGAAAGTATGGTTCAACTGGGAAAAAGTTTAGGAAGCGTAGAAGAAACGATTAAAACTGCTTTAGAAACAATTCAAAACAATCGTAAAGAATTAAAATAAACGAAATGATTCTGTAGGAAATTCCTACAGAATAAATTTTAGGAGGATGTAATAAATGGGAAAAAAACGTAAGAAAACAACGAACACAACTGCTCGTAATCATAAAAAAAAGAAAAGTAGTAATATTGATTTAGCTGTCATCAGCTGTTTTATCATAGGGGTTTTACTGACTATTTTAATTTATGCAGAAACAGGCACCATGGGAGAAATTTTAAGCCCTGTTTTAGGTGGAATTATTGGAATTATAAAATATATTATTCCATTAGGAATTATTGGGATTTCTATATCGCTTGCAAAAAATGATAAAGACTATTTGTTTTCAAAAGTATGTCAATATATCATTTTTTTGTCGTGTATTGCTGCTATGATGTCGATTTTTCAAGTTTCAAAAGGAAATTTGAATGTGGAGGCAGAATTTAGTAATGTTCTTGAAAGAGCGTATGAATTAGGAACAAAAAATATTGGTGGTGGAACAATTGGTACAGTTCTTGCGTATCCCTTAATTAATTTGCTTGGAATGTTTGGTGCGGCTGTTGCTACAACTGGAATTGCAATTATTATGTTGGTATTTACCTTTGGGTTAAGACCAGCTCAATTTATGTTAGAAATTTTGGATCTGTTAGAAGAAAGAAAAGAGGAAAGGAGTCTTGAATTAGAAGCACGCCGAGAAGAAAGACTAGCACGAATCCGTGAGCAAAGTAAAACAGAATTAGAGCAAAATCATAGGATGCAACACGAAAAAGCAGCAAAACCAAAAAAACAGAAAAAACCTAAATTTTTCACAATCGATGAAGAGATGCCAGAAATTGATGATGACCAAATTACCATTAATTTAAACAACGAAAAACAAGCTATTGTAGAAGAAAATAAATCAGAAAAATTTGATTTTAACATTTTCCATAAAAAAGACAAGCCAGTAGAATCTCACCAAAAAGAGGAACCAGAAAAGTTAAATCCAAATGAATTAGAGAGTAATTTATTTGTGCAAAAAGCGGAGGAAAAAGAAGAAAAAGTCAAAGAAGTTTTGCAATTAGAACATAACACCATTGTTTCAGAAGATGAAAATTATGAGTTTCCGCCAGTGGAACTAATGAAACAAGGAGAAGCCAAAACCTTAAAAGGTGGCAAGAAAGCTTTGGCAGATACAGCAACCAAATTACAAAAAACGTTATATAGTTTTGGTGTTTCTGCCAAAGTGGAAAATGTATCCGTTGGCCCCGCTATCACACGTTATGAGTTAAAACCAGCAGAAGGTGTGCGTGTTAGTAAAATTGCCAAGCTTTCAGATGATATTGCACTTAATTTGGCAGCTGAAAGTATCAGAATTGAGGCACCAATTCCAGGAAAGCAAGCGGTGGGAATTGAAATTCCAAATAAAGAAAAGGAAATGGTGCATTTAAGAGATATTATCGAATCAAATGAATTTGAAGATAGTCAATCTAAGTTGTCATTTGCACTGGGAAAAGATGTTGGAGGCGAAAATGTGGTTACAGACATCGCAAAAATGCCACACGTTTTGATCGCTGGTTCGACAGGTGCTGGAAAATCAGTTTGTATCAATACTTTGATTACAAGTATTATTTATAAAGCAAAACCAAGCGAAGTAAAATTGGTTATGGTTGACCCAAAAGTAGTTGAATTGTCTGTTTATAATGGAATTCCTCATTTGCTAATTCCAGTTGTAACTGACCCAAGAAAAGCAGCAGGTGCACTTGCTTGGGCCGTTCAAGAAATGGTAAATCGTTATAGCCTTTTTGCGGAAAAAGGAGTGCGTGATATCAAAGGTTATAATGATGCTTTAGAAAATGAAGAACTAGAAGGAAAACTTCCTCAAATTGTTATTATCATTGACGAGTTAGCAGATTTGATGATGGTTGCTGCCAAAGAAGTAGAAGATGCGATTTGCCGTTTAGCACAAATGGCAAGAGCAGCAGGAATGCATTTGGTGATTGCGACACAAAGACCTTCAGTTGATGTCATTACAGGTATTATTAAAGCCAATATTCCATCTAGAATTGCATTTGCAGTTTCTTCTCAAATTGATTCGAGGACGATTTTGGATTCGGCTGGTGCAGAAAAATTGTTGGGAAAAGGTGATATGTTGTTTTATCCAATTGGAAGTTCTAAACCTACAAGAGTGCAAGGTGCCTTTGTTTCGGATAAAGAAGTAGAGAAAATTGTGGATTTCTTGAAGTCTAATGGCGGAGAAGCAACGTATAATGAAGATATTTTAGAAGAAATTGAAAAAGCAAATAAATCCGATAAAGAAGTTGCCGAAATGGCCGAAGAGGATGATACGGATCCGTTCTTAGAAGAAGCTATCAAAACGGTTGTAGAAGTGGGCCAAGCGTCTACCTCGTTTATTCAAAGAAGATTTAAAGTAGGTTATGCACGAGCTGGTCGAATTATTGACCAAATGGAAGCACGAGGCATTATTTCAGGTTATGAAGGAAGTAAGCCAAGACAAGTGTTGATTACCATGGAGCGTCTGCAAGAATTAAGTATGGCTAAAACTCCAGAATTGGGGGAAAATAGTGGAGAAGGTTAAAAACAATAAAGAAATTATCATAAAAATTGATTTTTCTTCTCTTGTATTCAATAAAAAGACTGCTAAGAAAATGCTACGTAAATTTTCTTGGATAAGACGAAAAGCGGATTTCTTGAAAAGGTATGTAAAAGTAGAAGGATTTTGTAAAAATAAGGCAGATTTACAGGATATAAATAACCAATATGAATTTGAAATCTGTGTGGCAATGATTGCGATACAGATAGAGGATAAAAAAGAAAGATATGATTATTTATATGATGAAATCTGTTATTATTTGGATTATGTATGTAGGACACAAAACTTATGCGATTTTAAGAATAATCAATGTTTTGCAAAACAAAATACAAATGTTGTGATGGGATGTTGTCATCATTTTCCTAATAAAAAAGTTGGGATATTGTATCAAAAAAATCTGATTCCATGTGAGTTTTTAAGTGAAAAACGGTTGCACAACAAAGTCAATTGGTTGCAAAATGTTTGTGTGTGATGAAGTGAAGAAGAAGGGATATCATTTTACAGTTTATAATGTGTTATTAATACGATATTTTTTCAATTGCATACAAAAATTAATCATTAAAACAAGCGTATTTGAATCAAAAGAAACGATTATGAGGAAACTATTAAAGTTTAGTAATTAAGAAAGGAGAAAATTGGTAGATGAAATTGTTTTCTAAATTAAAAGATTATCACAATTTATTAGAAGAAATTTTAGACAAGAAAACGTTTTCATCGATTTCTAAAAGCTTACTTTTAAGCATGATTTATAAAATTGAAATTGCCTATAAAGATTATGAAAAAGTCAAAGTAAACAGTATTTCCAAAGATGACTTTTTAAGTCATCTATTGCAAACAATTCAGAAATATTGTGACCATGTGAAAACCGTGGAACCAGATTCTGTACAAGCGGAGGTATTGGTAACCAATCATGTGGAAGCGGTTACCAATGAAAAAGAGAGAAGTATCTTGACTTATCCAACCGAACAAGCAATGTTATACGCAATTTGTGATATTGAGCCAAAGTATTTTTTTGTAAGAAAAGATTTTCCGTTAAGAAATATTTTGCAAAAGGTTTTGGTAAATGGATATAAGCAAAATACGGTTGAAATTTTAGAAAATTTTAATGGTTGGTCATGGGACCTTGCTGCTCAGAAGCAAGAAGATTGTGTGATGAATTTAATTTATCAAAATTTGCTCATGATGCAAGGTGAGCAGTTTTTGTTTGCTTGGCGAACAGATCGTTCTGCGAAAAAAGATTATTTGCAGGAACTTAGAACTTCTATTAAAAAAGTAACGGGAAACGACAAGTATTATGTATCACTGTGTAAAGTGCTGTATTTGATGGCAAGTAAAAAAGAAAAAGCAAAAATCCAAAAGCATTTGGAAGAAAAAGAAGAAAATGAGTTAAAATTTTATCATGAAATGATAAATAATTCAAAAACAGAAGAGGAAGAAGTTTTGAAACTGCAGAAATATTTTTTAAAATTTCTTCAAAGAAAGATAGAAAGACTGCTACTAAGAGAAGAAATGCTTGAGATTATTTATCAGCTTAGGTATTACCAAAATAGTATGCTTTTTGATGATGTTTTGGTAAAAGAGCATAGTGAACTGATGAAAAGTTTTGATTTTGTTCTCAAATTGGCAATTACAAAAGCCTGTAAAATGGGCGTTATCAAGATTATTAGTATGGATATTGAAACCAATTTTGAACTTTTGAAGTATATTTTGGATACGAGAATGATTGATTTAGAAGAAATAAAAATATATGTAGAATTGGAAAATAAAAATTCGATTTTTATCAAAGTTTATGATAAAGATGTATTTGAAAAACAAGGCAGAGAAGAATTTTATGGCAATAAAAAAGATATTGTTATTAAGAAAAAGAAAATGGTAAATTTATTTAATTAATGGAGGTGGAACATGAAAATAACATTTTTAGGGGCAGCACAAACCGTAACTGGTTCTAATTTTTTAGTAGAGGCGGCTGGGAAAAAATTTTTAGTAGATTGTGGTATGTACCAAGGAAAAATTACACAGGATTTTGAAAATTCAGATCCCTTTTTGTTTGCCATAGATGAAATTGATTTTGTGCTACTAACCCATGCTCATATTGACCATGCTGGAAGAATTCCAAAACTATGCAATGAAGGATATTCCAATCCAATTTATGCCCACAAAGCGACCTGCGATTTATGCGAAATTATGTTGCCAGATAGTGGGCACATTCAAGAAGTCGAAATAGAATGGCAGAATAAAAAACGTAAACGTGAAGGCAAAAAGGATTTACCACCACTGTATACAGCAGAAGAAGCGTATGAATGTCTACAATATTTTGTGCCAGTTGAATATGACAAAATTGTAGAAATTGATGAAAATATTAGTGTACGTTTTAATGATGCAGGTCACATGTTAGGTTCTAGTATCATTGAGATTTGGGCAAAAGAAAATGGAAAAACCACCAAAGCTGTGTTTACAGGTGACTTAGGAAATAATGATTTACCATTACTAGATTCACCAACTATGATAGAAAGTGCGGACTATTTAATTATGGAATCAACGTATGGAAATCGCCTTCACATTAGAAATGAAGAAAAAGCAAAATTATTTTTGGATATTGTATCAAGCACGTTAGAGAATGGTGGAACTGTTGTTATTCCGTCTTTTGCAGTTGGAAGAACCCAAGAAATTTTGTATGAAATTGATAAATTAAAAGATCAATATGGTCAAGATGAAGAATTTTCAAAGAAATATCAAACTTTGATGAAAACTCCAGTGTATGTGGATAGTCCTCTTGCTATTTCGGCAACTGAAATTTTTCAAAAAAATATGGATTTATTTGGAGACGAAATTCGAGAGAAAATCAAATCTGGTGATAATCCGTTGGAATTTCCGGGGCTTCGTTTTACGAGAACGGCAGAAGAATCGAAGGAATTAAATGAGAGTAATGAATCAGCCATTATTTTGTCTGCTAGTGGAATGTGCGAAGTGGGCAGAATTAAACATCATTTGAAACATAATTTATGGAATCCTAGAAATACGATTTTGTTTGTTGGGTATCAGGCACCGGGCACGCTAGGAAGAAGCATTGTAGAGGGGGCACAAAAGGTGAAGATATTTGGTGAGGAAATTGCGGTTAATGCTAGAATTGAATATATTGAAGGATATTCTGGTCATGCAGACCAAGAATGGTTGCTGAATTTTGTGTATTCTTTTATTAATAAACCAAAACATATTTTTTTAGTGCATGGCGAAGTTGAAGGGCAAGAAGTTTTAAAAGAAAAACTTGAAAAAGAAACAGGAATTCCTGTTTCCATTCCAAGTTTTGGGGAGAGTTATGAATTAGAAGAAACACCTCAATTATTAGAAAGAGAAGAGAAATTTATAAATTACGACCAAGTATTTATACGTTTGGATGTATTAGACCGAATTGAAAAATTAAAAGACCAAATTGGGGATATTGAAGAAGTGGTAAAAGAAGATATTAACACAAATGATATTGATATTATGAATTTAAATCAACGCATTAAGGAAATACAAACACAAATTCAAGATTTGATGCAATAGAAGAGGACCAGAGTGTATCTCTGGCTTTTTCAATAATAAGAAAATACACAATTTTTGTATAAATTTCACGAAATGAACACAATATCAATATAATATATAAATTAAAATGAAACTTTAAGGAGGTTTATATGTGTGGAATTGTTGGCTATATAGGAAATAAAAAAGCAGAAAATATCCTGTTAGATGGCCTTACCAAACTAGAATACAGAGGCTATGATTCAGCAGGTCTTACAGTCCTTGAAAAAGAAAATTTTAAAACCATAAAAAATAAAGGAAGAGTCAAAGCATTAGCAGAAATCACAGAACAAGAAAATTTGCAAGGAACCATCGGAATTGCCCATACACGTTGGGCAACTCATGGAAAACCTTCCTCTGTAAATTCTCATCCGCATAATGATAATACCAATACATTTTCCGTTGTACATAATGGAATTATTGAAAATTATGAAGAAATACGAAAGTTTTTAACAGAAAGAAACTATCAATTTTTATCCCAAACCGATACAGAAGTCATTCCGAACTTAATTCATTATTATTTTTCGCAAGAAAAAGAAAGGACAAAACAAAGTTTGTTAAAAGCAGTTAATAAAACTTGTCATCATTTGAAAGGAAGTTATGCAATTGGTGTGCTTTCAACGCATTTTCCAGACCTTATGATAGTGGTTAGAAAAGACAGTCCACTGGTAATTGGCAAAGGAGAAGGCGAAAACTTTATCAGTTCTGATATTCCAGCGTATCTTTCTTTTACGAGAAATTTTTATTTATTAAAAGACAAAGAATTTGCCATTATTTCAAAAGAAAACATAGAATTTTATGATAATGACCTAACTCCAATTCACAAAGAAATCGTAAAAATTGACTGGGATGCGACATCTGCTGAAAAAAATGGATATGAAGATTTTATGCTAAAAGAAATTTATGAGCAACCAACTGCTATTCGTGAAACCATTGGCAAGCATTTATCTTTGGGAAATCCTTGTAAATTTGATGAATTGAATTTCACCCAAGAATTTTTAAGGCAAATCCATAAAATTTATATTGTAGCCTGTGGAACAGCGATGCACGCTGGTTTAACAGCTAAAACAATGCTAGAAAATATCTGTGAAATTCCTACAGAAGTTGATATTGCTTCCGAATTTCGATATCGTGATCCACTCATTGGCAAAGATACATTGTGTATTTTCATCACACAATCTGGTGAAACAGCAGATACCATAGCTGCTTTAAAACTTGCTAAAGAAAAAGGTGCCACAACGCTTAGTATATCCAATGTTGAAGGAAGTTCAATTACCCGTGAAAGCGACTATGTGACCTATACACATGCAGGCCCAGAAATTGCTGTTGCTTCAACCAAAGCCTATACTTCACAAATTACATTGCTTTCGATTTTAGTCATTTATTTTGCGGAAATTTTAGATAAAAACCAAGATTTATTAGAAGATTTGAAAAAGTCTATTTTAGAATTGCCAAGCAAAACAGAGCAACTTTTATCAGATGTCACAGAAATTAAAGACTTTTCAGAAGAAGTTTTTGAGAAAAAAGATGTTTTCTTTTTAGGAAGAGGTCTAGATTATAATACAGCAGTAGAAGGTTCCTTAAAATTAAAAGAAATTTCGTATATTCATTCAGAAGCCTTTTATGCAGGTGAATTAAAGCATGGCCCAATTGCATTAGTAGAAAATGATACGTTGGTTGTATCCATTGTAACTGTGCCTAAATTGCTTGAAAAATCCATCAGTAATGTGCAAGAAGTCATTACGCGTGGAGCACAGACTTTGATGATTACAGATAAAAACTTAGAACATTCAAACTTTTCAAAAATAATAAAAATACCTCAAACCAATCAATATTTGTCGCCTATATTAGCGATTGTTCCGTTACAGTTATTAGCTTACTATATTTCAAAACAAAAAGGTCTTGATGTGGATAAACCAAGAAACTTAGCTAAATCTGTAACCGTTGAATAAAAAAGAGCTTGGCTCTTTTTTATTTTCTCGGCAAAAAATAAAATATAAAAAAACATGTACAAAAATTTTTTTAGTGATATAATAAACCTAACCAATTTTAAAATTTAGGAGGGAAAATATGATTAAATTCAAATTTGAAAATTCAAGTATAAACGAGAAGGTACTTCAAGAATATAGTCAAGAAATTGTTAAAATCCACAATAAAATTCACAAAAATGTAGAGGTCAAAGAAGAATTTTTAGGCTGGGTTGAGTTACCAACCAATTTTGATAAAACAGAATTTGAAAGAATCAAAAAAGCGGCTACGAAAATTCAAAACGATTCCGATGTTTTAATTGTCATAGGAATTGGTGGTTCCTATTTAGGTGCAAGGGCTGTCATTGATGCACTTACCAATTCTTTTTATAATCTACAAACCAAAAGCAAACGAAAAACGCCACAAATTTTTTATGTGGGAAATAACATTAGCCCAGTGTACATGAATGATTTGTTAGATGTAATTGCAGAGAAAGAAATTTCGGTAAACGTTATATCTAAATCAGGAACTACAACAGAACCTGCCATTGCATTTCGTATTTTTCGAGAAGTGTTAGAAAACAAATATGGGCCAAAAGGAGCACGTGAAAGAATTTATGTCACGACAGACAAAGAAAAAGGTGCTTTAAAAACACTAGCTAGCAAAGAAAAATATGAAACCTTTGTGATACCAGATAATGTAGGAGGCAGATTTTCTGTTCTAACAGCAGTTGGCTTATTACCAATTGCAACAGCTGGAATTGACATTGAAAAGTTAATGATGGGAGCTAAACTTGCACAAGAAAAATATAATGATCCGGAAATAAAATATAATGATTGTTATAAATATGGCTTAATTAGAAATTTATTATATCAATCTGGAAAAACAACAGAAATTTTAGCCAATTATGAACCAAAACTACATTATTTTACAGAATGGTGGAAACAACTTTATGGAGAAAGTGAAGGTAAAGACCAAAAAGGAATTTTCCCAGCAGGCGTAGAT
The DNA here is from genome assembly GCA_948435735.1 of uncultured Clostridium sp. Classification (GTDB taxonomy): domain Bacteria; phylum Bacillota; class Clostridia; order TANB77; family CAG-508; genus Scatovivens. The sequence goes on from CAOJGX010000010.1 coordinate 23,901, forward strand.
TTTACGACTGATTTGCATTCGATGGGCCAATACATGCAAGATGGTCAAAGAAATTTGATGGAAACCGTTTTAAAAATCAAAACAAATTCATCAGAAATAACCATTCAGCCAGATGACCAAAATTTAGATGGCTTGAATTATTTAGCTGGCAAAGAATTAGGCTACGTGAATAGCAAAGCAATGGAAGGTACAATTCAAGCACATGTAACAGGAAATGTACCAAACATGTTAATTGAAATCGAAAAATTGGATGAAGAAAATATTGGAGAGTTGATTTATTTCTTTGAAAAAGCAGTAGCAATGTCTGGGTATTTGCTGGGGGTTAATCCATTTAATCAGCCAGGCGTGGAGGAGTATAAAAGAAATATGTTTAAGCTTTTAGAAAAGCCGGGATATTAATGACAATGGGAGAAAAGACTGAAAATGAGTAAAATCAATAGAGAGCATATTTTGGCCGATTTGTCAAGTTGACAATTTGGTCAAAATATGATATAATAGATAGCGTGTTTTTTTGGAAATAATTTTGAATTATTTCCAATTTTTTATGGGAAGGTACTTCAAAAATAAAATTTTTTCCACTAAACCTCAAAATTTTCAAAAATCTATTGACAAAACTTACCAACTCGTAGTATAATGACAACTGCGTGTAGATTTGCGATGAAGCAAGATGTGGCTACGCAAAGTAAGCGTGAAAAATTTGTAAAAATTTTACTCACTTTACTTTGGCGGAGGGAACTCTTGCAGAGTATGTCGTGGCTTAGACCAGGCGATAAGTTTGATAAACGTATCTTGTAAAAGACTTATCCAAGACAGATTTGATACAAAAGTGACTTGGATTTTAAAAGGTCAAAAAGAAAACACCAGGAAACGTTAATAACTTGCCGTTCAAGAATCGTAATATAAAAAAAGGAGGGAAAAAAATGGCAACATCAAACACAATGGGAAGTGATAAAATTAGAATTAGACTAAAAGCTTATGATTATGTTGTTTTAGATCAGTCTGCTGAAAAAATAGTAGAAACTGCTAAGAGAACAGGAGCAAAAGTTTCAGGCCCAGTTCCACTTCCAACTGAAAAAGAAGTCATTACAATTTTACGTTCTCCACACAAACACAAAGATTCCAGAGAACAATTTGAAATGAGAACCCATAAAAGAGTAATTGATATTCTTTATCCAACGCAAAAGACAGTGGATAACTTAATGAAACTTGAGTTACCAGCAGGTGTTGATATAGAAATTAAATTATAATTAGTTTCTTAATTAACAGGTTAATTTAGAGTGAAAACCCTAAAAAAGACCATGCTGATAAAAATCAGCCAATAGTAAAATTTAGGAGGAAATAAAATGAAGAAAGCAATCATCGGTAAAAAAGTTGGTATGACACAAATTTTTGATGAAAATGGTAGTGTTATTCCAGTAACTGTTATTGAATGTGGGCCATGTCCAGTAGTTCAAGTGAAAACGGTTGAAACAGACGGATATGATGCCGTTCAATTAGGGTTTGGGGCGGTAAAAGAACATAAAGTCAACAAACCAAACAAAGGCCATTTTTCAAAAGGAAATGTGAAACCAACCAAACACTTAAGAGAATTTAGAATTGAGGATGTCTCTTCTGTAAAAGTAGGAGATGAAATCAAAGTAGATACATTTGAAGCTGGAGAAACAGTGGATATACAAGGTATTACAAAAGGAAAAGGCTTCCAAGGCGTAATCAAACGTCATGGTCAATCAAGAGGACCAATGGGTCATGGTTCTATGTACCATAGAAGACCAGGTTCAATGGGAGCAACATCAACACCAGGTAGAGTTTTTAAAGGTAAAAAATTACCAGGGCACATGGGAGTTGATACAGTGACCATTCAAAATCTTGTGATTATTCGAGTAGATTCAGATAAAAATGCTATTTTAGTTAAAGGAAGTGTTCCAGGAAACAAAGGTAGTATTTTGAAAATTAGCGATAGTGTAAAGAAAAGTAAATAGGAAGGAGGAAAAGTAAATGCCGAAAGTAGATGTATATAATATAGAAGGTAAAAAGGTTAGTGATCTTGAGTTAAAAGAAGAAATCTTTGGTATTAAGCCAAATGAAGCTGTTGTACACAGTGTATTAGTAAATTACTTAGCAAACCAAAGACAAGGAACACAAAGCACAAAAACCAGAAGCGAAGTTAGAGGCGGTGGAAGAAAACCATGGAGACAAAAAGGTACTGGTCGTGCAAGACAAGGTTCAATCCGTGCTCCACAATGGATTAAAGGTGGTATCGCGTTAGGTCCAAAACCACGTTCTTATAAGTATAGAGTCAATAAAAAAGAAAAAAGATTAGCCATTAAATCTATTTTAAGTTCAAAAGTTTTAGAAAAAGATTTATTGGTTGTTGACAAATTTGATTTCAAAGAAATCAAAACAAAACAAATGGCAAATGCGATGAAAAATTTAAAAGTAGAAGATAAAGCGTTGATTATGCTTGCAACAGGAGATGAAAAAGTTCAAAAATCAGCTAGAAATTTAGAAGGAGTTAGAACGATTTCAGTTGCAACGATTAATGTATTTGATTTGTTAAAATATAAAAAATTAGTGTTAACAGTTGATACAGTTAAGAAATTAGAGGAGGTGTATGCTTAAATGGTAGCCGAGGATATTATTATAAAACCAATTATTACAGAAAAAAGTAATATGGATATGCAAGATGGAAAATACACTTTCAAAGTTGCGAAAAAAGCAACAAAAGTTGAAATTAGAAACGCTGTAGAAAAATTATTTGATGTAAAAGTTTTGAAGGTAAACACAATGACAGTCAAAGGAAAAGAAAAAAGAGTAGGTGTTCATAGAGGAATGACATCAGACTGGAAAAAAGCAATTGTTACCATCGACACAAACGCTGGAGATATCAAATATCTTGGAAAAGGCGGAAAAGAAATGAAAGTTTCTAAAAAATACAAAGATTCAATTGACGCATTTAATGCGTAAATATGTAGGGGCAATTATCAATTGCCCACGCTTCCGAGAAAGGCATGCTTAATTGTTTTAGGATGATTATGCGGAAATTATTCGGGATTATGCTACGCGGGAACGGACGACTAATAGTCGCCCCTACAAAGTATCTAGAATAAACTAGGAAAATAAATTTTAAAAGGAGAAAAGAAAAATGGGAATTAAACATTATAGACCATATACACCATCAAGAAGAAATATGACGACTTCAACATTTGAAGAAATCACGAAAAAAACACCGGAAAAATCTTTGCTAGCAAAGAAAAGAAAAAATGCTGGTAGAAATTCGTATGGTAGAATTACCGTAAGACATCAAGGTGGTGGAAATAGACAAAAATATAGAATCATTGATTTTAAAAGAAAAAAAGATGATATGTTTGCAACGATTATTGGTATCGAATATGATCCAAATAGAAGTGCTAACATTGCCTTAATCGAATATGAAGACGGAACCAAAAGTTACATTTTAGCACCTGCTAAATTAACAGACGGCGACAAAGTTATTTCAGGTGTTAATGTTGATATTAAACCAGGAAATGCTATGCCAATTTCCAGCATTCCAGTTGGTACGATGATACACAACATCGAATTAAATCCAGGGCAAGGTGGAAAATTGGTTCGTTCTGCAGGGCAAGATGCACAATTAATGGCAAAAGAAGGTGCCTATGCTCACGTAAGACTTCCATCAGGTGAGATGAGATTAATCTCTGTAAGATGTAGAGCTACGATTGGAACCATTGGAAATAGTGACCATGAAAATATCAAAATTGGTAAAGCTGGTAGAAAAAGACACATGGGAATTAGACCAACCGTCAGAGGTTCTGTTATGAACCCATGCGATCATCCTCATGGTGGTGGTGAAGGTAGAGCACCAGTCGGTAGACCAGGGCCATTAACACCTTGGGGTAAACCAGCAATCGGTTATAAGACAAGAAATAAGAAAAAGCAATCGAACAAGTTTATCGTAAAGAGGAGGGGTAAATAATGGCTGAAATAAAGAAAAGAGATAAAAAACCATTTGTAGCACCTGAGTTAATCAAAAGAGTAGAAGCTATGAATGAAGCAGGAAAAAAAGAAGTATTAAAAACATGGTCAAGAGCTTCTACCATTTATCCACAAATGATTGGTCATACAATCGCTGTACATGATGGTAGAAAACATGTTCCAATTTATATTTCTGAAGAAATGGTTGGACATAAATTAGGAGAATTTGCTCCAACTAGAACATTTAAAGGTCATGCAGGAGATAAGAAAACAAAGAAATAAGAATTTTCAAAAATTGATAGAGGAGGTATAAACTGTGGAAGAAAAAGCAATCGAAAATGATGTGATAGAAGCAAAAGCGATTTTAAAATATGCTAGAATTTCAAGCAGAAAAGTTAAAATTGTGGCTGATTTAATCAGAGGCAAAAAAGTGGATGAAGCACTTAGTATTTTAAAATTTGCGCCAAAAGCATCAAGTGAAATTTTAGAAAAACTTCTAAAATCAGCAATTGCAAATGCTGAAAATAATCACTTTATGAATCGAAGCAACCTTTATGTGGCAGAAATTTATGCAAACCAAGGCCCAACCTTAAAGAGAATTAGACCTGCTGCCAAAGGTTCTGCTGTTAGAATCAGAAAAAGAACAAGTCATATAACAATTGTGTTAAGAGAAATTGAGAAATAAAAGAAAGGAGATTACAAGAACATGGGACAAAAAGTTCATCCAAATGGAATGAGGGTTGGTATAATCAGAGATTGGAACTCAAAATGGTATGCAAGTGCAAAAGATTATAGCGATTACTTAGTTGAGGATTATAACATTCGTAAATATATAAAGAAAAAATTATATGTGAGCGGAATTTCAAAAATAGAGATTGAAAGAACTGCTAAATGTGTAAGAATTAATGTATACACAGCAAAACCAGGTTTGGTGATTGGAAAAGGTGGAAATCTTTCAGAAGCTCTAAAAAATGAGTTAGAAAAAATGATTAACAAACAAGTTAACTTAAACATTGTAGAAGTGAAAAATATTGATACGGATGCACAATTAGTTGCAGAAAATATTGCAGGTCAATTAGAAAGAAGAATTTCATTCAGAAGAGCCATGAAACAATGCATGCAAAAATCTATGAAAGCAGGTGCTTTAGGAATTAAGACTTCTGTATCTGGAAGATTAGGTGGAGCAGATATGGCAAGAACTGAATTTTATAAAGAAGGAACCATTCCATTACAAACTTTAAGAGCTGATATTGATTACGGATTTGCAGAAGCAGATACAACGTATGGAAAAATCGGAGTAAAAGTTTGGATTTATAAAGGCGAAATTTTACCAAGCAAAAAAGAAGCAAAAGGAGGTAAAGAATAATGCCATTAATGCCAAAAAAGACAAAATTTAGAAAAATGCAAAAAGGTAGAAATAGAGGAAAAGCAACACGTGGTAACGTGGTTAATGAAGGTGAATTTGGAATTCAAGCAACAAGTGCTGGTTGGATTACTTCTAACCAAATCGAAGCTGCCAGAATTGCCATGACACGTTATATTAAAAGAGGTGGAAAAGTTTGGATTAAGGTATTTCCAGACAAACCAATCACAAGTAAACCAATCGGAACCCGTATGGGTAAAGGTAAAGGTGCTCCTGAATATTGGGTAGCAGTAGTAAAACCAGGTAGAGTGATGTTTGAACTTGCTGGTGTTTCTGAAGAAGTGGCAAGAGAAGCTTTGCGTTTAGCGGGCCATAAATTGCCTGTCAAAACCAAGTTTGTAAAAAGAGAAGTAGGCGGTGATTTAGATGAAGAATAAGAAAATCAATGAAATGTCTTCACCTGAGCTAGAAAAAGAATTAGGCGAATTAAAATCAGAATTATTCAAATTACGTTTTAGTTTAGCAACAAATGGATTAGATAATCCAATGAGAATTCGTGAAGTTCGACGCGAAATTGCCAGAGTAAAGACAATACTTAGAAAAAGAGAAATAGAAAACCAAGAAAATTAAGAAAGGAGATAGTCTTAAAATGGAAGAAAGAAATCTTCGTAAAACAATGATTGGTACAGTTGTTTCTGATAAAATGGACAAAACAATTGTAGTAGCTGTTGAAGACAATGTTACACATCCAATGTATAAGAAAACAGTAAAAAGAACCTATAAATTAAAAGCCCATGACGAAGCAAACGAATGCAAAATGGGAGACAGAGTTGAAGTTATGGAAACAAGACCTTTGTCAAAAGATAAAAGATGGAGACTTGTAAAAATTGTAGAGAAAGCTATTATAAAATAGGCTAAAACTTATAAATAAAATAAGAAGGAGGAACCTTAAATGGTACAACAACAAACGAGATTAAAAGTAGCTGATAATACTGGTGCAAAAGAGATTATGTGTATCCGATGCTTAGGTGGATCCTATCGAAGATATGCTGAAATAGGAGATATCATAGTTGCTTCTGTTAAATCTGCTACACCAGGTGGCGTTGTAAAAAAAGGAGAAGTTGTCAAAGCAGTCGTTGTTAGAACAAAAAAAGGCGCAAGACGTCCAGATGGTTCTTATGTAAAATTTGATGAAAATGCTGCTGTTATCATTCGTGATGACGGAACTCCAAAAGGAACACGTATCTTTGGCCCAGTAGCAAGGGAGTTAAGAGATAAAAATTATTTAAAAATCTTATCTCTTGCACCAGAGGTTTTATAAAAAATGGATTATAATACAAAATTCAAAAATCTAAAAAAGAATTAGAGGTGAATAAATTGAAAATCAAAAAAGGTGATAATGTTAAGATTTTATCAGGAAATGACAAAGATAAAACAGGAGAAGTTTTAGAAGTTATTCCAAAGAAAAATAAAATCGTTGTCAAAGGTGTAAATGTTAGAAAAAAACATGTAAAGCCTAGAAGACAAGGCGATGAAGGTGGAATTATTTCAAGTGAATGTCCGATTGACAGTAGCAAAGCCAATGTGGTATGTAGCAAATGTGGCAAAGCAACCAAAATTGGATATGGTGAAGAAAAAGGCGAAAAAATACGTGTTTGTAAGAAATGCGGAGCAAAATTAAAATAGTGATTTAGAAAGGAGGAATTTAAAAGAAAATGGAAGTACTGAAAGAACAATATAAAACGGAAGTAGTACCAGCCTTGATGAAAAAATTTAACTATAAATCAATTATGGAAGTTCCTAAATTAGAAAAAATAGTAATTAATATTGGATTAGGCGAAACCAAAGATAATCCAAAAGCATTAGACAATGCGGTTAATGATTTGACCATTATTACAGGGCAAAAACCAGTAATAACAAAAGCCAAAAAATCAATTGCTGCTTTTAAGTTAAGAGAGGGAATGAAAATTGGTTGTAAGGTAACTTTAAGAGCTGGAAAGATGTATGATTTTGCACAAAAATTATTTAATGTTGCTTTACCTAGGGTAAGAGATTTTAGAGGTGTATCAAGCCATGCGTTTGATGGTAGAGGAAATTATTCAATGGGAATTAAAGAACAGTTGATTTTCCCAGAGATTGAATACGATAAAATCGACAAAATAAGAGGTATGGATATTATATTTGTAACAACTGCCAAAACGGATGAAGAAGCAAAAGAGTTGTTATCGTTGTTAGGAATGCCATTCCGAAACTAAGTTAGATGTTAGCGAGCTTACAGATAACTTATGCAACGAAGTTGTAAACATTGAAAAGACTACCATGGTCTAACTAAAAAGAAAGGAGAAATCAATGGCTAAAAAATCATTAAAAGTGAAATGCGCCAGAGAGCAAAAATATAAAACAAGAGCATATAACAGATGTAAAATTTGTGGAAGACCACATGCCTACATCAGAAAATTTGGAATTTGTCGTGTTTGCTTTAGAGAATTAGCTCATAAGGGAGAAATTCCTGGAGTAAAAAAAGCAAGCTGGTAATGCTAAAGACTGTTCAAGTGTGAGCGAGTTACAGTGTCAGTAGCAATACGAAAGTATTGCTTCCTATATGAAAAATAAAAAAGGAGGGAAAAACGTGAATACAACGGATCCAATTGCAGATATGTTAACAAGAATTAGAAATGCCAATAGCAAAAAATTTAAAACAGTTGATGTGCCTGCTTCAAAAATGAAAAAAGCGATTGCAGAAAATTTGCTAGAAGAAGGATATATTAAATCTTTTGAAGAGATTGAAAATGAAACACAAGGAATCATTAGAATTACGTTAAAATATGACGAAAAAGGAAATCGAGTAATTGATGGATTAAAAAGAATTAGTAAACCAGGTTTAAGAATTTATGCACCAAAGGACGAATTACCTAAAGTGTTAAATGGTTTAGGAATTGCCTTGATTTCAACCTCAAAAGGTATTATGACGGATAAAAAAGCGCGTGAACTTGGTATCGGTGGCGAGGTTTTAGCGTATATCTGGTAAATAAAATAAATTAGAATTCTGAAAAAATATCGATCGATAAGTAGATATTAATCTAAGAAAGGAGAAATAAAATGTCAAGAATAGGAAACAAACCAATTACTGTGCCAGATGGTGTAGAGGTAAAATTAGACGGTCAACATATTACCGTAAAAGGGCCAAAAGGAACCTTAGAAAGAGACATTCATGAAAACATGAAAGTAACATTAGAAGACAAGGTTTTAAAAGTAGTAAGACCAAATGATGAACCAAAAAACAGAAGTTTACATGGTTTAACAAGAACGTTAATTAATAATATGGTAGAAGGAACTACCAATGGTTTTGAAAGAAAATTAGAAATCAATGGTGTTGGGTACAGAGCACAAAAGCAAGGGAATAAATTGGTGATGAATTTAGGATATTCACATCCAGTTGAAATGGAAGCACCAGCAGGTATTACATTTGACGTACCAAGTCAAAATGAAATCATTGTAAAAGGAATTGACAAAGAATTAGTTGGTCAAACAGCAGCAGTTATCAGAACCAAAAGACCACCAGAAGTATATCGTGGTAAAGGTATTAAATATGCTGAAGAAATTATTAGACGTAAAGAAGGTAAGGCAGGGAAAAAGTAAGCCGTTAGCGACGTAGGAGCTTTACGGATTACTTTGTTAACGCAGTGTAACGGAGTTAACTACCTTAGAAAAAGCTACTATGCCTACTTACTATAAATATGCAAAGTAAAGTTAACTTCAAAAAGTCCTATAAAAATAGAAAGGAGAACTAAAATGATTACAAAAATCAATCGAAAAGCAGAACGTCAAAGAAGACATAAAAGAGTTCGTACTAAAATCAGTGGAACAACAGAAGTTCCAAGACTAGCTGTTTGCAGAACGAACAAGAATATCATTGCACAAATCATTGATGATACAAAAGGTGAAACCCTTGTTTATGTATCAACCATGGATCAAGATATTAAAACCAAAAAAGCCAACAAAGAAGCTGCCAAAGAAGTTGGAGCAGCCATTGCCAAAAAAGCTGCAGTCAAAAAAATCGAAAATGTAGTTTTTGATCGAGGTGGATTTATTTATCACGGTGTTGTAAAAGAATTAGCAGAAGCAGCACGTGAAGCAGGTTTAAAATTTTAAAAGAAAGGAGAAATAAAAACGTGGAAGAAGAAAAATCAGTTGAATTGAAAGAGAAAGTGGTTGCGATTAACAGAGTTGCCAAAGTTGTGAAAGGTGGTAGAACCTTTCGATTTAGTGCAGTTGTTGTAGTTGGTGATGAAGCTGGTCACATTGGGGTTGGAAATGGTAAAGCTGCCGAAGTTCCAGATGCTATCAAAAAAGCAATTGAAGAAGCCAAAAAGAACCTAATCACAGTACCAATCGTAGGAACAACCATTCCTCATGAATATATTGGAAGATTTGGTAGTGCTAGAGTTATGCTAAAACCAGGAGCAGAAGGTTCTGGAATTATTGCTGGTGGTAGTGTAAGACCAGTATTAGAATTAGCAGGATACAAAGACATCAATTCGAAAGTTTTAGGAACGACAAATCCTAGAAATGTTGTTTATGCTACAATGGAAGCATTAAAAAATATGCAAACAGTAGAAGAAGTTGCTAGAAAAAGAGGAAAGAAAGTTTCTGAAATTTTATAAAACAAATTTTATAAAATACAACCAAGATGCAAAAACGTAAAATGAATTTTACAAAATTGAATGAATACGCAATTTTGTAAAATCGATTTTACAAAATAATTTATTTTAAGGAGGTGCAAAAATGGAATTAGGAAATTTACATCCCAATGTTAAAACAAAAACAAAGAAAAGAGTTGGCCGTGGAATCGCTTCTGGGTTAGGAAAAACTTCTGGTAGAGGTCATAAAGGCCAAAAAGCAAGATCTGGAGGTGGCGTAAGAAGAGGATTTGAAGGTGGTCAAACACCATTATATAGAAGATTACCAAAAAGAGGATTTAATCATTTTAATGCAAAAACTTATACAGAAGTAACTTTGAATATGCTAAATAAATCAACCGTTAACGAAGTGACTGCTGAAACCTTATTAAAAGACGGAATTATTGGTAAAATAAACGATGGAATTGTTGTTTTAGCAACTGGAAAATTAGATAAAAAATTAACCGTAAAAGCAACTAGATTTACAAAAGGTGCAACAGAAAAAATCGAAGCTGCTGGTGGAAAATGTGAGGTGGTTTAATTGTTTAAAACAATACAAAATGCTTTTAAAACACCAGATGTACGCAAACGATTATTCTATACATTACTTTTAATTGTTGTATTTCGATTTGGCTGTTTCATTACAGTACCTGGAGTAGATACATTTGCTTTAAGGGAAGCTATGGATACTTCAACAGGATCCCTTGTAAGTTTAATTGATACGATATCGGGTGGGGCTTTTTCTAATTTGTCAATCTTTGCCATGTCAATTACACCATATATTACGGCCTCTATTGTTATTCAATTATTAGCAATGATTATTCCTTCATTAGAGAAGTTAATGAAAGAAGGAGGAGAGACCTCAAGAGCAAAAGTCAATAAGTACACGAAGGTATTAGCTTTAGTATTAGCATTAATTGAAGCAATGGGAATTTTTATATCATATCAATCTTCAGACATATTTAAAACAAGTTTGGCTGATGGTCCAAGTTTGTTAACAGGTGCACTTGTAGTGATCTCGCTAATTGCTGGTACATCGATTTTGATGTGGCTTGGTGAGCAAATTACCAATAAAGGTGTTGGAAATGGTATTTCGATGATTATTTTCATTGGTATCATATCTAGTTTACCTTCTGGCTTAGTCACTTTATGGAACTTAATTGTGACAGAAAGTGGTGTTAATACAGTTGGAATTGTTACTGCTTTCGTAATTTTGTTAGGAGCGATTCTTTTGGTTGCTGGTGTTGTGTTTGTGCAACAAGCAGAAAGAAAAATACCAGTACAATATGCCAAAAAAGTAGTAGGAAGAAAAATGTATGGTGGTCAAAATACACATATTCCGTTAAAACTAGCAATGGCTGGTGTTATGCCAATCATTTTTGCAAGTAGTTTTATGACGTTTCCAGCGATGATTATTCAAATTTTTGCTGCAGATAAAATAGGAGGAGCAGGATTTTTAGCAGGTTTATATAAATTCTCAATTGCCACATCTTCATCGAGTGTTGGTTGGGGGTATTCACTTGCTAATGCACTTGTGTATTTCTTGTTAATTGTTGGATTTACATTTTTCTACACCTATGCAACGTTCAATCCAGATGAAGTGGCAACCAATATCAAACAAAATGGTGGATTTATTCCAGGAATCAGAGCAGGTAAACCAACAGCAGATTACTTAAAAAATACACTTAATAAATTAACTGTTTTTGGAGCTGTATTTTTAAGTTTAATTGCCATTTTACCGATGTTACTTAGATTCTCAAGTTTGAATTTATCTTTTGGTGGAACATCTATTTTGATTGTCGTTGGTGTTGCGTTAGAGACAATACAACAACTGGAATCTTTATTAGTTATGAGACATTATAAAGGATTCTTAGAAAAATAATTCAATTTGTGAGGGCGATTTTTTTAGTCGCCCCTACGAGTTATAAGTTTATAAATAAAATTGATTTAGAATTTGTTTTATTTATGAATTTAAAGGAGGTATCAATATGGTTATATTAATGTTAGGTGCTCAAGGCACAGGGAAAGGAACAGTTGCAGGTCTATTGAGTGAAAGTCTTGGCTGGCCACAAATTTCTACAGGTGATATTTTTCGAAAAAATATCAAAGAAGAAACGCCGTTAGGGGTGGAAGCAAAAAAATACACAACAAAAGGGGAATTAGTTCCAGATGAAATCACAGTTCCGATGGTAGTTGACAGATTAAATGAAAAAGATGCACAAGCAGGAGCCATTCTAGATGGATTTCCACGTAATCTTGCACAAGCAGAAAAGCTAGACGAAATATTAGCACAAAAAGGGAAAAAGGTAGATTTAGTCATTAACCTTACGAGTCCTAAAGATGAAATTATTACACGAATTTTAAATCGAAGAGTATGCTCAAACCAAGCGTGCAAAACAACCTATAATTTGACAATGCACCCACCAAAAGAGCAAGGTATTTGTGATAAATGTGGAGCACAAATTGTTCAAAGGGAAGATGATTGTGATGAAGCAGCCATTCAAAAAAGATTAGAATTGTATGATGAAAAAACCTTACCTTTAGTAGAATTTTATAGTCAAAAGGGTGTTTTACGTACAGAGGAAATTAGTGAAAAAACAGGAAGGCTAGGAAAAGAAGTAGCTGAAGATATCCTACAGGGGATAAAATAATCAATAGTTAGGAGAAGTTTTTATGGAAAGAAATTATTCGGATGATGTTCCTAATCGTAAAGAAAAGGAGCAAACGGAAATATTACATCGTATTATGATGGAACGTATAAAAAATGGTGAAGATCCATATAAGGGGAGTGTAGTAAAATCTAGAAATTATGTTTATCAAAAACAAAATCAGGCTGAAGAAAAAGACAAAACTTTAACCCGTGAAGAAAAGATAAATGAGGTTTTAGAAAATTTGGAAAAATGTTCTCCTCAATTACAAAAGAAGGTAAATAGCTTAATAGAAGCTCAAAAACAACTAAAAGAAAAAGAGGAAGCTTTGAAAAAGCAATTATTAGAAGAAGTTTTAAAAATCAATGCTCCTCAAACTAGAGTGGATAAAGATAAAGCAAAAGGTGAAGAAAGATAAGGGAGAAGTAAATTGGTTAGCATAAAATCGGATCGAGAAATTGAATTGATGATGGAAGCTTGCAAAATTACAGCTGAAACGCATGAGATGCTAGAAAAGAATATAAAACCAGGGATATCTACCTATGATTTAGATAAAATGGCAGAACAATTTATCAAGTCAAAAGGTGCAGTTCCAGCCCAAAAAGGTTATCCAAGTGGTGAAAAAGGCGTGCCGGATTTTCCATCAACATTATGTATATCCATCAATGATGAAGTAATCCATGGTGTTCCGAGTAAAAGGGCAATCATCCAAGATGGAGATATAGTAAGTATTGATTTAGTTGTACAAAAAAATGGTTTTCATGGAGATGCTGCTCGAACGCATTTAGTTGGCAATGTTTCAGAGGAAGCTAGAAAATTAGTCGAAGTTACCAAACAAGCATTTTTTGAAGGAATTAAATTTGCCAAAGAAGGAAATCGAGTGGGCGACATTTCATTTGCTATTCAGGAATATGTAAAAAAATTTGGTTATTCTGTTGTTCGCGAATTTCAAGGACATGGAATTGGAAGAGAAATGCATGAAGATCCGGGAATTCCTAATTATGGCAAAAAAGGCAAAGGAATGCGTCTGCAAAAAGGCATGACGCTTGCTGTTGAGCCGATGGTCATTCAAAGACAACCAGATATTTTTGAATTAGAAGATGGTTGGACGATTGTCACAGAAGATGGTAGTTTAGCAGCCCATTATGAAAATACAATTTTAATTACAGAAAAAGAAGCAAAAGTATTGACAATCATCTAAAAATGTTATATACTATAAAAGCTTAATTAGAAAAACAATCAAATAAAACCTTAAATTTAGGAGGAAAATAGCTTGTCGAAAGAGGATGTTATCGAAGTTGAGGGAATTGTTGTTGAAACATTACCCAATACAAATTTTAAAGTAGAGTTAGAAAATGGCCACCAAGTATTAGCTCATATTTCTGGAAAATTAAGAATGAATTATATCAAAATTCTTCCAGGAGATAAAGTAAAATTAGAATTGTCTCCTTATGATTTAAGCAAGGGAAGAATTACATGGAGAGCGAAATAAAGTAAGCTGTTCACGAGGAACGAGCGTTACAGATTACTTTGTTAACGTAGCAAAGAGGAGATAACTTCATTAAAAAAACTACTTTGCAACACATTAAAATGAAAAAGATAAGCAACCAAGTTGCAATTCATATAAAATACAAAGAAGGGAAGGAATGAAAAATGAAAGTAAGACCATCAGTAAAACCAATCTGCGAAAAATGTAAAGTCATCAAAAGAAAAGGAAAAATAAGAGTAATTTGCGAAAATCCTAAGCACAAACAAAGACAAGGATAAAACTGGTATTAACACGAATGTGGAGCGGCTGTTAGATAACCTTTATCTAATTTCATATTTGTGTTTATATATATTTAAAAGAAATAAACATGGAGGTGTAAAAATTTATGGCTCGTATAGCAGGAGTTGATTTACCTAGGGAAAAAAGAATTGAAATTGGATTAACATATGTTTATGGAATTGGTTTATCTAGTTCACAAAAAATTTTAAAAGAAGCAGGTGTTAACCCAGATACTAGGGTAAAAGATTTAACAGATGAAGAAGAAGCAAAAATAAGAAAAGCAATGGAAGACTACAAAGTGGAAGGTGACCTAAGAAGAGAAGTTGCATTAAACATTAAAAGACTTATGGAAATTGGTTGCTATAGAGGAATTAGACATAGAAGAGGATTGCCAGTAAGAGGTCAAAGAACAAAAACAAATGCACGTACCAGAAAAGGTCCTAGAAAATTAGTAAGTAAGAGCAAAAAATAATTAGAAAATCTTTTAAGGAGGGAAAAACTTAAATGGCAAAAGTAAGTAGCGTAAAGAAAACAGGAGTTAGAAGAAGAGAAAGAAAAAATATCGATAAAGGGGAAGCCCATATTCGTTCTAGCTTTAATAATACAATTGTTTCAATTACAGATGTACAAGGTAATGTTATATCTTGGGCAAGTGCTGGTGGTTTAGGTTTTAAAGGTTCAAGAAAAAGCACGCCATATGCTGCTGGTCAAGCTGCTGAAGTAGCTTCAAAAACAGCAATGGAACATGGAATGAAAACAGTTGATGTTTATGTGAAAGGGCCAGGTGCTGGTCGTGAAGCAGCAATTCGAGCTTTACAAACAGCTGGCTTAGAAATCACAATGATTAAAGATGTTACGCCAATTCCACATAATGGTTGTAGACCACCAAAAAGAAGAAGGGTGTAAACGTGATAGAAAATTAAAACAAAATATAAAAGATATTTTGATTAAGAAAGAGGTGTAAAATAATCAATGGCAAGATATAATGGTGAACAATGTCGTATATGCCGTAGAGAAGGTTGTAAATTATTCTTGAAAGGTGACAGATGTTATTCAGACAAATGTAGTGTAACAAGAAGAAACTATGGGCCAGGAGATCATGGTCAAAAAAAATCAAAACTTTCCGAATATGGTACTCAATTAAGAGAAAAACAAAAAACAAGATATTTTTATGGTGTTGGTGAAAAACAATTTAGAAAATATTTTGAAATGGCTTCTAATAAAAAAGGAATTACAGGTACAAACCTTTTACAAATCTTAGAAAGTAGATTAGATAACGTAGTTTACAGATTAGGTTTAGGAGTTTCAAGAGCACAAGCAAGACAAATTGTAACACATGGTAATATTGAAGTAAATGGAAGAAAAGTAAATATTGCATCCTACTTAGTAAAACCGGGTGATCAAATTGCAGTTCGTGAAACAAGAAAAGATAATCCATTAATTAAAGAAAATGCTCAAAAAGGTGCTACACGACCAATTCCAGAATGGTTAGAATTAGATACTGAAAAATTAAGTGCAAAAGTGTTAAGAAATGTCAATCGAGATGAAATTGATTTAACAGTTGAAGACCACTTAATCGTTGAGTTGTACTCTAAATAATAAGTTTTCTACTTAGGATACGTACTAGAAGTCAGGTAGTAATTTAAAGGTTTAAGAAACCATTAGGAGGTAAAAATGATTGAATTTGAAAAGCCAAACATCGAATGTGTAGAAGCAGACGATAAGAGGAATTATGCAAAATTCATATGTGAACCACTAGAACGTGGTTATGGAATGACAATAGGAAATTCGTTAAGAAGAATCTTATTATCTTCCTTACCAGGAACTGCGATTACAAGTGTTAAAATCAATGGTGTAGTACATGAATTTTCTACAGTCAAAGGGATTGTAGAAGATGTTCCAGAGATTATTGTTAATTTGAAAAGTGTAAGACTAAAAGCATTTGATAGTGATGATAAAATCATTACAATTGAGCATAAAGGGGCTGGCGAAATAAAAGCAGGTGATATTGTAACAGATGGAAGTATAGAAATTTTGAATCCTGAGTTACATATTGCAACAACGTCTGAAGATGCTGATGTTCATATGGAAATGACAGTTAGCAGAGGAAGAGGATATAATGTAGCAGAGAAAAATAAAAAGGATAATAGTTCAATCGATGTATTGCCAATCGATTCCATATTTACTCCTGTAAAAAAAGTAAATTATTCTGTTGAAAATACGAGAGTTGGCCAAATGGTAGATTATGATAAATTAACCATTGAAGTATGGACAGATGGCAGTTTAAAACCTTTTGAGGCATTAAGTTTAGCAGCAAAAGTGATGACAGGTCATTTAGAGTTATTTATTGACTTATCAGAAACAGCTAAAAATACACAAGTTATGATAGAAAAAGAAGAATCTACGAAGGAAAGAGTTTTAGAAATGCCGATAGAGGAATTAGAACTTTCGGTAAGATCTTATAACTGCTTAAAAAGAGCAGGAATTATGACAGTAGAGGATTTAGCTAAAAAAACGCAAGCTGATATGATGAAAGTTAGAAATCTAGGAAAGAAATCATTAGATGAAGTAACCAATAAATTGTATGCATTAGGCTTACAATTTGCATCGGATGAAGATTAAATAAGTAAGGAAGGTGAAGAAAGTGGCAGGTACAAGAAAACTTGGAAAACCAACAGATCAAAGATTAGCAATGTTAAAAACACAAACAACTGATTTTTTCAAACATGATAAAATTGTAACAACTGAGGCAAGAGCAAAAGAATTAAAAGCAATTGTAGATAGTATTATTGCCTTGGCTGTGAAAGAAAGCAAGAACTTTGAAGAAGTAGAACAAAAAGTTATAAAAGCAAAACTTGATAGCAATGGAAGAAAAGTAACTGAAAAGGCAACAAGCAAAAATGGAAAAGAATATTTAAAAGTTGTCAAAGAAGAAAAAATGGAAAAAAGACAAAAAGATATGCCATCTAGATTAAGTGCTAGAAGAAAAATCATGACAAAAATCAACAAAGTAGAAGGAGTAGATTTAGTTGATAAATTATTTAACGAAATTGCACCTAAATACGAAGACAGAGTTGGTGGCTATACAACCATTTTAAAAATGGAACCTAGAAAAGGGGACAATGCTAGAATGGCTATTTTGAAGTTGGTGTAGACAAGAAATTCAGTAAAAACAACTGAGAGCATATTTTTATAATTCTGTCAAGTTGACAAAATTATGAAAATGTGGTATAATAGATAGGTAAATTTTGCGGAAATAATGTTAAATTATTTCCGTTTTTTCATGTCAATATTACATTTTTATTACATTTTTCAAAACTATTGCCAAATAAAATAGAATAGCATATAATAAATTTAACTAGAAATTAATAATAGTCTAGGTAAATTAAAATGGGGGGGAACAAAGAGTGCAAGAATCAAGACAAATGGCTGAAACCGTTGATATTGTACACACACA
>CAOJGX010000011.1 GCA_948435735.1 uncultured Clostridium sp.
ATAGGTTTATAGGTAAATCCTTTATTTAAAAACCTAACTATATTATACAAGGAGGCAATTATGGCAAATAGAGGATATGGCTATCAATACGAAACAAGTCCAAGAAAATTAGAACCAGAATTTAAAAGACAAAAAGTTCAGAAAAAGCCTGTTCAAAAGCAACCAAGTCAAACGAATTCAAAAATAAAAAAGACAAAGCACAAAACAAAGAAGAAATTTAGATTATCTTTTGAAGCAAAATTTTTTATCAATAGCATGTTATTTTTCTGTATTGTATTTGCGATAATTGCATGTCAGGCATTGGTAAAGCAGAGATATAAGGAAAAAGAAAGTTTGAAGCAGGAATATAATAAATTATTAGCAAGTAGCAATATGACAGCGGATTTGAGTGAAGATATAAGAGTGTTAGCTTCTGAGTATGGAATGCAGACAAAATCAGCTACTCTAATTGATTTGGGGACTTCAGATTATATTGAATCTTCGGAAAGTGATTTAGAAACAGAAGAAGATGGATTTTTTAGTAAAATTCTAGTTTGGATAAAGGGAATATTTAATTTTTAATGGGAACATTCTTACAGCAAAAGGGTGTGCCCATTTTTTAATCAATCGACACAAAAACCGAACAAATTTTCATATTTCTATTGACGATTTTAAAGCTTTATGATAAAATCTATAAACCAAATAAAAAGGAAGTGATTTCATGAAATTTGTTCATATAGCAGATATGCACTTTGATAGCCCATTTACAGGTTTAAACACACTTGAAAACCTAGGCGATATCAGAAGGCTAGAACAGAGAAAAGTTCTTAAAAAAGTAATAGAGTATTGTCAAGAAAATAAAATCGATTATTTATTAATCGCAGGTGATTTGTATGAACATGAGTATATTAGGAAGTCAACCATAGAATATATCAACCAATTATTTACGGAAATAAGCGATACAAAGGTTTTGATAGCACCAGGAAATCATGATCCTTATATAAAAAATTCTTATTATCAAAATTTTGCTTGGAATGAAAATGTATATATTTGTAAAAACGAACTAGAAATATTATCAGAACCAGAAGCAGATTTTTATTTGACTGCTTTTACCGATTTTTACTGCACGAAATCACCCATCGAGAAAATCCAAATACAAAATCCAAACAAAGTTAATATAATATTAACACATTGTGATTTAAATGGTTCTACAGACGAAAATGGTTATGCCTATAACCCTATATTAGCCTCACAACTAAATCGCTTAAAATTCGATTACGTGGCAATGGGACATATTCATAAGACAAATTTTGCACCAAATCAAAATATTGTATATCCAGGTTCAACAATTTCGTTTGGATTTGACGAGTTAGGGCAACACGGCATGGTTGTTGGAGAACTCAATCATCATGAATTAAGAACAGAATTTATTCCTTTAGATGACAGAATATTCGCAAAATATGAGTTAAATGTGGCCAACTTTTGGAGCAAAGAAGAAATTATAGAAACAATAGAAAATTTGAAGTTAGACGAAAAAACAATGTATGAAATCGTTTTAATAGGAAATAGGCAATTTGAGATAAATCCAAGAGAAATCTTCAAACTCCTAACAGTGAAAAACATTTTAAAAATAAAAGATAAAACCCAAATTGGTTATGATATCGAGAAAATTTCCAAAGAAAATAACCTAAGAGGTATATTTGTCAGAAAAATCATTCAAAAATACGAAAACGAAAATTACCCACAAGAACAAATAAAAAAGGCCCTTGAAATCGGATTAAATATCCTGTAGGGGCGATTATCAATCGCCCGCTTCTTCAGGGCAAAGAAAGGAAAAACCAGATTGAAAATTGATGAAATAAAAATAAATGGATTTGGCAAAATAAAAAATAAAGAAATTGTATTAAAAGACGGAATTAATCTGATTTATGGAGAAAATGAATCTGGAAAATCAACCATTTTAAAATTTATCGAAGCAATGCTATTTGGTCTTTCTAAAAATAAAAATGGGAAAATTAGGTCTGATTTTGAACAATATAAACCATGGGCCGATTTGGAATTTTCAGGAAAAATGAAATATCACTTAAAAAATGGGGAAAAATATGAGATTTTCAGAGAATTTAAAAAGAAAAGGCCAGTGATTTATAATGAATTTGGAGAAGATATTTCCAAACAATTTAACACTGACAAAATAAAAGGAACTAGCTTTTTTGAAGAACAAGTTGGTGTGGATGAAGCCACTTTTTCTAAAACAGCCATGATTAGCCAGCAAGAAATTAGGCTTGAAAAATCGGATACAAACAATCTTGTTCAGAAAATAAGCAATTTAATTTCTACTGGAGATGAGCAGATATCGTTTCAAAAATCAATCGAGAAGTTAAACAAAATGCAAAATGAAAGGATAGGAACAGAGAGAACTAAGCAAAAACCAATGAATGTTGTAAATAGTAATATTCAAAAGTTATCAGAAGAAAAGAAGATGTTGGTTTTACAGCGAGAAAATGTGACCAATTATTTGAAAGATAAGGAAAAAATAAGAGAGGAATTAGAAAAATTACAACTCAAAAAAGAAGATTTAAAGCACATAAAAGAAAGTGTAAATGAGGATAAAATTAAGAATATAGAAACAAAATTTAAAATGAGAATTTATACTTTTTTATTATGTTTTTTGATAATTATAACCGTATTATTATTTGTATTTTTGAAAAATAAAGCAATTGCTTTGGCTCCAATGATTTTGGTTGTTGCAAACCTTTTTGTAATGCTTAAAACGAAGTTAAGTTTAAAGGCAGAAAATTCCAATTTAGATAGTCATAAAATAGAAAAAGAATTAGAAAAAATAGAAGTAACTATGAATGATTTAAAACTTCAAAATTGTATTTTGGAAAACGAAAAAGCAAATATGGATGAGAAATTGGAAGAATTGGCAAAAATCGAGGAATGCTTGGAAGAGCAAAAGGAAATCAAAGATGAATTAATATCTTTAAACACATCATTTAATATTGTGAAAGAGTGTCTAGAGGAAGCTTATGAGGAAATAAAACATAACATACCCCCCCAATTTGAACAAAAATTGTGCGAAATGGTAGCCAACATAACGGATGAAAAATATAAAAATGTTGTTGTTAATGATGAAACAGGTCTTAATATAGAACTTGCTAGTGGTGCCTATATGCCAGTGGATCGATTGAGTGTAGGAACCATTGATGAAATGTATTTATCGCTTAGATTAAGTGCATTATCCCAGATTTCCAAAGAAAATTTGCCCATTATTTTAGATGAAAGTTTTGCCTATTTTGATGAACAACGTTTGAAAAATATTTTGTGTTATTTGCAAGATAAACATTATCATAACCAAATCATTATTTTTACTTGCTCGAATCGAGAAGAAATGGTGTTAAATTCGCTGAAAATAGAATATCATTTAATACACCTTGAAAAATAAATGAAAATGGTGTATAATACAAAAATAGTTGTGATTACGTTAAAAATAGAAAGGAAGGAACAAGATGTTTCAAAAATTAGAAGATGTAGAGAAAAGATATGAAGAGCTTAACAAGTTGATTAGCGATCCAGAAGTGATTTCCAACCAGTCAGAATGGCAAAAATTGATGAAAGAACATGGCGGAATGCAAGATGTTGTTGAAAAATATAGAGAATATAAAACGGTAAAAAAGGCATTAGACGAAGCGAAAGAAATGCTAAGTGACCCAGAATTAAAGGAGTTGGCGAGTTTAGAACTAGAAGAAGCAAAAGAAAAGTTGCCTAAAATAGAAGAGGAATTAAAAATTCTTTTAATTCCTAAAGACCCAAATGACGACAATAATGTTATTTGCGAAATTAGGTCTGGTGCTGGTGGAGACGAAGCAGCTTTGTTTGCAGGTACGTTATTTAGAATGTATTCCATGTATGCAGAAACAAAACATTGGAAAATTGATATTGTGAATGAAAATGCTACTGAATTAGGAGGATACAAAGAAATTACATTTATGATAACAGGAAAAGGAGCTTATAGCAGATTCAAATTTGAAAGTGGTGTACACAGAGTGCAACGTGTTCCAGATACAGA
This sequence comes from uncultured Clostridium sp., assembly GCA_948435735.1. Taxonomy (GTDB): domain Bacteria; phylum Bacillota; class Clostridia; order TANB77; family CAG-508; genus Scatovivens. The sequence continues at coordinate 4,049 of CAOJGX010000011.1, forward strand.
AAGTAGTGGAAGAATTCATACATCCACTGCGACAGTTGCTGTGTTGCCAGAGGTGGAAGATGTTGAAATAGAGTTAAATCCTGCCGATATCAGAATGGAAGTGTTCCGAGCTTCTGGAGCAGGTGGTCAGCATATTAATAAAACATCATCAGCGGTTCGATTAATTCATGAGCCAAGTGGAATTGTGGTAGAATGTCAAACTCAAAGGTCACAGGTACAAAATAGAGAATATGCGATGAAAATGTTGCGTTCGAGATTATATGAAATCGAAAAACAAAAACAAGATTCAGAAGTCGCAAATGCCAGAAAAAGTCAAGTAGGAAGTGGTGACAGAAGCGAGAAAATTAGAACTTACAACTATCCGCAAGGGCGTATTACAGATCATAGAATTGGTATGAGCATTTTTCAATTTGAAAATTTCTTGAATGGAGATTTGGATGAATTAATTGATAATTTGATTGCAACAGATCGAGCAGAAAAGTTAAAAGGTGAAGAGTAAATAATAAATAGGGGGCGAAAAGAGAATCGCCCCTATTAAAATTGTGCTAATAACATTATTTTGTATGTAATACATTTTCTGTTACTAAAGTACCACATTCTTTTACTTTATGAAAAACTAAATCTGAATTTTGTACATAAACACCAAATTCACTAATAACGCTAGAAATGGCGGAGACATAGTTTTTATCAAAGTTTTCTAAAACCAAAAAGAAGCAATCTTGATACTGGTATAATGAATTACATTCTGACAAATATTCTACGAATTTTGGCAAAGAGACAGACAAAAAGTTTGTAAAATTACAAAAATCGTCAAAATTTGCAAATTGATAAACAAGAACCTGATTTGTCTCTGTAAGCGTTTTCCTACGAGCCTGTACCCTTGTTGATTTCAAAATCTCTTTTTCGATACGCGTAACCGTAAGAATAAAATTGCCATTACTCAAAGCAAGAGCTTCGATAGAAAGCTTATAATTATCAGTAATAAATCCAATTTCACGTTCTGCTTCATCTAACAAATGCAAAAATAAGCTTTGACTTTCGATGGAGTTAGACATAAAGGAATGGACATCTACATTATTTTTCTCCAGATCGGAATGATTAAAAGTAATTCTAATTTTATTTTCGTTAAGTTTTTCTATTTTCATGAGCAAACCTCCTAAATATAAATTAATTATACTACTTTTTTGCCGAAAGTAAATGTTAATATTTACTAAGTTCTTTTAATTATATTAAGAAATCTTGAAAAATGTACTAAAATTACTTGAAAAAAACAGATTTTCAATATATAATATAATTCACATTAAAGATTAAAAATAAGGGGGCATTTTTAAGTGAACGGAAAGGCCAAACATGAAAAACAAAATGAGCACCTTGCCAATGTCAGAAAGACCTTATGAAAAACTACTAACTTATGGAGAAGAAGCTTTAAGCAACAGTGAATTATTAGCCATAATTATAAAAACAGGAACAAAAGAAAAAACAGCGTTAGATTTAGCTAGCCAAGTCATGAATTTAGGTTCTAAAGACCCAAACAATGATTTGAGATTTTTGCAAGAAATTTCCATTAGTGAATTAATGCAAATCAAGCGGGATTGGTGAAGTAAAAGCAATCGAACTAAAGGCATTAGGAGAAATTGCCAAAAGAATGTCAAGACCAATCAATCTAAGGAAAATCTGTTTAAAAACCAAAGCAGATGTTGCCAATTTAGTGATGCAAGAAATGCGCTATGAGAAAAATGAAGTATTAAAAATGATTTTACTAAACAACAAAAATATCGTACAAAAAATCGTCAATATCGCGACAGGAAAAGACAATACCTTGGTTTTTGATGTCAAGCAAATCTTATCAGAACCAATCAAATTGCAAATACCCAAAATTATATTAGTCCATAATCATCCAAGTGGCAATTCCATGCCAAGCAAGGAAGACATCCAAGCCACCCAAAAGGTGCGACAATGTTGTGAATTAATGGGAATCCAATTATTAGATCACATCGTAATCGGAGACGGAGAATACAACAGCGCAATGTAATTGCGCCGTAGGGGCGATTATCAATCGCCCGCCCCCATATTAATTACCCGATTACCAATTACCAATTACCTAATGACCAATTACCCGATTATCCAATCCCCCAACCTATCCCAATTCATACACAATCAACCATAAATCAATAAAAAGGAATGATAAAAATGAACAGAAACAAGCAATCCAATATATTAGGTGGAGTTATAACCTTAATCATATTAATTTTATTAATCTTTCTTTCCAATATGCAGCTAGACAAGTTGTCATTTTTAGAAAGTGCAGTCAACGCAGTTGTAACACCAGTACAAAGAGTATTCACTGATTTACGCAATAAAATTCAAGGGAATGCTGCGTACTTTACCAATATTGAAAATTTGCAGATTGAAAACGAAGAACTAAAAAGTCGTAATAGTCAGCTAGAAACGGAATTAAGAGAACTAGAAAGCATCAAAGCAGACAATGTAACACTTCAAGAATACATGAATTTAACACAAAAGTATGCTGACTATAACACAATTCCGGCCTATATAATCAACAAAGACGTAAGCAACTATAGCAGTGATTTAGTCATCAATGTCGGCAAGAAAGACGGCGTAGAACCAAATATGACAGTGATTGCAGATAAAGGTTTAGTTGGCCACGTTCTATCCGTTACCGAAAATACAGCCAAAGTCCAAGTAATCGTAGACGCAGCAAGTACCGTAAGTTGTAATATTAGTACAACAGAAGAAAGTATCATTTGCAAAGGAACTTTGGAAAATAACCAAATTTTAAGAGCTTCCTATATTCCAACAGGAGCAGAACTAATACAAGGAGACAATGTCTATACCTCAGGTCTAGGCGGAATATACAGAAAAGGAATTTTAATAGGAACCATAGAAGAAATCATAACAACCAGCAATGTTACAGACCGTTATGCAACCATAAAACCAGCTGTAGATTTTTCCACTGTAGACACGGTTCTAGTCATCAACAATTAACTGTAGGGGGCGATTACTAATCGCTCGCTGCCCCAAATTAAAAGGCAAACGAAAAATAATAACAAACCCAAATCAACCCAAAATCAATCAAAAATAAAATGAAAGGATAGCCATGAAAAAAACAACCATTATTTTTCTATTAATGATCACCTTTTTTGTCATATTTTTGCTACAAGTAAATATTTTCCAGAATTTCACCATAGCAGGAGTCATGCCAAATTTGTTTGTGATTTTCATATTATTTGTAGGCTTATCAGCCAATGTTGCAGTAGGAGTATCATTTGGCGTTATTAGTGGCTTAATGATTGATTTAATCTATAGCAAATCCATAGGAATAACCGCTGTCATGTTATGTGTGATAGGCTATTTAGGAGCGTATTTTGATAGGAATTTCTCGAAAGACAATAAAATAACAATTATTATCATGGTAGCCGCATCTACAATTATCTATGAAATTGGTTACTATATGATAAATTCGGTTATATTAGGCTTTCCGATAGAGATGTTATTTTTCCTTAGAATATTAGCAATTGAGGTATTATATAACATTTTACTAACCATCATTTTATATCCAAGCCTACAAAAAATGAGTTACAGTATTGACAGAGCATTCAAAAGAAACAACATATTAACCCGATATTTTTAACCCATAGGGGCGATTATCAATCGCCCGCCATGGATAGGAATAACGATTTTCATTCCACAAAAATCAAATAAAGAAGGTGAAGCAAACGAAATTAAATAATGAATTAGAGAATTTAAATTTTAGATTTAATGTTTTGTCAGTTATTGTATATATCATTGGAGTCGTGATTTTGATTAGACTGTTTAATTTGCAAATCATAAATGGCCAACAATATCGCGAAGATTCCAATACGAGATTATCGAGAGAATCAACCATTGAAGCGGCAAGAGGAAGTATTTTAGATCGTTCTGGAAATTCGCTTGTTAGTACAGACATGAGTTTTTCTTTAGAAATGTATAAAACAAAAGTAGAGGATGAACAATTAAATAACTCCATTTTATTAATGACAACCACTTTAGAAAATAATGGAGACAGTTATTTAGACCCATTTCCAATTAGTATCAATCCATTTGAGTATCATTTTGATTCAGAAGAAGCGTTAGCAGAATGGAAAACCAAGTACAAAATTCCTGAAACAGCATCAGCAGAAGAAGCATTTTACATTATGCGAGATAAATATAAGATTCAAACAGATGATATTAATGATATCCGAAGAATTTTAGCCATTCGCTATGCGATTACAACAAAAGGATATTCTACAACAAAATCCATTGAAATTGCAGACGAAATTTCCAGACAAAGTGCTGTACAATTACAGGAAAAAGGAGAAGAATTGACAGGTGTAAATATTGTAATAGAGCCAATCCGAAAATATCATGTAGGAAGTATGGCATCTCACATTGTGGGTTATATGGGAAGAATTTCGGATAAAGACGAAAAAGAATTAGAGAAAAATGGTGATTCGTATGAATATCAGCCAAGTGATAAAATCGGAAAAACAGGGATTGAGAAGGTTTTTGAGGAATATTTAAGAGGGGAAGATGGCATCAAACAAATTGATATGTCAGTAGACGGAACAATCACTGGAGAATATACAAGCAAAGAGGCAATAGGTGGAGCAGACGTTGTTCTTACGATTGATTCAAATCTGCAGAAAATAACAGAAAATGCATTAGCAGCCAATATTCAAAAAATTAAATCTGGTGGATTTTCACAAACTTATAATGCCAAAGGTGGTGCGGTTGTAGTAACCAATGTCAATACAGGAGAAATCCTAGCCATGGCAAGTTACCCAGATTATGAACCAGCTTTGTTTTATAATGGAATTAGTAATGAAAAATATGCAGAATATAACAATAATCCACTACATCCGTTGAATAACAGAACCATTCAAAGTCCATATGCACCAGGTTCTACCTTTAAGATGGTAACAGCGATTGCAGCATTGGAAACAGGAGTTACCAATACGAGCGAAAGAATCAATGATAGTGGGCCTTACCCGGCAGCACATAATCCGAGATGTTGGTATTATAGAGAATATGGAAGAGGCCATGGCTATTTGAATGTATCTGGTGCCCTTGAGAAATCTTGTAACTATTTCTTTTATGAAGTCAGCAATCGAATGGGAATTGACAATTTGGAAAAATATACACGCTATTTTGGCTTAGGCCAAAAAACAGGAATTGAGTTATACAGTGAAGCCTCTGGAACTGTAGCGAACCGAAGCATCACAGAAAGCAAAGGAACTAGTTGGATGGTTGGTGATACGTTAGTTGCAGCAATTGGTCAAGGTTACAATAACTTTACACCAGTGCAAATGGCAAAATATATTTCAATGGTAGCCAATGGAGGGCATCCAATTGATTTAAGTATTATAAAAAGTGTGATAAAATCCGATGGAAGTCAAGTTCCTGACTCGGAAATTGAAGAATTCACAAATAAAAAATTGGGCTTGGAACCGAACAATGCAGAAGATTTTAATATAAATGAAGCAACGATGAATGCTGTATTACAAGGAATGAGAGCCGTTACAGAAGGAGAAGGGGGAACAGCTCGTTCGGTATTTTCTGATTTCAATATCTCAGTAGGCGGAAAAACGGGTTCTGCTGAAACAACTTCTGGCGATGTAAATGCATGGTTTGTAGGATTTGCACCGTTTGAAAAGCCGGAAATTGCAGTTATTATTATTGTAGAAAATGGTGGTCATGGTTATTATACAGCAGAAGTTGTAAGGGAAATTATTGCTGAATATTTTGGCATGAATGTTGGGCAGATAACAGAAAATATGGATGCAGAAAATGAAACAGAATATTTCAGGTAAAATATAGGGGCGATTATCTTTTTGCCCACCAAAAGGGGGAACAAAAATGTTAAACAATATACGAATTAAACAAACAACAGATGAAATTATATTGAGTATTAATGTACAAGCCAATAACACAAAAATTGTAGAAGAATTGCAGGAAAAACTACCAAAACTAAAGGATTTTTATAAAAATTCCAATGTGCCAATTAGGGTGACAGGCAAATTATTTACAGAAAGTGAAAGAAAAGTTATCCAAAAAATGATTATTGCAGAAATTGATGTTGATGTGAAATTTGATGAAGCATCAGATTTATTAGGGTTACATGCGATTAAAAAAACATTTGAAGTAGAAACAGAGATTTCCGAAACGAAATATATTTACAATTCAGTACGTTCTGGAACCAAAGAGGAATATGTTGGAAGCCTTGTTATTTGCGGAGATGTTAATTCTGGAGCAGAAATTGTAGCAGGTGGAAATATCTGTGTTTTAGGAACGTTAAGAGGTGTTGCACATGCAGGAGCAGGTGGCAATACGAAAGCGATTATTACAGCGAATGTGATTGAGTCAACACAAATCAGAATTTCTAATTTAGTGAAGGAAGTGACTGAAAAAGAGGAAAGATGTCCTATTTTTGGAATTAAGGCTAATTCGATTGAACTTTTATAAAATTAATAAAAAGAGAATTAGCATTAAAACAAAATCATAATCACTATCCTTTAAAAATTTAAAGGAATTTAAAAAACTTAGAGAATTTTTATCATCAAAAGAATCTAGAACAGATAAAAGATTAGCAATCTTGATATATTGTTCTAGTTTTTCTTTTTTTGTGTCTTCTAAATATGGTTTTAAAGAGTATAACAGCTGATTTCTTGGATTATTTTTATTGTTCATGCTGCTCATGATGTCTTTAATTTTTAAAATGGTGTTGATGTCAAAAGAAAAATCGTCATTTTCATTTTTTTCGTTATGATTAGGCGGATTTTCTCCGCCTATTATGCTATTTAGGTCAATGTCTTTTTCTTTTAAAATACCAGAAAAGTTATTTAAAATGTTTGAAAAGTCTTCGTTCATACTTACTCCTGTTTATCAAAATTTTTCTTAATATCCGAATTATTTAAAATTTGTTGAGCACGATAGATGTTTTTTTCTAGTTCTGCTTTATCCATTTTTGAAATAACAGAAAGCAGTTTGTTAATATCCATATTGTTATTCATTGAAAACGCCTCCTTGGTAATTTACTTTATAGTATTATATGCATGAGGGATTTAAAAAGACACAAAATTTTATGAATCATGTGGGATGTAAAAGGAGTATATAGCATGTAATGATAAATTAAGGGAAAAATTCAAAAGATGTTGTAAAAAAGCTTCAAAACAAATGAAATAAAATTTAATTTATCGAAAAATGTCGAAAACGAGAGTAAAATGAATATAATTTCCGATTTTTTAATAAAAATGACGAATTTTGCTGAAAAATTAAAAATAATGTGTTATAATTAATTTAAATCAAGAAATAGAGAGGTGATATTTTGAGATTTAAATTAGTTTTTAATTTAGAAAATGAAATCATGTTTATGAATTACAGAAGAAGCATATTAAGTTTTATAAAAAAGTCTCTAGAGGATTATAGCGAAGATGAATACAAAAAGTTTTATAATCAAAGAGATAATATTATAAAGCCCTTTTGCGTTTCGGTATTTTTTAAAGATAGCCAATTTCAAGGTGAAAATATTATAGTTCATGCTAAGACAATGGAAGTAAATTTTTCTACGAGTGATTATCATGCAGGAATTGTACTATATAATGCTTTTAAGCACAAAAAAAAATATAAAATTTAGCTTGCATCAAAATTCTATGATTTTAAAAAATCTCATTTTATTGCCAGAAAAAGAAATAAAAGAAGAGCAAGTGATTATAAAATTCTTAAGTCCATTGGTTGTGAGAAATCGACAAGAGAAGAAAGATTATTATTATTCCTATGAACAGGATGAATTTTTAGATACGTTAAAATTGAATATAAAAATTCAATTGCAAATTTCAGATTTACCAGAGGATATAGTGGAAAATTTAAAATTAGAGCCAATAAAGGCGAAAAAAGTTATTGTAAAGTTTTATGAAAAAAAGATGGAGACATCAATTGGTGTTTTTCAATTAAGTGGAAATCCAGAATTGCTGAATTATTTGTATAAAACAGGAATGCGGAAGTCGTCATAGTGCAGGCTTTGGGATGTTTGAAATGATGTAAAAGGAGGTGAAAAAGTGAAAACAAGAGTCTATCTTAATGAGTGGTTTGTGAATGCTCGGAATGATTGGTTTTATTAGAATTTTGCAACATAGTGGAGAGGTCTGTTTGACAATAAAGGATAACTACATTGAAGTTGACACGGACCATTTAAAAAAGTTTCATCAATATTATTTCCAGTATTTTTTTGATCAATATAATATGGCAGAAAGAATAGAGGACAGAGTAACTCAGTCTTTTGATAAGATAAAGTTCTATTTAGAAGATGAGTCAGGAAAAAAAGAAATAAAGGATAAATTAAAGACAGAAAAGAAAAATATTAAAACATTTTTAAAGCCACAATTAGATAAAGTGAAAAAGATTGATGAAGTAATTTTTAATGAGGCATCAAATGCTTATAATGAACTAGATAAAATAAAAGAAAAGGAAGATACAGAAAAGTTATTTCAATTGCAAAATTGCTTGATAGAGAATTTTTATAAGGAAAAAATTAATCAGAAAATTACATTAAATTTATTTAAAAGTATATTGAGTAATACATATTTTGGTCAGCAATCATTTTTAAATGTTGTGAAAAATTCACTTTCTTATGAAGAGCAAGCCGAAATAATGTACAAAGATTATGTAAGTAATATTGTGGAAACAGGAAAGTTTCAGGATATTTTAGAAGGAAGATATAATTGGCAAGAGTTGGAAAAGTTGGTTCAAGAAAAGAAAGAAGATCAATTATTGACAAAAGATTTTCAAAAAATTTATGACAACATGGATAAAAAATTTATTCAAAAAAAGAAAGAAATTGAGGAAGTTAAAGAGTATATTCAAAATACAGTTTTTGAAAGTTGTTCGATGTGTGGCAATTCAGCATGTAAAACAAGTGATTATACAGAAGGAAATTTTGTGCCACTTGCAATGAGTTCACACAATGCAAAAAATTTTTTTTGGAATCAAAATGCTAAATTTCCTATTTGTGATATGTGTAAATTAATTTTATTTTGCATACCAGCAGGGGTTACAACTACAATAAAAACAATGAAGGAAAATGATATTTATAAAGAAAAGGAAATGTTAAGTTTTATCAATTATGATAGTGATGTAGAAACTTTGTTAAAAACAAATAATTATTTTGCGAATCAATCGAAAAAGGATAAAATGCAATATAATCCATATGGTGAATTGATTTTGAGTATAGTGGGGCAAGAGCGAAAAGTGAGTGAATGGAGTTTGCAAAATATTTTTGTTGTAGAGTTTGAAGCAGAGTATGGAAAGTTTAGTAGAATTCAATATTTTAATATAAAAAGATATGTTGCAAAGTTTTTTAAAAACTATAGTTATTTGTTAAATCAAATAAAAGATTATAAATATAAGTTACAGATTGTGGATAATATTTTAAAAAACAAAGATTTTACGAAAGTAATTAATCAAAGATTAAGAGAAGAAATTCAGAAAGAAAATAAAGATGGATATAATTCCTATTTGGCAACCCAAGCTCAATATACATTAGAAATTTTGAAAAAGGAGGAAAAAGATGTGGAAGAAGAAATCAAAAAAGCGAATGCTAAAGTTCATGTGATGTTTGCATTAGGAAATCAAATTTATGATGAATTAGAAAAGGAAAATAATGAAAATAAGTTAGATGGCTATATTTATCGAATGTTAAATTGTATTAAAACAAACAATAAAAACGGTTTTGTGGATATTGCAATACGTATTATTTGGTCGGCAGGAAAAGATATTCCAGAAATATTAGTTAAAAATAATGAAAATTTAAGTTGGCAAGACTTAGGGCATAGTTTTATTGCAGGTTTAACATCACCAAAATATGTAAAAAATGAGGAGGAGAAAGATGGAGAATAATAAAAAAAGTGGTTTAACGATTAGTATGATTTTCAAGGCGCAAAGTTTAAATTATGGAGAAGGAATTGGAAATATAGCAGAACTTAAAAAATTATCAAGAGGAGATGGAAAAGTTTATACGTTTGCTTCAAGACAAGCTTTGCGATATGACATTGCAAGACTTGGCAATAAAATGTTTGGATGGAATTTGGAAGTGGTTGATAAATTACAAGGAACTGTACAATTTAAGGAAAAATTATCAATTGCAGATTCAGAGGAAATGGACCTTTTTGGTTATATGAAAACCTCAAAAAAATCAAATGAGGAGATAGGAGGAGCTAATATTAGAAGTGCAGCAGTTCGTTTGAGTAATGCAATTTCTTTAGAAGATTACAAAAGTGATATGGATTTTTTGAACAATAAAGGATTAGCAGATAGAATTAAGGAATTTCCTAATTTGGCAAATGTGGAGCAACATTTGAGTTATTATACTTATACAGTAACAATTGATTTAGAAAAAATTGGTGTAGATGGAACCATTGAATTAACCAAGGAGGAAAAGTCGAAACGAGTGGTTCAATTGTTGGAGATTTTGAAAGTGTTGAATCGTGAGATTCGAGGAAGAGAAGAAAATTTAAGTCCATTATTTATAATTGGTGGATTGTATGAGTTAAATACACCGTATTTCTTAGGAAGAATTAAATTAGAAAATACAGAAAACGGTTTTGCTATTAATACGAATATTTTGGAAGATACAATGAAACTCAAAATAGGGGAAACTAACCTTGAAGAAGAGACAAAAATTGGAATTGTGACAGATATTTTTGGGAATGAAAAGGAAATTCAAACTAGATTTGCAGGTAAAGTTAGCAATATTCAAGATTTCTTTGAAAGCCTAGAAAATGATGTAAAAGAATATTATAAATAGTGGAAGGGTGATAAACTTGAAAATTTTAAAATTGAAATTATTTCAAGAAACAGCATGCTATAAAAAGCCATTTGCCTTTAAAGTTGCCGAAACGTATCCACTTCCACCGTATTCTACGATAATTGGCATGTTTCATAAAATTCTTGGTGCTGGGCCCAATGAATACCATCCAATGGATATTTCGGTACAAGGCGAATATGAAAGTATATTTAGTAATTATCAAAATCTGAGAACGTTTAAAGAAAAAGATGTAGTGACTGCTATGCCAAGAAATGTGCATCAATTATTAAATGTCAATTTGGTGATACATATGCAGTCAGATGATGAAACAGTTGATAAAATTTATCAAAATATCGTGCATGGAAAAGAAACATTTACACTTGGAAGAAATGAAGATTTGGTGAGAGTGGATGAAGTAAAAATGATAACAGAAACAAAAAAAGTGTATGATAAATTTATAAATCATTATGATGCCTACATTCCACTAGAGTTAACGGATGAAGAGGTTTATGGAATCAATTATAGGTTAAATACAGTGTATACGATAAAAAATGAGTTAAGGCAATGGCATAAAGTAGATGTAAAGTATATTGAAAAACATACAAATGAGTCTTTGTTAGAAGTTTTGCAAGATGAAGAGGGGGATTTTATATATTGGTTTGAATGCCGATAAAAAGGAGATTTGGTGAAAAAGATATATTATGCAAAGTCAGATACACGAGAATCAATAAAAGAACATACAGATAAGTTATTAGAAAATTTAGAGCGATTAAAAAGTTGTTACCAAGATGAAATATTAGAAGCGAAAAATATAGAGAAAGAAAGATTCTTTTATTTGCTAGAAATTGTTTGCCAATATCATGATGTTGGCAAAGTGTTTACTGCATTTCAAAATGAGATAAGGAAAAAGATAGGGGAAAAACAAATTGAAACTGAATTTCAATATGATATAAAACATGAACAATTGTCGCCAATGTTTGTTCCAGTGGAGCGTTTAGGTTTATCGCCTGAGGAGCGAAAATTGGTTTATCAAGCAATTTATTATCATCATGAGAGAGAAAATAAAGAAGTTGATAATATGTTGGTTGCTGAAATTATAGAAAAAGATATACAACCACAATTAGAATCGATTCGAGAAGAAGTGAAGTTTGAAATTAATGAGGAACTTTCACCAATTTATATTCGTTATATTCGAAGAAGAATTTGTCAAGAAGATGAATTGTATTATGAATATTGCTTGTTAAAAGGATTATTACATAGATTGGATCATAGTAGTTCTGGACAAATGGAAGTAGAGGAAATGACAGTGGATAACATAGCGGATTTTACCAGAAATGCTATGACGAAAAAAGGGTATGAATTAAACAAATTACAGAAGTTTGCTCAAGAAAACCAAGATAGAAATCTTTTAGTAATTGGTTCAACTGGTATGGGAAAAACAGAAGCAGCGCTTTTGTGGAGCAACTATGCGAAAACATTTTTTACATTGCCAATACGAATTAGTATTAATAGCATTTTTGATAGAATAACAGAAGATATTAATTATAAGCATGTTGGGTTGTTGCATTCGACTGCGTTGGAATATTTAGAAGATAAACAAGAACTTCAAAATGAACAATGGATTTATGAGCAGACGAAAAATTTATGTCCCAAAATAACAATGTGTACAATTGACCAGATTTTTCCGTTTGTTTTTAAATATAAAGGATACGAAAAGATGTATGCAACTTTGGCGTATTCGAAAATAATTATTGATGAGATTCAGGCCTATTCTCCAGAAATTGTAGCAGTCATTTTAAAGGGGATGCAGATGATTCATAACATTGGAGGAAAATTTATGATTATGACAGCTACGTTGCCTAGAATTTATAAAGAAGAATTGGAGAAACAGGGAATTACGTTTGAATATCAAGAATTTATGAAACCAGTAAAAAGACACAGAATTAAGCTACAAGATAAAGAAATCATTGAGGATTTAGAAAATATTAAGCAAAAATCGAAGAATGCAAAAACGTTAATAATTGTAAATACAGTTAAAAAAGCGATTGAAGTATATGAAAAATTGCGAGCGATAGAATGTGAAAATGTGCATTTGTTACATTCAAGATTTATTATGAAAGACAGAAATGAGAAAGAAAACGAAATTAGAAATTTTTCTGAAAATAGAACAGAAAATGGAATTTGGATAACAACACAAATTGTGGAGGCTTCACTTGATATTGATTTTGATTATTTATATACTGAAATGTCAACTTTGGATAGTTTGTTTCAAAGGTTAGGAAGATGTTTTAGAAACAGAGAATATAAGTGTGATGAAGCCAATGTATTTATTTTTACGAAAAATAATAGTGGAGTTGGAAAGAACAATGTTTATCATGAGAAGATTCATGAAAATAGTATTGAGTTATTAAAAAAATATGATGGTCAGATTTTAGAAGAAGAAACTAAAATTGAATTAGTAGATCAATTATATTCAAGAGAAATGCTAAATGGAACAGCGTTTTTAAGAGATTTTGAAGCAGGAATGAATGTGTTGGATAATATAATTGATTACGATGTTAACAAATCAGAAGCCCAAAAACTATTGAGAAATATTGAAAATGTAACGGTTATTCCGAAGAGTGTTTATGAGGAAAATATAGAATTATTTGAACAATATGAAACTTGTGAAAACTTCAAAGAGAAGAGTAAAATAAAAAGAAAGATGATGAAATTAACAACCAATATAAGTTTGTTTCAAAGAAGGAAATTAGCAGGTGTTATTACGAAGATTCCTGGTCTGAAGTCTGAAGAAATATTACTGATTGATATGAAATATGATAAATCAAAAGGTTTGATGTTGGAGGAAACGGAAGAGGAAGATTGGGATAAAAGGAGTTTATAAGAAATGAATATTACGGGAATGATGGTTTATTATTATTTTATTTGTCAAAGGAAATTATGGTATTTTTTAAATGAAATTAATATGGAACAAAATAGTGAACTGGTATCCATTGGCAAAATTATTGATGAAACAACGTATTCTCGTGAGAAAAAGGGGATTCCGGTTGAAAGAGTGGATGATATTTATGTTATGACGGAATTTGATTTTAATACGAGTTTGCTGAATTTTTTATCACAATATGGAATTCGTGTTCATTACTTTAATTATTATGGTTTTTATACAGGAACTTATTATCCAAAGGAGCAATTGGTTTCTGGAAAATTGTTGGTTAGACAAGTAGAACATTATACCAATATGAGAAAAAGAGTCGAAATAGCAAAGGCATTGATTGATGTGGCTTCTTATAATATACATAGAAATTTGAATTATTATAAAAGTCGTGGAAAGAATGTGCAAGAATACATGCTACAAATTGAAGCACTTAGGAAAGAAATTGCTAAATGTAAAGATGTAGCTGAATTGATGGGAATTGAAGGAAATATTCGAAAAGTATATTATGAAGCTTGGAACGATATTATTAATCAAGATATTCAGTTTGAAAAAAGAGTAAAAAATCCACCAGATAATGCGATTAATTCTTTGATTTCGTATGTGAATACATTAGTCTATACACGAGTTTTGAGTGAAATCTATAAAACGCAATTAAATCCTACAGTAAGTTACTTGCATGAGCCTTCTGAAAGAAGATTTTCGCTGTATTTGGATATTGCTGAAATATTTAAGCCGATTATAGCGGATCGACTAATTTTTTCCATGTTAAATAAAAAACAGATAACGGAAAAGGATTTTGAAGACAATTTGAACTTTTTGTATATAAAAGATAATGCTAGAAAAGAAATAACCAAACAATTTGATGCTAAATTGCAAACGACAATTAAGCATAGAAGCTTGGAAAGAGATGTAAGTTATGAATATTTGATTCGATTAGAAATTTATAAGTTAATTAAGCATTTATTAGGAGAAAAGGAATATGAAGGGTTTAAAATGTGGTGGTAATCAATGTATGTGATTTTGGTTTATGATATTAATTTGGAAGAAAAAGAAGGGCAAAAAGTATTGAGAAAGGTTTTTAAAACGTGTAAAAAGTATTTGACGCATATACAAAATTCAGTGTTTGAGGGGGAATTATTGGATTCTCAAATGTTGGCACTAAACAAGGAATTGGATGAATATGTGAGGCAGGATTTAGATTCGGTAATTCTTTTTAAAAGTAGAAGTCAGAAATGGTTGGATAAACAATTTATTGGAAAAGTGGAGGAGGATAAGACATCTAATTTTTTGTAGTTAATTTATCTGTCGATGTGCAATAATGTAAAAATAGGGGGAGAATGACAGATTGATAAAGGGCTTGATATTTCTGAATTTTTAGAATATGAACGAGGAAGGGTTACTTTTATTTTTTTGTTTCGTTTGTTATCGACAGATAGGTGGGGGGAATAGGTTGGAAAATGTGGGGGGGAAGAGGAGCTGTTTTAATTTGAGTATAGTAGAATGTAAAGTGACAAATCTTCATATTTACGTTAATATAATTAAGGTTTTAATTTGAGTATAGTAGATTAAATTGTATACTAAAGAATTATATCAGTTTTAATGTAAATATACTAGAATATATATAGCAAAATCAAAATTGAACAAAAATCAAATAGTTTGCTTAAAGCGAATTTATTGGTAAAATAATATAGGAAGAAAAAATACAAGAACTACTACCTAGATAGTAAAACTTGTATTTTTATTGCTCCTAAAAAAAGAAAGTGATATAATGATTTTAGTAAAGGAGGAAACATGTCTTTAATTAACGTTAATAATTTAAGCTTTAGCTATGAGGGAAGTTTCAACAAGGTATTTGAAAATGTTTCATTTTCTATTGATACAGATTGGAAATTAGGCTTAATTGGCAGAAATGGCAAAGGGAAAACGACTTTTTTGAAGTTGTTATTAGGTCAATATGAATATCAAGGAAATATCTCCAAAAGTGTAGAATTTGACTATTTCCCTTTTGAAATTAAGGCAAAAGATACAGAAAAAATGGCACTAGAAATTGTCAATCAAATCACGCCCAATATTGAAGATTGGGAAATGATAAAAGAACTGAATTTGCTTCATGCAGAGCCAGAAATTTTATATCGAAAATTCAATTTATTAAGTGGTGGTGAACAACTAAAAATCCTTTTAGTGAGTTTATTTTTAAAAGAAAACCACTTTTTACTCATCGATGAGCCAACCAATCATTTAGATATGGAAACAAGAAACCATTTAGCCGACTATTTGAAGCGAAAAAAGGGATTTATTTTAGTTTCTCACGACCGAAACTTTTTAGATCAAGTAGTCGACCATATTATTTCAATTAATAACACAAATATCCAAATTCAAAAAGGAAATTTTTCATCTTGGAACACAAATAAACAGGCACAAGATAATTTTGAAGCCATGCAAAATGAAACCTTAAAAAAAGATATGAATCGACTAGAAATTGCCTCAAAAAATACAGCAAACTGGTCAGACAAAATAGAAAAATCCAAATTCAATACGACCAATTCTGGCTCAAGCATTGACCGAGGATACGTTGGTCATCAGGCAGCTAAAATGATGAAAAAATCAAAAGTAATGGAAAAAAGGATTCAAAAAGCCATTGAGCAAAAATCCAATTTATTGAAAAATGTGGATAAAAATGAAAGTTTAAAAATTGTTCCATTATCAACAAGACAAAATCCACTAGCAATTGCAAAAGATTTTCAAGTTAAATATGATAATAAAGCAATATTCAAGCCCCTATCATTTGAAATAAAAAGTGGTGACAGAATTGCAATTACAGGAAAAAATGGAATCGGTAAATCAAGTATTTTGAAATGTATATTGGGAAATGAAATAGAATATAGTGGAGATTTTAAATTGGCAAAGGACTTAAAAATATCTTATGTATCGCAAAGTACAGAGCAGTTGAAGGGAAATTTAAAGGAATTTGCAAGGCAAAATAAAGTGGATGAAAGCATTTTTAAAGCAATGCTCGCTAAAATGGGAGTTACGAATCTGGAGTTTGAGAAAGATATTCAAGAAATGAGCGAAGGCCAGAAGAAAAAGGTTTTAATTGCGAAAAGTATTTCAGAATCAGCAAATTTATATATTTGGGATGAACCACTAAATTATATTGATATTTTAACAAGAATGCAAATTGAAGAAATGATTTTGAAATATCAACCAACCCTTATTTTTGTCGAGCATGATGAAAGTTTTATACAAAATGTAGCTACAAAAGTGCTTAGATTAGAGTAAAATTTAGTAAAAATTTTAACAGATTATAGGAAAATTTAATATGATGTAATAATGAGAGTATCCGAGTTTGGAGTAATAAAAATTTTTAAAGAATGTATGGAAATAATTTACATAACTTATTTTTTGTGATATAATGATAATAAGGTATAGTAGAAATGGAGGATTTTTATGAAAAAGAGTATAAAAAATAAGAGAAGTAAAACTAGATTTTTGTTAAAAATAACAATTTGTTTTGCTTTATTATTCATGGTATTTTTATCAAAAGACACTTCGTATCTATCTTATGCAGCACAAACAGATACGGAAGATGAATTTTGCTATTTGTCAGATATTCCTTATGTTGCAGACCAATCATCAACTGGTTGGAGAGAAATTTCGCTAGACAAAACACCTGACAATACAGCAATTACTGTAAAAGTAGAAGGCTCAAATTATACGTTTGAAAAGGGAATTTTTGCACATGCAACTTCTACAGTAGTATATGATTTAACCAATTATTCAAAATATGATTATTTTACAGCTTATATTGGTCTAAATGCAACCTCCACAAGAGGGGATGGTGTTGCTTTTGATATCTTTACATCACAAGATGGAATCAATTGGCAATCACAATTAGCAGAAGGCCCAATTGATAAGCTGCCAGGTCAAAATGCAAGTTTTGTAAAAATTGACCTTAAAAATGCAAAATTTTTAAAATTATATGCCGATGATAAAATGGCAAACGCAAGTGACCATTCTGTTTATGCAGATGCTAAACTAATCAAAGAAGGTTATGATGACAACGCTGGTATTAAAACACTTGCCGAATATGATGAAATGTTAAAAAAATTTGATGGTCAAGAAATAACAGGAGATTATGAATTAACATTACTACAAAGAGAACTTGTTAACAAAGCAGGGCCATATGCTTTAAAGCGTTTTTCAGGAGAAAGTGAAGAAAACAGGCAAGCTCTTTCATGGTTAATGAACGATTTAGAAAATATCCGTCTTTATATCATGGGTGGTACACCTGAGGGAGGAAGTTATTATAATTCACTAACTCAGCTTTCTCGACTTTACAATGAATATAGTAGTGATTTTTCAAACAACGAACGTTTAAATAATACTTGGTATCCAGATATGACATATGGATATTTATACAAAAAAATGGCAATGTCAATTGCTTTAACACATTCACAAAGAGTTGGCTTATGGATGCAATCAGGACCTGTAGAAAATCAATCAGATGCACTTAGACGTTATGCAATATTCAAATATATGCATAAAAATGGAAAACTGAGAGCAACTGACAAGTTAGATATCACACCATGGTTTGAAGCTTTACAAGTAGAAGAAATGCGTTTTGTTATGAACAACAACATAGATGATGAAGAAATTTTATGGTTAAATGCCTATGTTCAAACTAAGCTAGATCAATACAAAACAACAAACTATTTAACACCTCATCCATATATGGCTTATATATGGCCAAATTATTCGAATCCAATTTACTATGCGGAAGAAAATAAAGATTATTTTAATGAACTATTCTCTGTAAATGGTGTAGGGTTATTTGATTTAAGTTATACGATACCAGGTGGTAAAAATAACCCAACTTATAATATATCTGTAACAAGAGGTACTCCTGATTACAAACTATATAAAGTATGGATGAATTTCAGAAATAAATTTGGAACAGGTGCAGTTTGTGGTGGTATCTCAAAAAGTGGTTCTAATATTCGTGCAACGCATGGTATACCAGCAGCTGTAATTGGTCAACCAGGTCACGCAGCAATTATTTATTATACAAAAGATGCACGGAGGCAAAGGCTATTGGAATTTGGATAATGACGTCAGTGGTTGGACCTTATCTGAAAAAGGTGAAAGAATGCTTCTAGGATGGGGAAATGCTAGTTATAGTAGAGGCTATTCTGTTGTATATATGGCACTTGCACAAGAAGTATTAAACGATTATGAAAATTTTGAAAAGTGTGAAAGAATGGTTTTACTTGCCAATAGTTATGCAGGAGATTTAGCAAAACAAGAAGAAATCTATCGAAAAGCATTAGAAATACAACCAATTAATATTGATGCTTGGTATGGTTTAATTAACGTATACAATGCAAATGAGAACAAAACAGAAAATGAATATTTTGATTTAGCCAAAGAGATGGCAGAAAATTTAAAATATTTCCCATTACCAATGCAACATTTGACCAATTTAATTAAACCACATTTAACAACCATCGAAAATCAATATCGTTTTACACTTTTGCAAACCAGAATCTTAACAGAAGGAAGTCAAACACCGAATAATACAGCAGATAATTATTATGTGTATCAGCCAAGTCTTACTAGATTAGAAGCGAACTATTTATTAGGAAAATTAGATAAAACAATTGCAACGTTCTCGTTTGATGGAGATGATGCAGGTAAAATCGTATTATCAAGCCGTTTTGATGGCAATGGAGTTCGTTGGGATTACAGTTTAGATGGAAAACAAACTTGGGCTGAAGTTTCTTTTACAGCAGAAGAGGAACACAAATTACAATTAACACCAGAACAAATTGCAAGTATCACATCAGAAAATGACATCTATGTTCATATTGTTGGTGTAAATTATGATGAAGAAAACTTATATCAAATTGATATTCAAGAATCCACCGGATTACCAGCGACTTTATATGCCAATGATTTAGAAAATAAATTAATTGCAGCAGGGCCGGTTATGCAATGGAAATATAGAGAAGAAGATGAATGGACTTTTTATCGTGATGCAGAACCAGATTTAACAGGAAACAAAACCGTTATTGTTAGAATGGGAGCAACAGGAGTATATCTAGCAAGCACAACAAGTTCAACATTTACTTTTACACAAGACAATTTACCAGAAGATAGGGTATATATTCCAATTTCGCATTTGTCAATACATGGCGTTTCAACAGAAGCAACCAACAATCAAGGTGCTGCAGCATTTTCCATTGACGGAAATGCTAACACAAGGTACCATTCTGCTTGGGATGGAAGTGATACGCAACGTTATATCATCGTTAAATTAGATAAACCATTTTATTTATCAGCAGTTGAATATATTCCAGCTGCGGGTGGAAATGGTAAAATCTATGATGGTACGATTTATGGAAGTATGGATGGTGAAAATTGGGAAATCTTATCACAGCAAAGAAATTTAACGTATACCAATCAAGCCAATACGGTTGACCAAGCAATTGCCAACACAAAAGCTTTTGAAATCGATAATCCATCAAAAGTGCAATATGTGAAAATCGTTGCTGATCGAACCAATGGAAATTGGTTTGCTGCAAGAATGTTCAATTTCTTTGAAGATACAACAACACAAATCGCAGGAAAATTCTCATTTGATGGAGAAAATGCGGGAAAAATTATACTAGAGGACGGATTACAAAATGCAACTTGGAAATATAGTTTAGATGCAGGTAACACTTGGAAACCTGCAAATGGGATGGAACATCAATTAACAGCAGAAGAAATGAGTCAGATTAATGAAAATGATGAAATAAAAATTAGACTTGATAGCGATGGGTCAAAAGGTACAATTCATATTAAAAAAGGGGATACTCCTACGATTACACCATATGTGAACGATTGGGAAAATCGATTAATTGGATTAAGTAATGTAGATACGCTAGAATGGAAATTAGGAGATGAAACTACTTGGAAAAATTATGCAGACGAAGAACCAATTGTACTAGGCAATAAAACACTTTTGGTTCGAAGAAAAGCAACGGGTATTTATACAGCAAGTGATAGCATAGAATATCAATTTACAGAAGATAATCAACCTGCTACAGAAAAATATATTCCAATTAAACATTTATCGATTCATAATTACTCGACACAATCAATAGACTCTAGCAGACCATACTATGCTCAAAATGTAATTGATGGAAATATCAATACAATATGGCATACAGATTTTCGCTATTCAATTGCAGGTTCGAGAGCTTATATTACCATAAAACTAGATGAGGCAAAAAATATATCTGCTTTGGAATTTGCCCAAAAGAAATATAGAGACAATGATCCTTCTTATATCAAAAATGCAATTGTGTATGTAAGCAAAAATGGTAATGATTGGATAGAAGCAGGAAGAATGCAAAATTGTGTACAAACACAAGAACCGCAAAAGATACAATTTGATGAAAGTGTATCTGGTCAATATGTAAAATTTGAAATGGAAGGTTATGGGATATTTGCATCAGCATCGATGATTAATTTATATGAAGATACAACCGTGAAAATAGTAGGAAGTTTTTCATTTGATGGTGAGGACGCAGGAAAAATCATGTTAGCAGACGAATTTAGTGGTTCCAATTGGCAATATAGCTTAGATTCAGGAAATACGTGGAAGGCTGGAAATGGAAATATTCATTCATTAACGGATTCAGAAATCGAACAAATCAATGAAAATGATAAGATAAAAATTCGTTTCAATGAAAACGCAGAAGAATATACAATCCATATTCGAAAAATGGAAACGCCTACTATTACAGCTTATTTAAATGATTTGGAAAATCGATTAATCGGAATGGGTGATACAACAGGTCTTGAATGGAAAATTGAAGGAGATACGAATTGGACGTTGTATTCAGAAAAAGAACCAATCGTATTAGGCGATAAAAAACTTTTCGTAAGAGCAAAAGCAAGAAATATATTCACAGCAAGTGAAAGTTTAGAATATCAATTTACAGCAGATAATCAAACAGATACAAGAAAGTATATCCCAATCAGTCAGTTGTCAATTGCTGGATTTTCTGCAGAGGATAAAGCCCAAAGTGGAGCAGCAGCAAATGCAATTGATGGTAATTATCATACAAGATGGTTAAATTCAGCAGCCGGTACAGATACTGAAAAGTATATCATTATAAAACTAGACACAGCAATTTATTTAAGTGCAATGGACTATGTTCCACATAGTGAAAACGGAAAAATATTGACTGGTAAAATTTTAGGAAGTATGGACGGAGAAAACTTTACCGAAATCAAAACCGTAACAGGATGGGCGAATAACCAATTAACCAAAACAGTAGATTTTGATGAAGCAGTAAAAGTTAGATATGTAAAGATTATTGGTGAGGAAACATCTTATACAAGTGCGAAAAGACATGTCGGAGCTAGAATGTTCAATTTCTATGAAGATACAACCAAAAAAGAAGTAATCATTCCAACAGCAGAAATAGAATACGATATTGAAACATTAACCAATAGAAATGTTGTAGCCAAGTTAGTCAATCCAAGTACAGACATAAAAGTAATCAACAATAATGGAAGTGACACGTATACGTTTACCGAAAATGGCGAATTTACCTTTGAATTTGAAGATGCCGAAGGAAACAAAGGAACAGCCACAGCCAAAGTAGATTGGATTTGCAAGACATTACCAAATGCAACCTTTACGTATGATATAGGAGAAGCAACCAATCAAGATGTAACTGTAACTGTCACATTTGATAGAGAAAATGTGACAATACTAAACAATAATGGAAAAAATACGTATACCTTCACAGAAAATGGCGAATTTACCTTTAACTTTAGGGGCCCATATGGAAACGAAGGAACAGCCACAGCCAAAGTTGACTGGATTTGCAAAACATTGCCAAATGCAACCTTTACGTATGATATTAATGAAACAACCAACCAAAATGTCACTGTAACCGTTACGTTTGATAGAGAAAATGTGAGAATTACCAATAATGATGGAAAAAACACGTATACGTTTACCGAAAATGGCGAATTTACCTTTGAATTTGTAGGCCCATATGGAAATGCAGGCGTTGCTACAGCCAAAGTAGACTGGATTGATAAGAAAAAACCAACTGCCAATATAACATATGATATTACAGAATTAACTAACAAAAATGTAATAGCAACCTTAAATTCAGAGGAAGAAATAACCATAACGAACAATAATGGAAAAAACACGTATACGTTTACTGAAAACGGAGAATTTACCTTTGAATTTGTCAACAAAATAGGAAATAAAGGAACAGCCACAGCCAAAGTAGATTGGATTGATAAAACAATTCCAAAGGCAAGCATTTCCTATAACATCATAGAAGCAACCAATCAAGATGTAATCGCAACGATTCGTTTTGATAAAGAAAATGTGACAGTAAAAGGTGGAAATACCCATACCTTTACCGAAAATGGTGAGTTTACATTTGAATTCGTAGATAAAGCAGGAAATGCAGGAACAGCAAAAGCGAAAGTTACTTGGATTGATAAAACACTACCAGTTGCTACAATCACCTATAGCACAACGCATCTAACCAATCAAGACGTAACAGCAAGAATAACATTTGATAAGGAAAATGTAGTCGTAGAAGGTGGGAATACGCATATCTTTACTGAAAATGGCCAATACGAGTTTCGATTTGTAGGTCCAGCAGGAAATGCAGGAGTTGCAAAAGCAGAGGTTACATGGATTGACAAAGAAGCACCACAACCAATCATGGTATATAGTACAATTAATCCAACCAATCAAAATGTAACAGCAAGAATAACATTTGAAAATAAAGAAAATGTAGCAATCACTAACAATGATGGAAAAGACACCTATACTTTTATAGAAAATGGAGAGTTTACCTTTGAATATATGGATGAAGCAGGAAATAAGGGTCAAGTAAAGGCAATCGTAAATTGGATTGATAAAATAGCTCCAACAGCAACTATTTTCTATGATGTTACAAAAGCAACCAATGGAAATGTAATAGCAACGTTAGAAAATGCAAGTGAAGAAATAACCATAACCAATAATGATGGAAAGAATGCCTATACCTTTACCGAAAATGGCGAATTTACCTTTGAATTTGTAGATAAAGCAGGAAATAAAGGAACAGCGATAGCAAGTGTTACGTGGATTGATAGAAGATTACCAATTGCTACAATCACTTATAGTACAACAGATTTAACTGATCAAGATGTCGTAGCAACCATCCATTTTGATAAACAAAATGTGACAGTAGAAGGTGGAAATACCCATACCTTTACTGAAAATGGAGAGTATACCTTTGAATTTGTGGATGAAGCAGGAAATATGGGAATGAAAACTGCTGTTGTAACTTGGATAAAAAAGGATCCAGTTAATCCAGATATTCCAGAAGGAATTACTTCCGAAATTTATAAAATAGAAGGAAGCTATATAGAAAGAATTTCTCCAAACACGAATGTAAATCAATTTATACAAAATGTGCAAACAGAACAAGATTTAGTATTCCTAGATAAAGAGGGAAACCAATTAGGAGAAAATGACATCTTAGCAACCGGTATGACATTGAAAGTAGGTTCTACTTTACAATTCACCCTTATTGTTACAGGCGATATGGATGGTAATGGAAAAATTAGTATGACAGATTTAGCTAGATTAAAATTACACTATATCGGAAAAGAAGCATTAACAGGAAATGCCTTAAAAGCAGCAGATGTTGATGGAAATGGAAAAGTATCGATTACAGATTTAGCACAAATAAGGTTAATTATAATTGGAAAAATAGAAGTGAAATCATAAAATAGAATAAAAAGCCTACAAAATTAAAATTTGTAGGCTTTTTGCTATAAATGCTATTTTACTTCATTGATACAAGTTCCATTTGTTAAAATATCATAAATATTTTGACAGGTGTCATTTGCAATTTTGTTTAAAGCTTCTGATGTGAAAAAGGCTTGGTGTGAAGTGATTAGTACATTTGGCATGGAGATTAACAAAGATAAATTAGCATCTCTTTCGTAAGAATTTGACATATCTTTTAAGAAAAAGTCAGATTCGTTTTCGTAAACATCTAATCCAACACCACCGATTTTTCCAGAAGAAAGATAATCAATTAAGTCTTTTGTATTTACTAAACCGCCTCTACTACAGTTGATAATAATAACACCATCTTTCATTTTTTCCAAAGAAGTTTGATTAATAATATTTTCGGTTTCTGGCGTCAAAGGGCAATGAAGTGAAATAATATCCGATTTCTCACATAATTCGTCTAATTCAACATACTCAAAACCAAGTTCTTGGCTTGCTTTTTCATCTTTAAATAAATCGTAGGCAATAATATTTGTACCAAAACCGTGCATAATTTCAATAAAAGCTTTACCGATTTTTCCAGTTCCAATGACACCTACTGTTTTATTGTGCAAATCAAAACCAAGTAAACCATCTAATGAAAAGTTATATTTTTTCACACGTTGATAGGATTTATAAATTTTTCGATTAATATTTAAAAGCAAAGCAGTTGCATGTTCTGCCACCGCATAAGGCGAATATTGCGGAACTCGAACAAGTTTGATATTACCAAGATGATCCAAATCCACATTATTAAATCCAGCACAACGAAGTGCAATTAATTGAATACCATATTCATTTAATTTGTCTAATGTTTCTTTATCAGCAATATCGTTTACAAAAATACAGATGGCGTCAAAACCTTTGGCAAGTTGTGCGGTTTCAGAATTTAATTTTGATTCAAAATAGGTAATTTCGTAATGATATTTTTTGTTGTATTCCTCAAAAAACGTTTTGTCGTAATCTTTTGTATCAAAAAAAGCTATTTTAATCATTTCAATCTTCTCCTTTACATAACTTGATAATTATATAACAAAATTTAATAAAATGCAATATTTTCAAAAAAGAAAAAAGAATAAAAATTGAATTATCACAAAAAATAATAGAAAAATCAAAAAAGAGGAACCAAAGATGTTATTTGAATTAATGTTAATGATAATCGGCTTTATATTGCTAATAAAAGGTGCTGATTTTGTGGTAAAAGGAGCGAGTCATATTGCGAAACGATTTCATTTATCAGAAATGCTAATTGGGATTGTGATTGTAGGAATTGGAACATCGCTTCCAGAAATTATTGTAACAGTCAAATCAAGTTTGACAGGAAATCCGGATATTATTATTGGAAATTCGATTGGAAGTTGTATTTGTAATTTGCTGTTAGTGATTGGTATTGCGAGTGTGTGCCATCCACTAAAACTAGATAACCGAATTTTACAAGTGCATTTACCAGTTTCTGTATTTAGTATTTTAATGCTTGCGATTTTTTGTAATTTTGGTGCTGGAAATTATATTATCAGCCAGACGGAAGCTTGGATATTAATGATTTTTGCAACTATTTATATTATTTATACAGTATATGAAGGCAAGGAAGAAATTGAAGAAGATAATAATGTGGAAACAGAAAAAGTCACATTTATATGGATATTGATTTATTTAATATTAGGAGTATTGGGCTTGAAATTTGGGGCAGATTTCGTTGTGGATGGTGCAGTTGCGATAGCAGAATTGTTTGGTGTGAGTGAAAGTATTATTAGTATGACCATTGTTTCTTTGGGAACTTCATTGCCTGAAATTGTAACATGTATAATTGCGACCATCAAAAAAGAAAGTGATTTAGCAATTGGAAATGTTATTGGTTCTAACATATTTAATATATGCTTATTACCCGCAGTTGGTGCCATGATTACTCCCATTCATTATGATTTAGGATTTAATCGTTCGTTATTATTTTTGCTCATGATAACGACCTATTTGCTTATATTTGATTTGTTTAAAAACAAAAGATTAATTAGTAGAAATCATGGGGTTATTTTTATCTTGTTGTTTTGTTTGTATGTGAGTTGTTTGTTTTAAAAAATTATTAAGTCATTTATTTTTCATTTACTTTTATGGAAAAAAGTATTATAATTTATAGATATGAATATTAATTAGTAGGAGGAAAAATAAATGGAAAAGAAGTTAAAAATAATCGTAGAAAATTGCCCACAAAACCATAAATGTCCTGCTGTAAAAGTTTGTCCAGTGGGGGCATTAACACAAAAGGATTTTGAAGCGCCTACAATCAATCATGATAAGTGTATTAAATGTGGGAAATGTTCAAATTTTTGTCCGAAATATGCTTTAGTTTTAGAGTAGAAATTATAAATATGGATGGGTAAACAGTAAAAGCATTGTTCCGAAATCAGAACAATGCTTTTATAAAATTTAAAACTTAATTAGTCTTCGCATCTGTTACTGCAAGCTTTTCCAACGATTACATTAGCAAAAGTAATTAAGTGAGTGATTAAAAAGAATGCAACCGCAAGAACTAAAATTCCTACTGTAATAGAAGCAATTGGTAAAACACCTAAGCTTAAAGCAAAAGCACTTGTAACAAGGGAACCAATTGAAGTTGTTATCAAACAAGACTCTTTTAGGCTCTTACATTGATATCTTCCACCACAAAATACAGTCAATAGAATATACAAAATTCCTAAAACACCTAGTATTAAAGTAAAATATATCAAAGTTGCTACAGAGGTTATCAATCCAGTATAAAAAACGCCAGCAATTCCAACAGCTGCAATTAAACTAGCAATAATACTGAAAATACAGCAACATACATTATTATTTCCTTTATTCATGCACATAATATTTCCCCCCTTTACTATAGAATATGAAACCTTGGACAAAAATGTGTTTACACATCATTAAAAAAATGTGCTATAATAAAAATCAGGAGGAAATTATGAGCCAATTTGAAACAATACCCCAATGTTTAACAAACTTGTTAAAGAAACAATATGGAGAAGAAATCACACAAAAAATCATCCAAGGATATACAGTAGAAAGAAAAACGACATTTCGTGTCAATACCATAAAGACGGATACAAATACCATACAAAATCAACTAAAACAATTAGGAATTGAATATGAAATCCCAGTGTGGAGCCAAGATGCAATTATTCTAAAAAAGGCGAAAGAAAAAGAAATACAAGCCCTTCCAATGTATGAAAAAGGAGAAGTTTACTTGCAAAGTTTATCTTCCATGTTACCACCTATCATTTTAAATCCTAAGCCCAACACAGATATTCTAGACATGGCAGCAGCACCAGGCGGAAAAACAACACAAATAGCAGCCTTAACCCAAAATCAAGCCCACATCACAGCCTGCGAGATGAATGCTGTGCGTAGTCAGCGATTAAAGTATAATATTGAAAAACAAGGAGCATCAAATGTCTATGTTATGGTTTCAGATAGCCGTAAAATTGACGACTTTTTCTCATTTGATACAGTTTTATTAGATGCCCCATGCAGTGGTAGCGGAACATTGCAGATAAAAGAAGATTTAAAAAATAAATTTACGGTTTCCTTCATTGAAAAATCCACTAAATCTCAGTTAGCTTTGCTGAAAAAAGCTATTAGAATTTTAAAATCAGGAAACGAAATGGTATATTCAACCTGTTCCATTTTAGGGCAAGAAAATGAGAATATAATCCATCAAATTTTAAAAGAAACAAAAACAGAAATTGTGCCAATTTATTTTGCAGGAATCGAAAGTTTGCCAAGGTTGCCAGTAACCATCAAGGGAACATTGTGTATTTGCCCCGATGAGTTTTATGAGGGATTTTTTATGGCGAAATTAAGAAAGAAGTAAAAATATATTGCAAATATAAAAATATATGATAGAATAAAAAAATCAAACAATACATAAAAATTGATAGGAGAAAATAGAAAGGAGAAGGCAGAATGAGTAATCTACTAAATTTTATTCGAGGCTTTTGTATGGCATTAGCCGACAGTGTTCCAGGCGTTTCAGGAGGAACCATCGCATTCTTGCTAGGATTTTATGATCAATTTATTCGTTCACTTGACAATTTAATTTCAGGAACCAAAGAAGAAAGAAAAGAAGCCATTATTTTTCTAATAAAAATAGGAATTGGTTGGGCAGTAGGATTTATTTTAGCAATGCTTGTATTAGCAAGTATTTTTGAAAGTCATATTTATTTTATCAGTTCGATGTTTTTAGGATTTGTTTTATTTTCCATTCCTTTAGTTATTTTAGAAGAAAAAGAAGTGGTCAAAGGCAAATACAAAAACCTTATTTTTACAATCCTTGGTGCAGCACTTGTGATAGTAATTTCTGTATTTAATCCAGCAGCTGATGTAAATGTAAGTAGTTTAACTTTTGGTTCTGCAATTTACATTTTCATAACCGGAGCAATCGCAATTACAGCAATGGTTTTACCAGGAATTTCAGGATCAACCTTATTACTAATTTTTGGTTTATATTTACCAATTGTATCTGCTGTGAAAGAATTTTTGCACATGAATTTTTCTTATTTTCCAGCCTTATTTGCTTTTGGGTTGGGAATTATAGCTGGAATTATAGCTGTTATAAAATTAATCCGTATGTGCTTAAAAAAATATAGAAGTCAAACCATTTATGCCATTATTGGGTTGATGATCGGCTCACTATATTCGATTGTGCAAGGCCCTACAACCTTAGATGTACCACAAACTGCAATGAGTTTTCAAACATTTGATATAATCGCTTTTGTAATCGGTGGCTTGGTCATTTTTGGATTACAAAAATTAAGAAGTATAATGGAAAGAAAAGAAGAGGAATAAACTTAACAATAGCGTAGTTGACTGTGAGGCTACGCTGTTTTTATAGATTGAAAAACGGAGGTAACTATGGAAAAAAATAAAATAAAGTCAGCTTGTGACGAACTCATGTTAGATGTTCTAACGATTTTTCCCAAAGGAGAAATCAAAGGAATTGTTCAGATTTCGCACGGAATGGCAGAACACAAAGAAAGATATATACCCTTTATGGAATTTTTATCTCAAAATGGCTATGTGACTGTGATACATGACCATCGAGGTCACGGAAAAAGCATAAAGGCCAAGAAAGATTTGGGCTATTTTTACGAAGAAAAAGCAGAATATATAGTAGAAGATTTGCATCAAATCACTAATTTTATCAAAAATAAATATCCCAATCAAAAAGTCATACTGTTAGGGCATAGTATGGGGTCTATGTTGGTTAGAAAATATATCAAAAAATATGATAATGATATTGACCAATTAATTATCTGTGGTTCACCAAGTAAAAATTCGTTTGTTGATTTGGCTTTGCTATTTGTAAAAATTCTGAAAATTGGCAAAGGTGAGTATTACCGTAGTAATTTGATTCAAAATTTAGCATTTGGAAACTATGCCAAGAAATTTCCCAAAAGCAAAAGTCAAAATGGTTGGATATGTAGCGATAAGCAAATTGTTAATCAGTATGATGATGACGAACTATGTGGTTTTACATTTACATTAAACGGATTTACCAATCTATTTCAAGTCATGAAAGATATTTATAGCAAAAATGGTTGGGAAGTAAAACAGAAAACCTTACCAATCTTATTTATAGCAGGTGGCGATGATCAAGTCATTATCAATGAAAAAAAGTGGTTGGAAAGTCAAGCATTTTTAAGAAATTTAGGTTATGAAAATATAACAAAAATTTTATATCCTGGTATGCGACATGAGATATTAAATGAGAAAAATAAGGATGTGGTTTGGAAAGATGTGTATGAGTGGATAAAAGAGAAAAAAGAAGGTGTTTAGATTTCCTAAACACCTCAACTTTTACGCATTCGCATATTTAGTTTTAGCCGCATCAATTTTAGCTTGTTCCGCAGTATCTGTTTTATACCAACCTTTTTCTGCCATCAAATTATAAAGCTTATTTTGGATATCCAACGAAGTATTCAAAGCTTCTTTAAAAGCTTGGTGAACCTCAGCAGTTGTGCTTTCAATTGTTCCATGAAGATATAAATCGCAAACCCCTTTGATAACCAATAATTCATTTTCCATTAAATCTCTGTCTTCCATCATTTCCTCCTATAATAAATTTTTAAATTTGTTCATTAAATCCGTGTGTGTTTTTTCCAACTCTGCAACATACGCAGAAAGAGCTGGATCTGTTAGTTTTGAAGATGTTTTTTGAGCACAACATTTCATAAATTTTTCATGGCCCAAAGCATCTTCTACATATAAAAGCTCTTTGCTTGTCATATTTATCACCATTCCTTTCTTCCATCAAAAATAGTATTTCCAAAAATAGGAAGTGTATACAAAAAATGGAACTTAAATTTTGTCTCATTTATATTATAAAAAAGGGAGGAACAATTTATGAAATGTTGTAGAACGTCAGATATTGATAAATACATAAGAAAATTTGAAGAGATTTTATGCCAAATGGCTAATAAAATGACAACCAGAATTAGTGTGAGCGATATCACACTAGACTTTATTGAGTGTATGCTTCCACATCATCAAGCAGCAATTTACATGTGCGAAAATTTACTAGAATACACAGAATGTGAGCCATTAAAAAAACTTGCCTGTGATATTATAGAAACACAAAAACAAGGAATTAAGCAAATGCAAGAAATTGCAAAAACAACATGTGGTTTTGTCAATGCACAAAAAGATGTAAATTGCTATATTTCGCAATATTTTTCAATTGTGAATCAGATGATTTGCAGAATGAAAAATAGCAGTCAATGCTCTAATATCAATTTGAGTTTTATCAGTGAAATGATACCACACCATGAAGGCGCTATTTGTATGTGTGAAAATGTACTTAACTATTGTATAGATCCACGTTTAAAGGAGGTTGCAGAAGCAATTATTAAAGAACAAAGTCAAGGAGTTGAGCAATTAAAACAAATTCGCTGTAGGATATGTAATGGAAATAAATAATTTGACATAAAAATATTATGTTAATTTTTGGAGGGGCAAAAATAGAGCAAACAAATGTTAAACGTAAAAAAACTGAAAATACTGAATT
This sequence comes from uncultured Clostridium sp., assembly GCA_948435735.1. GTDB lineage: Bacteria > Bacillota > Clostridia > TANB77 > CAG-508 > Scatovivens. The sequence goes on from CAOJGX010000011.1 coordinate 35,724, forward strand.
TTTGTAGAAAATTTGAGAAAAAATTCTTTGATTTTTTTGTCACAAAATCACTTGGAAACTGTTGACATTTTTGAATTTTTATGGTATGATTAAATTAATAGATATTTAGTTTTTCGCTGGATATTATTAATAAAAATATAAGAAAAGGGGAGTTAAATTATGAAATTAAAAAAATCAATTGTTATTTTTTTAATCACAGTACTTTTTGTATCACAATTTAGCTGGCTTTCGCTTAGCAATTTAGTGTATGGAGCAGAAAGTCAAAGCACCTTGACTCGGAGTCAATGGAGCATTTCATTACGACCAACTTGGTGAAGAATCAAAACAAATCTACCAAGCAATGTACAATATGTACACACAAGGTATATTAAAAACTGGTAAACAAGTCTATGATCTTGTTCAAAATGGTCACTTTACAGAAGACCAAGTCAAACAATATGAAAGTGGAGATACGAAGTTAATTTCAGCAATGAATGCTGCTAGATATGCTTTTTATGCAGACCATCCTGAAATCTTCTATGTAAACTTTCAAAAACTAACAATCAGAACAACCAAAGACGCACAAAATCAATATCATGCGTACATCAGTTCTGGTAGACAGGCAGATTATTATACAGACGGCTTTACTAGCCAAGAACAAGTAGAACAAGCCATCAGTGATTTTGATAATCGTGTCAATGAAATTGCCCAAAAGGCTAACAATATAGAAGTAGTAGAAAATCAAAATAAAATAGTACAACAAATTAAATTCGTTCACAACGAAATCATTTATCATACAGGGTACAGACTAGAAAGTGACTGTACAGAAGGAAATGAAGGATTTATTTCCACACCTTATGGTGCACTTGTAAAACAAGAGGCAGTATGTGAAGGATATGCAAGAGCATTAAAAACAGTTTTAGATAAAATAGGAATCCATTCAATTCTTGTACAAGGAACGCATCAATCAGAAGGTTCAGCAGCAGTTCCTCATATGTGGAACTATGTTCAAATAGAAAAAGAAACAGCAGCTAGAGCAACAGAAAAAGTTTGGTATGCAGTGGATGCCACTTTAGACGATCCATTCCTACGTGCTACTGGGGTTGATACCACAGATCCAGATTTCGTACCAGGAAGCGACATAACAGAAGGATTTGAAAATACCAGATATTGTTTAGTTGGAACAGAAACGATGAACAAAGAACATATTGCTATAGAAACAGTAGAAGCAGCAGGATTTTATAAATTCCAATATCCAGAACTATATCCAGAAGATTATGGAATTGATAATGTTACAAACAATAATGGATTATTAGTAAAATTTAAGCAAGAAGGTACTGAGACAGAAGAATATAAAGCAGGAGATTTTTATATTAGTTATCATGAAAAAGGATATGCTGAAGCTGCAAAAGAAGGCAAGTATATCTTGATGAAATATCATGAGTATAGACCAGGTGATGACATATGGATTGAAGGTAAATGGGGATACATGGATCCAGAACCTTATGCAGGAGGATTTAAAGACTATGAAGATCATATTTACATTACAGTTCCAAATGGGGAATATGTTGAATTTGCAGTGACAACATTAGCACCAAGTGAAGGAATAGCTGGTTTGACATATCAAGGAGATGAATCCGATTTTGTAGCACAATCAGGAAAATTATACAATCCAAATGGAATTTATAAAGCTCCACCTTATATAAAATACCAAACACCAGCACCAGTAGCAACACTTGTAGTAGGACCAACCTATCATGTTGACGTTACTTATGATGATGATTTAGTATTAGCACAAGGAGCAACAGAAATTGGCTACAGAATGGAATCAACAGGAGCAACAGGAGCAGCTGAATCTGAAATAACCAATTTTGTTTTTGATGGAAAACGTAGAATAACATTTGATTTAAAATTCAGTAAAATGTTTGCTGATGATAATGCAATGTATAGAATTTATATAACAGGTGCAGTAGGAAAAAATAGTGGTAAAGAACCAAACTATATTTCTTATGGAGCAGCTAATACAATAGCTTGTTCAAGTCGTATGAATGCAGCTAAAAATTGGGAAGTATTTGCTAGACCAACTCTTCTTGAAAATGAAGATCTTTCTATGAATGGATGGGTAACCAGCGATGGAGAACAAGTATCCGATAAATTGAAAAATAGAATAGCATTAGTAACAACGAGAACAACACAAACTCAAAAAGATGCAATGAATGATTTAATGGAAAATGAATTAGGCGGTCAAGAAATAGTAACAAGTGAGACCTATAATATTTCATTAAATGTATGTAAAGCATATGTGGTAAAAACTGGTCATAGATTAAGATTAGCACTAGGATTTCCAGCAGGATATGGCCCAGAGGATGCTGGAGTTACTTTTAAAGCTTACCACTTTATGAGAGACGAGGCAGGAAATGTTACTGGAGTAGAAGAAATTCCTTGTGTTGTAACACAATATGGATTAATTGTAACATGTGACTCTTTCAGTCCATTTGCGATTGCAGTTGTTGAAAATGATGGAACTGTACCACAAAATAAAGCAGTTGTTGTGTCTGGCACAGAAGGTGGTCAAATCAATGGAGCCAACCGAGAAGAAGGAAACATTGTTACGTTAGCAGAAGGTCAATCCGCTACATTTAACGTAGTTCCAGAAGATGGCTATGAAATTGAAGCAATAACAGTTTGTGGTAGCACAAGAGAAGTGAGCAATAAAGACGGAATGGATATCACAGTAAATTATGATGATGTAAAAGATGGAAACTGCATTGTAGAAGCTAAATTTGTTGCCAAAGCAGTTGTGCAAGAAGAAGCAGCAAGAGGAGAAACAGTTGTAATGCCAACAGCTGTACCAGCAGAAATTACAATGCCTAGAACAAAAACAGGAGTTATCAATAAAGCTTTAAAAATAGAACCAAATGTATCTGAAACGCCAGGTATTCAAACCTATCAATGGTATAAAGATGAACAAAAATTAGAAGGAAAGACAAATAAAACATTAGAAATAGCTAACTTTACAGAAGCAGATGCTGGAAGTTATGTATTAAAAGTAACGACAACAGCAGAAACAGCAAGCCAAGAGGTTTCAAGTACACCATGCGTTGTAACAACTACAGGGTTTGAAACTTCCATTGAAAAAGTATCTGACAAAACGATTTATCCGGGAGACGAATTTGAAGTAGATGTTAATATTGGTAACTTTAGCAACATTGAAAAAGGATTAATTTCTTTGGGTGGTCAATTAGAATATGATACGAATATTTTGGAAAGAATTAATATTACAGAGAATAATAGTGTTTGGAATCCAATTGTTATGAATGAAGAAAACTTCAAATTTGTAACAGATTCTGAAGATTTTGTTACAGAAGGTGGAAAAGTCTTTACAATTAAATTTAAAGCCAAAGACACTATCACAGAAAATACAACAACAGGAATTAGCGTAAAAAATATTGAAGCAAGTAACAGCATTATGGATATTAGTTCGAATGATGCAAAACTTGATATCAATATACAAAAAAGAGCAGATGGCATCACATCTGACAAATATTTAATCGAAACAGATACCATTTCAAAAATAGCACCACATACAACCGTAAGTGAATTCAAACAAAATGTTGAAACTTACCAAGAAATGATTTTTACAGACAAAGATGGAAATGTATTAGGAGAAGATGCGATTGTGACAACTGGCACAAAATTACAAGTAGGTGATACTTTACACTTCACTCTAATTGTAACAGCCGATATTGATGGAAATGGTGAAGTTACCGTAACTGATTTAGCACAATTAAAATTACATTATATTGAACATACTTTATTAGAAGGTATTTATTTAAGAGCCGCTGATATTGATGGAAATGGACAAATAACAATCACTGATTTAGCACAAATTAAATTAGTATTAATAGGTTCAGCAAAATTAAAATAAAGCAAAGGAGAAAATATGAAGAAAATCATAAAAATAAGTTTCATTTTGTTAAGCATAATGCTTATAGCGACAAGTGTATACGCAGTGTCATGTAATATGACATTGCAAACTGCAAAAAATGAATATAGCAAAAAAGATGAATTTGTTGTAGATGTTGCAATATCTAGCCTTGACACACCAGAAGGAATTATCGCGTTAGGTGCTACTTTGGAATATGATAAAAGTAGTTTAACACTTGTTGAAATGATTGGTGAAAAAGGTTGGTCAGATCCAACGTATAATGAAGCAAATGGAATTTTTGCGATGGAGAGAAATGCTTTGGTCAATAAACCAGAAACAGTTTTAAAAATTAAATTTAAGGTAAATGAGAAAACAGATGCTAAAAATGCCAAAATAACCTTAAAAAATATTACAGCTTCAGGTGGAACCTCAACAGGAGACATTCATGTAGCAGATATGACAAAAACAATCACAATCAAAACTACGACACCTCCTGGTGGTAATGGTGATGATAATAACAATAATAACAACAACAAT
>CAOJGX010000012.1 GCA_948435735.1 uncultured Clostridium sp.
CTTTCAATATTTTATTTTCAATTTACTTGTGACATATCTATTTTAAACCTATATAAATAAATCTTATGTGAACATATGCAGCAAAGAACTATAAAATCTATACTCCTAAAATTTTTAACATTTTAAATTGCATTTCTTTATGAGGCACAAGCGTTTTATTATCTTCCATAACCATTTTTTTAAACGTCTCATACGAAAACCATTTAACACTTGAGACTTCTTCCTCCTGTAATTTTAACTCTGCTATATTAACATCCTTTTCAAGCAAATATACATCAGTAATTTCATTTTCTAAGATTTGTTTTTCAGGATTACTATTCACTCCACTTTCTTTTACTGTAAATAAATATTTTAATTCATCTTGTCTTGCCTGTAAACCAATTTCTTCACTTAATTCTCGAATCGCACCTTCTATGCTTGAATCTCCAGCCGATAAATGCCCAGATGTTGCTGTTGTCCACATATTAGGATGAGTAGCCTTCTGCTTACTTCTTTTCTGTAATAAAACTTCACCTTTTCCATTGATAAGCCAAATATGTACGCATTTATGCCACAAACCTAATCGATGGACTTCTTCTCTTGAGACAACCTCACCTGTTTTCTCTCCATTTTCATTTAAAACATCAATGTTTTCCATTAGCCTCTCATCATTCCTTTCTTTTGCTCATTTACTTTATTATATAGTATACCTAAAACTCCTGCCAATTGCATCATTAATTCTTTTTCACTTCCTGTATAAATAAAAGATTTATCATATTCCATAAAATGTTCTGCATAATTTTTATGTGCTTCATTAAATTGATTTGCTCTACTTTGCATATAATTTTCTGAACTTCCATTTTGTTGCTCCATTTTTAGATACTCTTCTATATTCATATCTGAATGTACATAAATAGAAGTAACCGCTTCACCAAATTCCGCTTTTAATTCACGCAAAGTTTTTATTTTACTACATACTAACATTTGGTGTTTATTCGTCATCATCAAATTTTCCCAAATTGGTAATACATCAATTCCATATTCATTTCCAAAATTTTCATAGCGCAACTTACAATTTGTTAAATTGTACCTTGGGTCTCCCTTAAAAATCATTTCTGATCCATCTGTAGGATTTTTTTCTCTGTCTGTATGTTTCGGAACTTGCAAACAACCTAAACGATTAGCTCCTTTTATTAAAATATCTTTCCCCGAACCCGAATTTCCTGCAATTACAAAAATTTTATTTCCCTCTGGTTTTACTAATCTTTTTTGTATTGAAGAAAAATCAAATATCTGTTTTACAATTTGTGTTACTTCATCAAATCCTTCAGCTGTATTTAAAATAACATTATCAAACAACATAATTCTATTAACATACATAGAATATATTTTTTGTGCTACTTGATATCTTCTTTCAATAACATCAGGGTTGGCTATCCCTCTTGTTCGATTATAAATTTTTATTAACTTTTCACGACTAGGTTTTTCTCTATGTACAAAGTAAGATTTCATGCTAGTACCAAACTTCTTTTGTAATAATTCTATCACATCTGCATCATTAACAATCACTACTGGTATGTTTCCTTTTTGTAAATATTCCATCATCATGCGAGAAGAAAATCCATATTTTTCTCCATATTGTTCATATACATAATCACATTCCGAAGGAATTTCATCAACATTTATAATACTTTCATCATCATCTTTTCTTCTTGCACGTGTCGTAAACTTAGGCAATATTGCACATTGTGGATTTACTTTTACAATAATTTTCATAATTTCACTTTTTCCGTGATCCAGATGGACCTGTTAAAGTAATTAAATTTGGCATTTTTTTACTCCTATTTTAAGTATTTTCTATATTATACCATATTTTACATAAAATTGCAAGGATTTTTTAGATTTCATAATATCATTTTTACATAATTCATTCACTTTTCCCAATTTTATAAAAATTTTCTCTCCCACTTTACAAATCCACACCATCTGTTATATAATCATCTTAACCAAAACGAAAGGACGGTAACCATATGAAATTAAGCAAATTAATTTCTTCAGTCGATACCAAAAACATAGTTGGCGACTTAGACCTAGACATAACAAACATTCATTCCGACTCTAGAAAAATAAAAGAAGGCGGTCTTTTTATCGCCATCAATGGCTTTTCCAAAGATGGCACCAAATTTATTCCCGCCGCAATCAAAAATGGTGCAAAAGCAATTATTGTCGAGCCAGAAGTAGATATCACTTCCCTTACTATCAGCACAGAAATTCCTATTATTTCTGTTCAAAATACACGAAAAGCACTTGCTCAAACTGCCTGTGAATTTTATGATAATCCCTCTAAAAAATTAAAATTAATTGGCGTTACTGGAACAAAAGGCAAAACTACCACAACTTTTATGATAAAATCCATTTTAGAAGCACATGGTCTTAAAGTTGGCCTAATTGGAAGCATTGCAGTTTATGTCAATGGCGAAAAAATCGAAGATACGGATCGAACAACTCCTGAAAGTATTGAAATTCAAAAATATTTGAGCAAAATGGTAGAACAAAAAACCGATGTTGCCATTATTGAAGTTTCTTCACAAGCCATGAAACTCGACCGTGTAACTGGCTGCGAATTTGATATTGGCGTTTTTACAAACTTAAGTGAAGACCACATTAGCCCTAAAGAGCATCCAGACATGGAAGATTACTTTCACTGCAAATTAGAACTCTTAAAAATGGCAAAATATGGCGTTATCAATCATGACGACCAAACCGTAAAAACAATTCCAACATTATTACCAAATAAACCAATCAAAACTTTTGCCATTGAAAATCCAGCTGATATTCAAGCTGATGCCAATACGGTTGTCATCACAGATTCTTCGATCGATTTTACCATTAATTATCAAGGTAATGCAGAAAGAATTGAAGCTACGATTCCGGGAAAATTTAGTGTATATAACGCATTAGGAGCCATCACAGCAACCTCTTATTTCGATGTTACTGCAAATGAAATTCGCTCTAGTCTAAAAGATTTACGTGTGCTTGGTAGAAGCGAATTAGTACCAAATAAATTAGGGCTTACCATTATGATTGATTATGCTCACACGCCATCTAGCTTAGAAAGCATCTTAACTGCTGTAAATTCGTATGCAAAAGGCCGCGTTATTTGCGCTTGGGGCGTTGGTGGTGACCGTGATAGCACCAAACGACCAATTATGGGTGAAATTTCTGGAAGACTTGCTGATTTTACAGTACTTATGTCTGACCAAGTTCGCACCGAAGATCCTTTGAAAATCCTAAAAGAAATTGAAGTTCGGCATCATCCCTACTGGTAAACCTTACAAAATCGTGGTTGACCGAACGGAAGGAATTCGCTATGCCATTTCGATTGCAAAACCTGGCGACATCATTGTCATTCCGGGCCTTGGTCATGATTTATATTTGGAAAAAAACGGAGTGAAATATCCGTATGATGAACGTAAAATTATCGCTAAATTAATTGATGAAATGATTGAAAGTGGTGAAAAAACTGCTATTTAATAAAAAAAGAGAACACATTATTATGTGTTCTCTTTTTTATATATCAGCCTATTTTGTCATAATTAGTCGAACGATTTTTCTTGCTTTCAATCAATTTCCGTAATATACTAATGAATTAAACAAGGAGAAGCTAGAGAGTGGTTGCCACCCCCAACCTTATTGATTGGAGGTGATGCCAATGATGAATGAAATTTTACTTTTAAAACTATGCTTATATTTTTCTTACATATTACTATTTACAACCATTATTGCATTTACTCTGATTATAATTTTGATTATAATCTTTGAGTAAGCAAAATTAAAATAAAAACCTCATCTCTACTTTCGACCATCGAGATGGGGTTCCTTTCTCAGTGGCAATCACATAACTTGTGACTCCTTGTTTTTATTAATTGAATTATAACATATTTCTCTTTCCTTGTCAATTTTTTTCATTCGACACTTCTACTTCTCAAACTCATCTAACGACTTAAATTCATATCCCATTTGTTTTGCTTCTTTTATCATACTATCCATCATGGTCAAATTATCTTCTGAAGTGCTGTGTAGCAAAATGATAGCTCCATTATGCAAATTGTCTAAAACCTTCTTTTTGCCATAATCACTTCTTCCCTGTTTCGATTGATCCCAATCATCATAGGCATTTGACCAAAGCACACTGGTATAACCAAGTGATTCTACAATACTTGATGTTCTTTCACTAAATTCTCCTCTTGGTGGTCTAAAATACGTCATTTCGTAGCCTGTAACCTCATACACACTATTGTGCAATTTCATAATTTCTTCTTTTATTTCATCATCTGAAAGGCCCGGTAAACAGCTATGGTTAACCGTATGATTTCCAACTATATTTCCATTTTGTATCATTTGTTTGACTAAATCTGTTGCTGTATTGACATAGTGTGCTGTTATAAAAAAGGTTGCTGTTACATCATTTTCTTTTAGCACCTTCAAAAGTTCTTCTGTGTAGCCAGCTTCATAGCCTGCATCAAATGTTAAATAAATATACTTTTTTTCAGGATTTCCCATTGCCATCCCATTAAATTTTTCCAGAACCTTCAAACTTTCACTATCCAAAACTGCCTGTTCATGATTTTCACCTCTTCGGAAGCCCCAAGCTAATGTCTCGTTACTCAGTTCTGTATCGGCTTGTGATGCAATGGAGAATTGCAGGATACTGACAACTAATATTAAACAAATAAAACTGTATCTTATTAATCTATCTTTCATTTTTTCCTCCTTTGCTTATAAGATATTCAGTTTTATTTAAAATATGAAAAATAGCAAGCAAAAAGCCTACTATTTTTCCATCTCATCTTTTTTCTTTCTTTCTTTGTCATCCATAAATTGAGCAATTAACTGATCTAATTCTACACTTAATTGACAGATGACATCATAGTCCTCTCCATCTTCTATACTTTTATTCAATTTATCTCTTAATTTACAAATTTCATCATTTATCATATACTACACATCGCCCCTTTTCACAAATTTTGTAAGTTACAATGCTTATTTAGTCATTCAATAACAGAATGTTATTTCTCTACTTACTATAATTTCAAAATACCACATTTATTCGTCAATGTCAATAAAAAATCAACATTTAGCGAACTTTTTAGTAGACTTTTTTCATCATTTTGAGTGACAGAATTCGTTATCTGTATATTTTTTGATTTTTTTCAACAGCATTATCCCTGAAACTACAAAAATCGCAATCGACAAAACTTGTGATATTCTGAAATTTCCTAGCATTAAACTATCACTTCTTAAGCCTTCTATTAGCATTCGTATTCCTGCATAAAAGAACAGATATAAATAAAAAATCTGGCCTTTAAATTTTCTCTTTTTTTGTAAATTTCTTAATCCAATAAAAATCATCATTGTTGCTATCGATTCATACAAAAATGTAGGATGAACCTCTTTATACCCTTGTAATGTACTAATTCCCATTCGGAAAAGGTTCGAAGTCTCTGGGCCGTAAGCTTCGATATTAAAAAAGTTCCCCCATCTTCCAATTGCTTGAGCAAGTGCTATAAATGGTACAATACAATCTAAAAAATCCAAACAATTCACTTTAAATTTTCGACATCTTTCAAAAATCACTAAACCACCTGCAAGTAGACCTCCATAAATCGCTAAACCGCCATTTCTGAAGTTGAATAATTCGACTAATGCCATTGGCCTATTTTTCCAATGAAACACCACATAATAAATCCTAGCACCAATCACACCTATAACAATAGCGATTATCAGACTTTCAAGCACAAAATTAAAATCCACTCCAAATTTCTCTTTTGACTGATAGCAAAGCAACAGCGCTACGACAATTCCTCCCACAATACAAATAGCATAATAATAAATATCCATTCCCAATAAATTAAAAGCAATCGGATTTATTTTTAAACATAAATTCAAACCCGGAAAATAAACCATTTTTTTCTCCCTGTAGGGGCGATTATCAATCGCCCGTTATTTTGATATTGTTCTGATATTATGATAAGATTATCCTGACAGCGGGCGATTGATAATCGCCCCTACAATTTTATTTTGATTTTACAATCGATACAACCTTTTTATCTTTTTGGAACACGCTATTTAAAATTTGCATGGTATATTCTTTGGTCAAACCATTAAATTCCTCAAAATAATCCAAAGGATTAATATCACGGAAATAATTTTGTACAAAACTTGTAGCAATATTTCCTGCATCATTATAGCTTTTTACAAATTCGCCATATAATTTCTTTTTTGTTCTCTCAAATACCTCATCTTGAATACCATTTTGTTTTAGCTTCTCAATTCCGGCCTCAATTCTCTTTATAACTTCGTCATATTGCTGACTTTGCCCTTCTATTAATACATGTGAATAGGTATTGCTGTTCTCGTAAATAAAAGTTGGTTCTGTTTGCAATAAGCCTTCTTCGTATAAAGTTTGATATAGTTCTGTACTATCTCCAATTAAAATATTGAAAATGATTTCTAATGCCAAATCTTTTTTAATTTGGTTTTCAACAGAAATGGTATCTTTATAACCAATCATAAAAAGTGGCATACTAATATTCATTTCTGCTTCCATTCTATCTTTTACAATCTCGTCTGGTTCCTCTTCATAGATTCTTGTTATCGTTTGTTTATTATTTTCTAATGTCATTCTTTTTTCGATTTCTTCAATTACTTTGGTAGGTTCAAAATCGCCACAAACCACAATTGCCATTTTGTCTGGTCTATAAAATGCGTGGTAGGCATCGTATAATTTTTCCTTGGTAATTTCAGCAATTGTTTCTTTGGTCCCCGCTACATCAATATTGATTGGATTTTTATGGTACATGGCTTTCATGACATTCATATACAGTTTCCAATCTGGATAATCGTCATACATCATGATTTCTTGCTCGATGATACCACGTTCTTTTTCTACGTTTTCATCTGTGAAATATGGATTTTGTACATAATTCATAAATTCATCTAGAGCTTCAAAAAATTTGTCGTTGTTATCTTCAAATAAATAAGCAGTATGATTGTTGGTGGTATACGCATTGGCATTCACGCCCATGCTTGATAACACATCTAGACTGTTCGTTCCATTTTCTTGTTCAAATAATTTGTGTTCCATATAATGCGCGATTCCGTCTGGAACAGTGATTTCTCGGTCATCGACTGTGAATTTGTGGTCGATGGAACCATAATTCACACCCCAAATGATATATTTTTTCTGGGTTTTTTTAGGGATAACAATCACTTTTAAGCCATTTGACAACTTTTCAATATAAATTTTTTCTTGAATTTTACTATTTTCTACAATTTGCATCCTACTTGGCCTCCTCATCTCTCAAAAAATAAATGGTATTAATTTGAATACTATTCGCAATTTCTATGATATCTTCACGTGTAATGGCTTCGATATTTTTGGCATATTGTTCGATGGTGGTATTGGTTTTTGAAATTTCTTGGCCAATATAATAAATAATTCCCGTGTCTTGCTCGGTTTCAATGGCAACAATTCCAGCTTTGACATATTCTTTCGCAGCATTTAAATCTTCGTCTGAAAATTCGCCTTTTTTCATGATTTCAAGCTGGTCTTTGATGAGATTAACTGCTTTTTCAAAGTTCGGAATTTCAATACCTGCTCGAATAAAAATATTGGCTTTTTGTTTGACATACAAACTTTTAATCGAATACGCCAAACTCTCTTTTTCTCTAACATTTTGGAAAAGTAACGAATTAGCTCCCGTTCCTAATACAATATTATAGAGCAAAGTTTTAAATTGCACATTTTCTACTTTGGCCTTTACGTCCATTCCAATCACCAATTTACCTTGTGTAACGTCCATTTTTTCGATGATTTCGTCTACGTTTTCCACAGGTTGTTTGCATTCTGTGTATTCGTTATTCAAAACGTAATTTTCAATTCTTGGACGCAATTTCTGGATATTTTCATCATTTAAAATCAAATTTTTCACATTTTTCTCGTCAAAATCGCCTGATAAAAATAAATCAATTTTTGAATTTTGAATTAAATTGTGATAATGCTCTGTCAAATTATTTACATTGATTGTTTGTAAATCTTCTAAATAGCCATATTTATAAAGTCCAAAACCGTTGTCGCCATACATTTTAGAAATACAGGTTTCATAGGCATACAAGTCTTTATCGTCAATTTTACTTTCTATGATTTTGGCTAAATTCTCTTTTTCAACTTTTAAATATTCTTCCTTAAATTTGCCATTTTCTAATAAAGGATTGCATATAATATCCAATAAAATATGAAGCGTATTTTTCAAAATTTCTTCATCTTTTAAGGCAAATTTATCATTAATCGAATCAATGTAAAATCTTAAAATTTGGTTATCGCCATATTTGTCAATCCCACATTCAAACGCTGCTCCATACAAATTTTCTAGTACTCGACTTAATTCTAATTGCGTTTTTAGATTGGCTGTTCCGCGTCTTAACATGCTGACGATGAGTGCATTTTTTGTCACGTTCTCACGTGTTAGCGGTACTGTAATAATACCAGAAATCATATCTGTTTTAAACAAATCTGTCTTTATTAAATGGGCTTTGATGCCCTGTTTTATCTCAAAATCTTTTTTCTCCATCTATTTCCAACTCCTTGTTTCCTTATTATTTTAAATTTTTCTAAAATTATACATTCTGTATTGTATCATAAAAAAATCTTTTTTGAAAGTAAAATTTCAAATAATAAAATTTGATTTTTTTCAGTAAATTTGACTTTTACACTAAAATATGATTTAATTAATAGTTGAGTTATGAAAAATACATTCAAGAGAGGCTACCCTTTAAAGGTAACCTCTCTTATCTTTATTATGCAAAATATGCAACTCCACTCTCAAACAACTTCTGATCCTTATTCCCCGGCATATTTTTATAAATATCTGTATAACATCTCTCCGAATGTCCCATTTTTCCCATAATTCTGCCATCTGGACTGGTAATACACTCAATCGCATAATTCGATCCATTTGGATTAAACGTAATATCACCCGAAGCATTTCCCTCAAAATCAACATACTGTGTTGCAATCTGGCCATTTTTAAGCAATTCTTGATACATTGGCTCTGGCACAACAAATCTTCCTTCCCCATGTGATATAGGAATCGTAAACACTTCACCAAGCTCCACCTTACTAAACCAAGGCGACAACTTAGATGTAACTTTTGTTTGTACCATGCACGATTGATGTCTTGCAATTTGGTTAAATGTAAGTGTTGGCATGGTATCATCCATATCTATAATTTTTCCATAAGGCAATAAACCTGTTTTTACCAAAGCTTGAAAACCGTTACAAATTCCCAATATTAAACCATCATTTTCATATAAATGTGCGTGAATCAAATCTTTCAATTTTGGATTTCTAAACACAGCACTGATGAATTTTCCAGAACCATCTGGCTCATCTCCTGCACTAAATCCACCTGGTAACATGATAATTTGAGCTTCTTTGATTTGTCTTGCAAATTCATCAATCGAATCTGCTACATCATTTGGTTTTATATTTTTAAATACACTTGTATGTACAATCGCTCCTGCGTCTTCAAAGGCTTTACCTACATCATATTCGCAGTTGGTTCCTGGAAATACAGGAATAAAAACACGTGGTTTTGCAATTGGTTTAGAACATTTTATGGTACATGTTTTATCTGATACAATATTTTCTATGTTCTTATTTTCCGTTTTCACTTGGGTTGGAAATACTTTCTCTAATGGCTCTTGCCAAACCTGAAGCAAATCTTCAATTGGCATTGTCACATCACCAACGACAATACTTCCACAATCACAAGTCATTCCCAACTCTACAAATTTAGGATTTTGTACGTCCTCTGCTAATTCAAGAACAAAAGAACCATACATCAATTCAAACAAATTCACTTCAGAAGTTAGTTTAAATCCTATTTTATTTCCTAGACAAGCTTTCGTCAAAACATTTGCCAAGCCGCCATTTCTGACAGTCGAAATAGAAAGCACTTTTCCTTCTTGTATCAATTGATGCACTATTTCATAATTCTCTTTCAAATCTTCAAAATCTGGCAACTCATCTTCATCCATTTTGTTTCGTAATAAAACAACTTTTGAATCAGCTTTTTTAAACTCGTTGGAAATAACGTTTCGAATATCTACCGTTCCAACACAGAATGAAACAAGTGTTGGAGGCACATTCAATTCATTATACGAACCAGACATACTATCTTTTCCACCAATTGCTACAATTCCTAATTTTTCCTGCACCAAATACGCACCTAACAAGGCAGAAAATGGCTTGCCCCATCGTTTGCTATCCGTTCCTAATTTCTCAAAATATTCTTGCAATGTAAGCCAAGCATTTTTATAATCTCCACCAATGGCAACATATTTTGTAATTGATTCCACTAAAGCATACACCGCACCATGAAATGGGCTCCATTTTGCAATTTCAGGATGATAGCCATATGTCATAATAGTTCCTGTATTGGTATAGGCATTTAAAGTTGGTATTCTAGCTGCCATTCCTTCTGCTGGTGTTAATTGATATTTTCCACCAAATGGCATAAGAACGGTATTGGCTCCGATTGTGCTATCAAATCTTTCGACTAGACCTTTTTGTGAACAACAATTTAATGATGAAATTGTGTCTTTCCACTTTGCCTCTATATCTTGCGGATTTTCTTGTGACCTCAATGGTGATGTTTCATAATCTGGCTTTTGAACCGTTACTTCTGTCTTTTTAACATCGCCATTGGTATCCAAAAATTCACGACTGATATCCACAATGCATTTTCCTCGCCAAAACATTTTTACACGAGGTTCTTCCACAACTTCTGCGACAATCGTGGATTCAATATTTTCAGTTTCTGCCAAATGAATGAATTTTTCAGCATTTTCTTTTGCTACAACAACTGCCATTCTTTCTTGTGATTCAGAAATAGCAAGTTCTGTTCCATCCAAACCTTCGTATTTTTTGGGAACTTTGGTCAAATCGATGATAAGACCATCTGCCAATTCACCAATCGCAACTGATACACCACCTGCACCAAAATCATTACATCGTTTGATTAAAGCGGTTGCTTCTGGATTTCTAAATAAACGTTGAATTTTTCTCTCTTCTGGTGCGTTTCCTTTTTGTACTTCTGCACCACAGGTTGTTAAAGATTCACTCGTATGAGCTTTGGAACTTCCTGTTGCACCACCACAACCATCACGACCAGTACGACCACCAAGTAAGACAACAATATCGCCTGGCTGAGGCCTTTCTCGTACAACATTTTTCTTTGGTGCAGCACCAATTAGGGCTCCTAATTCCAATCTTTTAGCTAAATAGCCATCATCATAAATTTCGGCAACTTGGCCAGTAGCAAGGCCAAGTTGATTTCCATAAGAACTATAGCCACGTGCTGCTTCGTTGGTTAGTTTACGTTGTGGTAATTTGTTTGGCATCGTATCTGCTACCGCTTGTCTTGGATCACCACACCCTGTGATTCTCATGGCTTGATACACATAGACTCTTCCCGAAAGTGGGTCACGAATGGCTCCACCAAGACACGTTGCTGCTCCACCAAAAGGCTCTATTTCGGTTGGATGATTATGCGTTTCGTTTTTGAACATGATTAAATATTCTTCTGGCTTGCCATCTACCAAGATGTCTGCTTTGATACTGCAAGCATTGATTTCTTCCGATTCGTCTAAGTTTTTTAGCATACCTTTTTTGTTTAATTCTTTTACAGCAATTGTGGCAATATCCATTAAGCAAA
This sequence comes from uncultured Clostridium sp., assembly GCA_948435735.1. Taxonomy (GTDB): domain Bacteria; phylum Bacillota; class Clostridia; order TANB77; family CAG-508; genus Scatovivens. Next base: position 11,760 of record CAOJGX010000012.1, read on the forward strand.
TATCTTTGGCCTTTTTTCCGTCATAGACGTATTGCCTAGATTGTGTGTAAGCTTCATAAATTTTAGAAAGTAAATCCCATTGGATATCTATGTTTTCTAATTTGGTAAGGAAAGTCGTGTGTCTGCAGTGGTCTGACCAGTAAGTGTCAATCATTTTCATTTCAGTCATGGTTGGATTTCGTTTTTCGGTTTCTTTGAAGTATTTTTGACAGAATTTTAGGTCTGCTAAATCCATAGCAAATCCATATTTTTTGTAGAATTTTTCACTATCTTCGTCAGTCATGTTAATAAATCCTTCGATGATAGCAACATCAGCAGGTGTTTCCATGTTGTCTTGTAAAGAAGTCATTTTTTCTAGTGAACATTCTCTAGAATCAACTGGATTGATAATATATTGTTTGATTTTTTCTATTTCTTCTTCCTTCAACTCTCCTGCTAAAATATAGATTTTAGCAGATTTAGCAACTGGTTTTTTTCCGCCAGCCAAAATTTGCAGACATTCTACTAAAGAATTCGCTCTTTGGTCAAATTGACCTGGTAAAAATTCTACTCCAAATACTTTTGTGTTTTCCTCTATGGGATAATTCTCCACAAAATAATTGTCTACTTGTGGCTCTGAAAAAATGGTTCCTTTGGCTTGCTCAAATATTTCATCCGAAATTCCTTCTACATCGTATCGGTTAAGCACGACTAGCTTTTGTAAATGCTTGATTTGTAGATTTTCTTGAATGTCACTAAGTAAATCGGTTGCTTCTACATCAAAACCTGATTTTTTTTGTACATAAATTCTTTTTACTGACATGACTTTCCTCCTAAAATTTTTTTGTTTACTATATTATTTATTATATTACATAACTCAATCTTTTTCAAGAAAATTTACACAAAAATAGCAAAAAGCGACTAAAAGAAGAAAATCTTGCTTCTCTTAGCCGCCCCCTGTGTTAGATTGAGAAAGTCTCTGTTTTTTTGTTTCTTACAGAAACTTTTCCGGTTACCGATACTTTTACTGTATCACCTTTGGAAATTTCAATAGAATCCGATTCTACGATCAGCTTTCCAGAATACCGAACCTTACAAATAAATGGTAACCATTTTATTATGTAAGGTTTACTATCACAGCTTTTCTCGTACTTACTTACTCTTTTACCTCTTGATACGATTACTGTGACTTTACTCCCTACCCGAATAACTCGTATATTTTGATATCTCTCCTTCATGATGTCTCCTTTCTGTGCTTCAGCGGCACATTCACAACTGCAAAATTTTTCCATTTTTATTATACCACCTTTACATAATTTTGTCAATGCTATTTCTCACTTAATCCCAAAAACTTTATCGTGCAAGTACACGACTAAATTAGCTATTTCTCGATCAAAAATCTCTTTTGAACATTCTAATTTTAAAATCTCTTTTCTTAGCACTGGCAACAGTTCTAGGATTTTAACAAATCTGCAGTCCGTCTCAATACAGACTTTCCATCTTCCTATTCCCACAAAATCGATTTTATCAGCATCTCGAATAATAATTCCCTCCAACGTTTCTGGCTCCTTTTTCCAACTATGTTTATCAATTGCCTGATAGCATTTTTGAATGAACCTTTCATCATACCCCAAACTTTTCATTTCCTCTTGCAACTTACCAGCACTTATCTCCGCATGACCTTTTTCTTGCACAATCCTTCCCACATCGTGCCAGTACGCTGAAATAATACATACTTCCTTATCTGCCTCTTCCACACTTTTCAATATTTCCTTTGTATAGCCAACAACCGATTCCATATGAGACATCGAATGTTTCGGGTCAGAAACCTGTTTCATGATTTCAATTGCTTTTTCTATCAAAACTCTATGTTTTTCTTCTATTTCTTTAAATTCTTCGTTACTATCCATAATTTTATTCTCCTAATATACAAATTCTTTCTTATTATATAACATCATTTCTATTTTTTCAATACAAAACGGCAGATGAATTTGATATTAAATCTCATCCACCTGCCTATTCGTTTTTTCATTCTACTGGAAAACCAAAATCAAGGTCAACATACCAAGTTGGCTTAATTGTTCTTTTGATGCTTCCAAGCTTATCTCCACCTTTCACAGCTTTTCTTACCTTGAAAGTCATTTCTTCACAAGAGCAACGCAGCCTACTTAACAACACAGCCACATAACTCCGAAGAGAATGTTTGAACTCCCAGTTTCCATCAGAGTCAATTTTTATCAAGTCACCTGCATGGAACTGATTTGTTACAAAACTGCCATCTGTATAGCGCCGAATACTTGTTGGCTCTTCTATTTTGATGACCCTGTCTTTTTTTACAAGCTCTGCTGCATTTAAATTTACTGAAAATAACCGTTCATCTCCCAGTACATAATTTGCAACAAACGTCTTTTTCACTCCCGTTTCGTCAAAAACCTCAAACACTATCATTTTGCTCATTTTTGTCCTCCTTCTGCCTAAGTGGCTTGCTTGCTTAATTTCCAACAATTCTAGTACTTCTATTATAACATATTTACATAACTTTGTCAAATTTTACTTTATATCAATCTCTAAACAATCGTTATGTCCTTATTTCCTTCCACAACTTCTCCAATCAAATACGCCTCTTCCCCACACTCTTTCAATATCTGCAAAGATTTTTCTACTTCATTTTCTGGTACAATTATCGCCATTCCAATTCCCATATTAAACGTATTATACATATCATGTGTAGGAATATCGCCCACTTTTTGCATTAATTTAAAAATCGTTGGGATTTCATACGAATCTGCTTTTATCTTTAATCCCACGCCCTTTTTCAACATACGTGGCATATTTTCATAAAATCCCCCACCTGTTATATGGGAAATTCCTTTTACGTGTACTTTAGAAATGAGTTCTAAGGCTGGTTTTACATAGATTTTGGTTGGCGTTAATAGGCATTCACCTAGTGTCATGCCTAATTCCTCTTGGTATTTTGTTAGAGCCTCTTCGTCTGTTCCTATATGAAATAATTTTCGTACTAAGGAAAATCCGTTTGAGTGAACACCACTCGAAGTTAAACCAATGACTTTGTCTCCAATTTCAATATTTTCGCTGTTTATCATTTTTTCTTTGTCAACAATACCAACTGCAAACCCAGCTAAATCATATTCATTTTCAGCATACATGCCTGGCATTTCCGCTGTTTCGCCTCCGATAAGAGCACAACCTGCTTGTCTACAGCCATTAGCGACACCGCTTACAATGTCTGCGACCATTTCTGGAATGTTTTTCCAAAGGGACATATAATCTAAGAAAAACAATGGTTTGGCTCCACAACATACGATATCATTCACACACATGGCAACACAGTCTTGGCCAATTGTGTTGTGCTTGTTCATTAAGAAGGCTAATTTTAATTTGGTGCCAACACCATCTGTTCCAGATACTAAAATTGGCTCTTTCATGCCATCTATCTTTGGTGCAAAAAGCCCACCAAATCCACCAATATCTCCGATAACCCCTTCTGTATATGTACTTTGTATTGATTTTTTCATTAATTCAACCGACTTATATCCTGCAGTAACGTCTACTCCTGCACTTTTGTAAGTTTCACTAAAACTTTTTTCCATAAAGTTTCCTCCTTTTTTTCAGTTGAAATAATTATATTATAGTTTTTGAAAAATAGCAAGAAATATTGTCTAATTTGGCAAAAATCCGAATTAATCTTGACAATTGTAATAAGATGTTGTATAATAAAAACAAGAAATGACAATCCACAAACGTGGTTGCCAATTAATGTGTGAACACACATCGAACCAGCAAGTTACAGATGCGTGTTCGTTTTTTTATTCCTTATTCATTATATGTATCAATACTACTGTTAATAAGGCTAAGTTTATAGTTAGGGAAACTCCTAATAAGTATATTAATATAAGTATAAAATCCATAAACACCACCTCCATTCTCATAGTTATCACTATGTTTTTTGGTGGCAAACCACATCTGCTTATCATCATTTCTTGTGATTGCTATTGTACTATCTTTTTTTATTGTTGTCTATCATTTTTGTTCAACAAATTTCGACAAAACAAATTTAAACTTTCGACTTTCACAATCAAAAGCCCCACTTTTTATTATATCATATTTATGTAAATTTGTCAATTAGCTGAGACTGTTAAAGCTTTGCTGTTACAGTCTCCGTAGGCAACATTACAAGCTTTGGTTTCCTTAATAAAACTTGCTCTCACTTAGTATTTGTACGTTTCATCTGTTTTAATATTTCTTTTTGTTTGCTGTCAATTCGATAAGATTCTCGCATTTTTTGTAAAGCTTTGTTAAAGGTAAAAGTATCTAAATGATTGTCACTTTTTAAATAATTCATCGCTTTTTCGTTAAACTTTATCCCAATTTCCGCCAAACACCACGCAACCGCCATTTTGACATAATAGCCTTCGTGTGACACTTGGTCTAATTTTTCTAAAACATTGTCAACATATTCATCCGTCAAATAATAATCCAACATCATGATGACTGCAAAGCGAACATCAAATTCTTTGCTTGACTCGAAATAAGGCAAAATAAAATCCCAAACTTTGGGTAAATCCTTTGGCTTAATTTTAAGTGTCGGACAAAAGGTGTCGGAAATTGCCCAGCTGTCGATTTTTGGTACAAACCATTGAATATAATCTAATTTTTCGTCTATTTCCATTTTTGCATAACCAATTACAAGACCTTGTAATAATACTTCTTCAAAACAATTGTCATCTGCTTGGTTTAAAAATGCTTTCCAATCGTATTCTTTGACAATATTTTGTGCTAATTTTCGAAGAAGTGGGACGCGAATTCCTAACATTTCTTTTTTTGTATCTGGGCATAGCTTTTTGTTGAATTTGGCGTATTCGTCATCTACTAAGTTTTGTAGTTCTTGTTTGATTTTGTTTTTCATTTTTTGCTCCTTTACAAATATAAATTTAAGTTGCATTTTTAATCATTTTATCCTATAATTCAATTATAGTTTATATCAATATGATATTTAGTTTTATTTTCATAAGGAGGAATTCCTATGTTAAAGAATTTTTTAGGGAAATTGGCGGAATGTGTAACCACTGTGATTTGCTTTTCTGTTTTTACAGTATTCTTAATTTTCTATGAAATCGCAAGTTTGGTCGGTTTTCTATTCTCATTTCTACAAAGAATCGGTAAGAGGCAGTCTTGACGCCTCTTTTTTTATAAGACTTTTTCTTTCTCCACAAACTCAATATCTTCCTTTGTATATTGCTCTGGTTTCAACCCAAAACGTGTTCGCATATAATCTAAAATCAAAATAAGAACCAGTAGCGAGGCCAAACTGACTACTAAGAAAGCATCTTTTATGTTGATTACTTCTAATAATAATCCTCCTAAAATAGACATGACACTTGCTACAATACCATTAATAAATTCATACGCAAATGTAATTTTATTTCTCATATCAGGTTGACTAAAATTCTTCAAATATTTGTATTCTAATATGTACCAAATAGAAGTTGCTACTCTAGCAACACAATAAAAGCCTAGGATAATTGGCAATAAAATACTTCCTGTAAAATTGGTTACCAAGCTTCCAACAATCACAAAACTTACGATATAAATTAATGATATAAATGTCAAAATTCTGTTTTTGAACTTCTTTTCTAGTACTTGAATTAAATTAATTGAAAGTCCTCCTATAAAACACAATATGGCAGATATCATAGAATATTGTTCTTCTGATACACCAAGTTCTATTAGCAAATCACCTCTATACGTATCAAATATGGAGATAATTCCATAAAAAATAGCACCAAATAAAATATAGGATTTCATTCTTCTAGAGTTTGCCATAAATTTCATGGATATTTTCAAATCACTTTTATACTCTTTTAAGAAGTTCCCTAATTTTTTTCTTTCTTCTTTTTTAACTGGATAAATTTCTTTAAAAAATAACGATAATACAGTGGAAGTTACAACAAATCCCAAGCAAATATACATCGGTAAATAATTATTAATCACAAATAAATAACCAGCAGTCAAAGAAGCAATTCCATCTAACACATAATACCAACTTCCACCTTTGGCATCTAGTTTGGTATATAAGCCATCTCCACCACGTGTAGCAACAGAATCATAAATTAAATTTGATTCGGAAATTGCTTTCATCATCCAACCTAACGAAGATATCAGATTGCAAAGTATGACACTAATTGCCCCTGGCATCACAATTAAAATAATCATACTGATAACCACCAAAATATTGCCCCAAATCATACTACTTCGTTTACCAATGGCATCACAAATCGCGATGGCTGGAATGTTCATGAATACTTTAAATATAATATACAAACCATTGATAGTTAATACTTCTGAAGCAGTTAGACCTTTTGTTATGGTGTAAAATAAAAATTCTATAGAATAGAAAAATAGCAAATCCCAGGAGAACATTTTGTAAATGGGATATAATTGGGCGTTGGTTCTTCTTGCTTTGTTTAAATTGGGTTGTTTTTGTTGTTTTTTCATTCTATTGTTTATTCCTTTCTTTTTTTGCGGGCGATTGATAATCGCCCCTACACGTTATGTATGAATTAATTTATAATATTCACCTTGTTTTTGGATTAGTGCCTCGTGATTTCCTTGTTCTAGGATTTTGCCATCTGCCATTAAAAGGATTTTATCGCAATCTTTAATCGTAGATAAGCGATGGGCTATAATAAAACTAATTTTATCTTTGGTAATTTCCTGAATTGCATTTCTAACCAACATTTCTGATTTATAACTAAGTGAGGCTGTTGCTTCATCCAAAATAATAATTTCTGGATTTTCTACCATCACTCTAGCAAAATTTATCATTTGCTTCTCACCATTGGAAAATAAATCAGTTTCTTTATAAATCTGCGTTTCATAACCTTTTTCAAACCCCATAATTTTATCATGCAAATTCAGCTTTTTACAGATTTCGATGATTTCTTCTTTGGAAATATCCTTGTTATCATAATTAATATTTTCCAAAATAGTTCCATCAAAAATCACAACTTTTTGCATAATATAGCCAATTTTATCACGCAAACTGCGAATGCTATAATTTTTGTAATCTTGCCCATTGATTAAAATTCGGCCCTCTTCTAAATCATAAAAACGACAAATAAGATTCACCAAACTCGTTTTTCCGCTTCCTGTACGACCAATCAGAGCCACTTTTTCATTTTTGCCAACTGTCAAAGAAATTCCCTTTAGCACTTTTTGATTTTGATTGTAAGCAAAATGAACTTCCTCAAATTCAATTTTTTCAACTTCCTCTAATGGATTTCCTATTTCTATCTCTTCTTCACGTTTTTCTAAAATTTCAAAAACTTTTTCATACGATGTACGACAAACATTTCGAATCTGAAATCCTTCTATCACCCATCTTGCATAGCCTTTCGGAGAGGAAATATACCTCGCCAAAATGACTAATACTCCATAAGAAACCAAGCCTTTTAAACCACCAATTCCACTTAGCAAAATCGTTACAACCAAAACAAACGAAACAATATAATCATATAAACACGTATATATTCGAATATTTTTCTCTAATTCATTCACACTTTTCTCATAATTTTTCAATAATTCCTTCAGTTCTTTCATTCTCTGACCTTGCACTTCTAACGATTTAATCGTATCAAAACCATTAATTTGCTCATTGGAAAAATTCAAAATCTGACTGTTTATTTTTCTTTTCTGCTCCGTAAATTTTAATGACCTTTGATTAAAACCAAAAGCGATCCAAAAGCCAATTCCATAAATCACCATAGCAACTAGAATAATTGGTACATTCAAATACATTAAAACTACCAACGTACCAATTAATCGCAACAGCCCACCTGTATAAGAACGGTCAATTCCCCAAGTATAAAATTTACCTACTTCTTTTGTATCATTTAACATATTTTCTAAAATGTCACCAACTTTTAGATAGTCTATTTCGGCTTGTTTCATGTTTTGTAATTTGATAAAAATTTTCTCTCGATAATCTGCACTTACGTTTTTTTCCATTTCTATATCCGAAAAATCTTCGTAAAAAGTAGCAACTGCTCTTAGTATATTAACAAATACATAGACTAATCCCAACTTTCCAATCAACTTAATATCTCCACTTGGGATAGCATATTCTACCATCAAAATCATAAATGTTATAAAAATAATAACCATAAAACTCGTAGCCATTCTTCCTAAACTAGCATGAATAGCCATTTTCTTATAATTACAAAATATTTCTTTTAACATGCTTCTTCCTCATCTTCTAAAATATGATTTTGCTTCATTTCAAGAATTTGTTTGTATTCCTGATTATGCTCCATAAAATACTCATGTGTATTAACTTCAATTTTTTTCTGATGAATAAACATCACTCGATTACAAGCTTTCACAACATTCACATCATGCGCTATCATCAACATGCCTTTATTAATAGCAATGATATTTTCTAAAATGTTAAGTTTCGTACGTGTATCTAATTTCGATAAAGAATCATCGAATATAATAAATTCATTATCTGCTAAAATATTTCTAGCAATAGCTAATCTTTGTTTCTGCCCACCGGATAAATTATCGCCACCACTTTCGAGCATGGTATCTAATTTGTTCTCAAACTTTTGAACATCTTCATACATATCTGCTACTTTTAGTGCTTCCTCGATTTCGCATTCTAATAAATCTTTATTGACAATATTCAGATTATTTAAAATCGTATCATGAAACAAATACGTATCTTGCAAAGCAAGTCCTATGTAATCACGCACACTTTTCGGATTGACCTCTTTTATGTTCGTTTTGCCAATCAATATATTTCCCTCATATTCATAAAAACCAATTAAAGTTTTTGCCAATACGGTTTTTCCGAACGCCATTATCCCCAATAATCGCAATATTTTCACCCTGTTTTATTTCAAAATTAATATTCTGAAGAAGCTCGGTTTCTCCTGCTTTTATTGTCACATTTTCAAATACAATATTTCCGCATAATTTTTTATATTCTTTTTCTGTATTTTCCTCTTTCACTTTCATTAATTGCGACAATTTCTTATAAGAAACCAAAAATTCATTAATATCTTTTAATTTATCCACCGTATCATAAATATAATCTGAAATCTTGGTTGCATACGTCAACAAAATCGACACCGTAGCAAGCGTCATTTGACCTTGTACCACTAAAACTCCACCAAGTAGCAAAATAAATGGCTCCTTAAAATTACGAATCGTATGTGTTCCAACTCCATAAATAACTCTACTTTTTCCCAGTCTAATGTCCTTTTTTCGATAAGCTTCATTTATAGTTCTAAAATCTTCGATTTCACTATTTTTTCGATTAAAAATTTTCTGCATTTTAGAATTTGTCACTGCATTTCGTGCCTTTTCAATCACCTGCTTATTCGCCTCAAGAGTGGCCTCTACCAAAGGCTTCGATATTTTATAATACCAAATTGACAAAACAACAATCAAAAAGCAAATCACAAATACAAATATTCCAACGGTTGCATTTAGTACAAAAATTTGTGCCACCGAAAAACTAACAATAAAAATCGTATCTAAAAACAAATTCATCTGCGAATTGAAAAACTCAGAATACACGGTAGCATCATTATTTACCCTTTGAATAATATCCGAATGATTGATATTATTCAATTGTGCATATTCTAAATTAACTACATGCTTTAAAATAATATGTTTCACATTTTGATTGATTTTTAAATTAAATGTTGTACTCATTTTGCTTCTCAAATATTGCAAAATAAAAATTATGGTATTCACTAAAATTAGGACACCCACCAAAATCAAAAGTTTTGTCAAAAGTGACTCAGTAAAAAATAAATTTCTAATCCATTCTGGTATCACCTCTTCATTTTGCAGCACAATTCCATCTAGTACATAGCCAATAAACATGGGTACATACACATTTAGTTTGGAAGCAAAAATGGTTAGTATTAAAATCAACAAAATTAGTTTTTTGGTTCCTTTTAGAGTTTCTCGTAAAAAACTATAGTTTGAGTTCATGTTTTCTCTCATCTTCCGTTTAAATTTTTCAAAAACATTATATCCCTAAATAAAACATCCTGCAACAATTTCATACAAAAAAATAACATAAAATATACATCTATATTTCACGTTATTCTTTACTCTATTCTCTTTCCTTTACTTCCTGTTTTTCCTCTACTTTTCTTTCTTTTAATGCTTCAGGAGCAAGCTCACTCATCGCCTTTTGTATTCTTCGAGACAACGCATTTTCTGGCAAAAGACCATGTATTACCTCAAGATTTTTATCAAATCCATATCTTTCATATAAATCTGGATGTACTCCTTTTAAAGTTCTCGAAGCTTCCACAAACTCTAAAAACTCAGTTGGATTATTATACTCTACTTTTCCTTCTTGTGTTTTTAAACGACTTATTTCCAATCCTATACCTGCCAAACGTCTTAGTGCATGATGGGAAGCCTCATCATTTACCAAAGCTTTTCCCTCTTGCGAAGCGTTATACGCATCTTCGCAAATTCGATAAACAAAGTTATTCTCTGAAATACCACATCTTGCAAAATCCCCAGAACGAATATCCCACAATTTCTTTAACGTATCTTTATTTACATCTTCTCCTTCTTGTGCATATTTTGCTCCCAGTAAAAACACATTTGTCATTTCAAAAGCATTTGGATTTAAGTTTATTTTTTCTTTTTCTCTATTCTCTTTAATCCAATTCAAAATTCCGCTCAGCTCTATCATTAAATTCTTCCTCATAAATATTCTCTTGCAAATTTCTATATTCCATAACTACTATTCCTTTCATCAATTTAGGAATAGTATCTGCAATTTTCAAAATTATTTCCAAGCAAAATTTGGAAGCAACTTCTAAATATGACATTTATTTGTCATATTTAAACCTTTATTTTTCAATAAAATTAAGCCATATTTTTAAAACATGACATGAATTTGTCATGTTTTAAAACAACTGAAATTCTTTCAATTTTTTCTTTGTCTGAACATACCCCTCTTCATAAAGTTCATCCAGCCTTCTCCAATCTAGCAACCCTACATTATTACACTCAATCTCCAACAAATAATCCGTTCCGTCCCACTCATAACGCGCCAATTCATGGCACAAAATCCCAAACGACTTATCCAGCACTTGTAGCATATTATCACAGCACTTTTTCTGCGTTCGATCCACAAAAACAATACTCAAAACCTTATCTGCCCCAATCCTCTTTGTCTCACGCCATGGTAAATTTTCTGCCACGCCACCATCCACCAAAAGCGTATTTTTATATTCACACGGCCAAAACACACCCGGATAGCTACAACTTGCCTGAACCGCAGTCCCAATATCCACATTATTAATATATTTAATATTTTTTTCATTTTTAAGCTGTGGCCCCGAATGAAACACATACAATTCCTCTGTATAAATATTCACAGTCGGAATAATCAACTTTCGATTAATTTGGTTAATATTGTAAACCCCTTTTGCACCACACAATTTATGAGCAAAATTATAAATTGTTTTTCCACTATTTAAACCTTTTACTTTTAGCTTTCCCGTTTTCACAAAATTTTTTCCCACATTCCAAACATTCTGAAAATCCCAATAGCCAATTCTTTTCGCATATTTCTTAAAAGCAACATAAATTTCATCGGTTGTATAACCACAAGCATACAAAGTCGCAACAATACTTCCAGAAGACGTCCCCGAAATATAATCAAAATGAAGCCCCGCCTCCTTCAAAGCCTTAATTGCCCCAATATGCGCTGCTCCTTTAATGCCACCACCTGATAAACACAATCCTAATTTCATAAAAAAATCACCTAGAATATCATATTCTAAGTGATGACAATTTGTTATTTTCAAAAACAAAAAATACTACAAATGTAGTAAAATTTTAGTTAACTGCCTTAGCATGGTATTTTACATTTGTCAATAGTTTTTTAAATTATTTTTTGATTACAATTCACAACTAATATTAAATATTCAATATATCTGTAGGGGCGATTATCAATCGCCCGTGCTCCAACGTCTTTGCTATATTCCTATATTCTATATTGCTATATTCCTATCTTTCTATCTTTCTAAATTGAATCTAGTAATTTCTTCGAAGAGCCATAGAAGTTTATTCTCTGAGGTCTGCGGGCGATTGATAATCGCCCCTACATTGATTATTTTTTATATTGATACGATTTTTTAAAAATTTCTCACAAATTATTGACATTTGTAATTTATTATGATACTATAAATGGATTTTTATCAATAAAGGTGTTATTCTAGTAAAAAAAGGCTATTTTAAAGACAAGAATTTATTTCTCCAAATTGACGAAAGAAATGTCAGAACCGATTCAAAGTTTTCCTTAGAAGATTATTTAAATCAAGAAATGGTATTAAACCAAAATTTAATTGAAACAGTAAAAGTATGTTATTTTGACTCATCCCAAAATAAACTCATTCAAATAGCAGACGTTTTTTCCAATATCTTATACTCCAACATCGTAACACACGGAGCCTACAACCACGCATTAAGAAAACTCATGCAAGAAGGCTATTTATTGCCACACTTTCAATTCCAATCGAAACATCATAAAATAACAAAAAAATTAAGGGACAAACTGCCCCTTATCAACTTATATTCCCATAATATTATAACCACTATCCGCATAAATAATCTGACCTGTAATCGCATTCGACATTGGGCTAAGCAAAAACGCAACACTATCGCCAACCTGTTCCTTTGTCACATTTCTTCTAAGCGGAGCTTTTTCCTCTACTACATCCAAAATAGAACCAAAATCCTTAATTCCTTTCGCAGACAATGTCTTAATTGGTCCTGCAGAAACCGCATTCACACGAATTCCCAAAGGGCCCAAATTATCCGCCAAATAGCGCACACTACACTCCAAAGCAGCCTTTGCAACCCCCATCACATTATAATTAGGAAGCACCTTAGTCGAACCATGATACGTCAAACTTACCAAACTTGCATCCTCCGCCAAAACATCCTTTTCCTTTGCAATTCTAGCTGTTGCCACAAACGTATAGCTACTTACATCCACCGCATGCGAATAACCTTCCTTGCTCGTTTGCACAAATTGGTTATGTAAATCCTCCGTAAAGGCATGAGCAATACAGTGAACAATTCCGTCAATTTTCCCAAAATCCTTTTTCACACTCTCAAATAACATCTCCAATTCACTATCAACAGACGCATCGCAACTATAAGCCTTTGTCTCCCCGAACTCCGAAATCAACTCCTCAATCTTCTCTCGATTATCCTCACCCATAAACGTAAAAATCACTCTTGCCCCTTGCTCATACGCAGACTTAGCTGCTCCATACGCAATACTCCACTTATTCCTAATTCCCATAATCAAAACTATTTTATCCTTCAAAATCATCTCAAAACCCTCCTAATTTTATTTTATAATATTTTATTATTTCTCTATCAGCAACTATCCTATATTAGCGGGCGATTAATAATCGCCCCTACAGCACCGCACCCATTCGCGCGCTTATCGTGCGGTCACAAACCAGCTTTTACAACCCAATTTGGCAAACCAATGCCTCACCGGCTGAGGTGCTGGGGTCAAGGGGACAGCGTCCCTTGCGGGGATTCTTAAGGGGCAGAGCCCTTTAAGGCCCCAACGCTCAACTCTCATACTCCCCCATCGAACGAAACTTCTCATACCTCTCCATCACCAACTCACACTCATCCTTTTTCTTCAATCTCTTCACAGCCAACACAACTTCCTTCTTAATACTCTCAGCCACCACTTCCAAATCATTCTGTGCACCCCCAATCGGTTCCTCAATAATCCTATCAATCACCCCAAACCTCTTCAAATCCTGAGCCGTCATCTTCATCTTCTCCGCCGCCTCTTTCACCATCGTTCCATCCTTCCACAAAATACTCGCATACCCCTCTGGTGAAAGCACCGAATACACCGCATTCTCCAACATCAAAATCTCATCTCCAACACCAATCGCCAAAGCACCGCCACTTGAACCCTCACCAATCACAACACAAACAATCGGAGTCTTCAAATTCGCCATCTCCATCATACTTCTCGCAATTGCCTCTCCCTGACCACGCTCTTCCGCGCCAATTCCGGGATACGCACCTTTTGTATCAATAAATGTCACAATTGGTCTACCAAACTTTTCCGCCTGTTTCATCAAACGAATTGCCTTTCGGTAGCTTTCTGGATTTGGCATCCCAAAATTACGTTTAATATTTTCCTTCGTATTGCGCCCCTTTTGCTCTGCAATAATCGTAAAATTCTGCTTTCCAATCCTTGCCAAACCACAAACTATCGCTCCATCATCACCATACATTCGATCCCCATGAAGTTCCATAAACTCGTCAAAAATAATAGCAATATAATCCAATGCCGTTGGACGTTTCGGATTTCGTGCAATTTCCAATCGTTCCCACGCCGTCAACTTACTATTTTCCTTACGTGTCAACTTCTCCAATTTAGCAACCGCTTCCTTCAACTCACTCGATACATCCAGCATTTTGTCTTTGCTAAGATTTTTTAATTCTCTCACCGTGTTTTCCAATTCTTCAATTTCAGTTATTCTTTCATCTTTCAGTATCATCACCTCCCTCAAAAATGAACTCATTCTTATAATAAATTTTTTTGCCTCCCATTTATTATATTTTTGTATTTCTTCAAAAAACTTCTTTCAAACTCTATGTAATTTATTATAGCACACATACTCTATTTTTCCTACGATTTTCAAAAATAGAATAAAAACAACAACTCAACTAATTACTATTTATGAAATTTTATAATCCTCCAAAGCGTCTCCTTCATATCCTTCCTCTCCACAATTTTATCCACAAATCCATGCTCCAACAAAAACTCTGCTGTTTGAAAACCTTCTGGCAAATCTTCACCAATCGTCTGTTTAATAACTCTCTTGCCCGCAAAACCAATCATCGCATTCGGTTCTGCCAAAATAATATCTCCGAAGAGAAGCAAAACTTGCCGTCACTCCGCCATACGTTGGGTCTGTCAGCACCGAGATAAACAAGCCGACCTGCCTCATTTAATTTCGCAACTGCACTCGATGTTTTCGCCATTTGCATCAGTGAAATAATCCCTTCCTGCATTCTCGCTCCACCAGAAACAGAAAATATAATCAGTGGCAACTTTAATTCAATTGCCTTCTCAATCGAATACGTAATCTTCTCGCCAACAACACTGCCCATACTTCCCATCAAAAAATTTCCATCCATGACACAAATGACAACATCCTCTTGATTAATTTTTCCTGTTCCACAAACCACAGCTTCATCCATGCCAAGTCTATCTTGCAAGCCTTTTAATTTAGCTGCATAATCTTCTAATTCCAATGGATTTAACGTTTTTATATTCAATTCAAATGGCTTAAAAGAATTTTCATCCAACGTTTGCCAAATTCTACGTCTACTTGATAAGCGGAAATGATTTCCACAATTCATGCATACACTGTGGTTTTTATGCAAATCTTCTTTGTACAGAATTTCTCCACATTTGTCGCATTTCATCCATTTTCCGATTGGAATATCGCTTTTGCTTTCTGGGGTTCGGATGTTTTTAGAACCTCTTTTTTTGATTTTGTCTATGACCATGATTTCCTCCTTTTGATATGTTCGTATTTGTGTAAAATTCACATAATTTTCACCTATTTATCACATGATTTACATATGGTTGTGTATTACATGTCAAATTCTGTTTTGATGAAGGATGTGTCAAAATTACCTGAGATGAAATTTTCATTTTCTAATATTTGATATAAAAAATCAATGTTCGTGTTAACACCATCTATGACGCATTCTTCAAGTGCAACTTTCATTTTGGCAATGGCTTCTTCTCGATTGGAAGCATGCACAATGATTTTGGCAATCATAGAGTCATATACTGGTGGAATTTTATAACCAGTATAAACTGCTGTGTCAATTCTAACTCCGTTTCCACCTGGCAAATGTAAATCCATAATCGTTCCTGGACATGGCATAAAGTTATTTTCTGGGTTTTCAGCGTTGATTCTGCATTCTATGCTGTGACCTTTGACAGAAATATCGTTTTGCGAATAGCTTAATTTCTCCCCTGACGCAATTCTCAATTGCTCCTTTACAAGATCAATACCAGTGACCCATTCGGTAACAGGGTGTTCCACTTGAATTCTAGTGTTCATTTCCATAAAATAAAAATTTTTGTGTTTGTCAACTAAAAATTCGATTGTCCCAGCATTGGAATAACGTGCTGCCTTTACAGCATTCAAGGCTGCTTCTCCCATTTTTTTTCGTAATTTTGCATCCAAAACAGTAGACGGACTCTCTTCCAAAACCTTCTGATTGCGTCTTTGCACCGAGCAATCTCTTTCGCCCAAATGAATACAATTTCCATATTCGTCAGCTAATACTTGAATTTCCACATGTCTTGGGTTTTCAATAAATTTTTCTATGTAAATTTCGTCATCACTAAACGACAATTTGGCTTCTTGTTTTACAACTTCATAGCTTTCCTTCAATTCTTCCGGTGCTGTAACAAGACGAATTCCTTTTCCGCCACCACCTGCCGCTGCTTTTATCATGATAGGATAACCAATTTTATCTGCAATTTGGCTCGCCTCATCCAAGCTCTTGATACTTCCTTCTGAACCGGGAACAACTGGAACTTTCGCACTTTTCATAAGTTCTTTTGCATGTGACTTATTGCCCATTAAATCAATAACTTGATACGATGGGCCAATAAATTTGATATTACTTTCTTCGCACATTTTAGCAAAATTAGCATTTTCCGATAAAAATCCAAAGCCCGGATGAATGCTATCTGCACCTGTTCCACAAGCCGCTTCTAAAATATTTTTAATATTCAAATAACTTTGACTCGATTTTGCAGCACCAATACACACGGCTTCATCTGCCAAACGTGTATGCAAAGCATCTCTATCTGCTTCCGAATACACCGCAACCGTAGAGATTCCAAGCTCTCTACACGCTCGAATAATTCGCACTGCAATCTCGCCACGATTGGCGATTAATACTTTTTTAAGCATTTTTTCATTCCTTTCTGTTTGACAAAACTTTATTTAAGTCGCACAAGTAAACAGAAACCTCATCTCTATTTGCTTGTGCAACTTCTTATCCCACAATTG
Organism: uncultured Clostridium sp.; assembly: GCA_948435735.1. GTDB lineage: Bacteria > Bacillota > Clostridia > TANB77 > CAG-508 > Scatovivens. The sequence goes on from CAOJGX010000012.1 coordinate 28,895, forward strand.
CAAACGTCAACTCTCCTTTTGCTGCCACTTGCCCATCAACAGTAGCAATAGCCTCACCAATTCCAATTGGACCTTTTTTCTTGATAATTTTGACTTCTAATTTTAGCACATCTCCCGGAACAACTTGCCTTTTAAAACGCAATTTATCAATTCCGCCAAACAACGCATTTTTCCCTTTATTTTCTTCCATTGACAAAATCGCTACTGCTCCCGTCTGTGCCAAAGCCTCCACAATTAGCACACCCGGCATAATTGGCTGACCCGGAAAATGCCCAGCAAAATGTGGTTCATTTATACAGACATTTTTGTACGCTGTACAACTTTCTCCTGGTACATATTCTTCCACTTGATCAATCATCAAAAATGGTGCACGTTGTGGAATAATTTGCATAATTTCGTTTATATTTAACATATTTCCCCCTTTTTAATCATTATCCTTTTTTAAATCTGCTAAATGATAGGCATGATATCCTTCATAATCATAACTTGCGTCAATCCCTTTCATATAAACCTCTCTATTATTTATCTCATCAGTTAACGCATTTTTTAACAAAGTCTTGATTTCTAAATTCCTAATCGGACTTCTTTCCATCGCCAATAAATAATCTTCTTTATCAATTTTGCTCCAATCAATCACTTTACCAATTTCTTTTCTTAAAATTCTATCTAACCAAATTCTTGTGCTTCTTCCATTGCCTTCTCTAAATGGATGGGCGATATTCATTTCAATATATTTTTCTACAATTTCATCAAAATTCGATTGTGGCATGTTATCAATCTGTTTTAATGCTTCCTCTAAATACATAACAGAAGCAAATCGAAAATTATTTTTAGCAATATTCTCCTTGCGAATTTTTCCTGCAAATTCATAGATGTCCTCAAACAAAAATTGATGAATTTTTGATAAACCTGCAAATGTTCCCACCTCAACGTCTTCTAGTTTTCCTGTTTCAAACAATTCTAGTGCTTTCTTTTTGGTTATTTTTTCTTCCATTTTGGCAAGTTCTAATTGACTTTTTATGCCCAATTTATTTTCTAACATGACATTTTCTCCTTATGCACAATTTTATTATATTTCACACAAAATTCACCTAATTTTCACTTCAAGTTCACTATACTATGCTTATTTAATAACAAATAAAGCCTGCCCATACTCTACCATCTCGTCATCATTGGCCAAAATATCAACAATTTCCCCATCAAATTCGGATTCGATTTCGTTCATTAATTTCATGGCTTCAATAATACACAAAGTATCACCTTTTTTAACTTTGCTTCCGATTTTTACAAAGGCTTCTGCTGTTGGAGATGATTTTGAATAAAATGTTCCAACCATTGGAGATTTTACAATATTTCCTTGTAACTTCGTTTCTTCATTTTTGACTTCCACAGGAGCTTGTGCTTGAATGATATTCATTGGTGGTTGAGGCTGTGGAATTACAGTTGGAACAGGTGCTGAAAGTTTTTTTCCATCTTCTTTTTTCATGCTGATTTTTATTCCGTCTGGAAATTCGATTTCTAATTCTGTTAATTTTGAATTTCCCATATCGTCCATTAATTTTTTGATTTCATGATATTCCATTTTTTTCTCCTCCATATTCTACCATAATCTCTCTGTAGGGGCGACTAGTAGTCGCCCGCATCTCATTTTATTAACAACAAAATTGTCCATTCTTTATATTTCATAAATAATAATTTTATCTTTTGCATTTCATTTTACACGGGCGATTAATAATCGCCCCTACATTTATCCTTCGTATTTTTTGAAAATGATGCTACCGTTGTGACCGCCAAATCCTAATGAATTTGACATGGCATATTGGATTTGCGCTTTTCTTGGGGTATTTGGTACAATGTCTAAATCGCATTCTTCGTCTGGTGTTTTGTAATTTATCGTTGGTGGCACGATTCCTGTTTCAATCGCTTTGATACATGCAATGGCTTCTACCCCTCCTGCTGCACCTAGTAAATGTCCTGTATTGCCTTTGGTTGAACTCATCATGACGCTTTTGCTTGCTTCTCCAAAAGCCGTTTTGACAGCAGCAGTTTCTCCAGCATCGTTTAGGTGAGTTGAGGTTCCGTGTGCATTGATATAATTGATTTGCTCTGGTTTGATTTTTGCATCTTCTATAGCAAGTGTCATAGCCCTTGCTCCACCTTCTCCATTTGGGGCTGGTGAAGTAATGTGATAGCTGTCTGAACTGGCTCCATAGCCGACTATTTCTGCATAAATTTTTGCGCCTCTTTTTTTGGCATGTTCTAATTCTTCTAGCATAATCAAGCCACATCCTTCTCCCATGACAAATCCATTTCTTTCTTTGTCAAATGGAATGCTAGCTCTTGTTTTATCTTCTGCAGTTGACAATGCTTTCATATTAGCAAAACCGGATACTGCAATTGGCGTGATAGGTGCTTCTGTTCCACCTGCCATTATGATATCTTGGTATCCATGTTTTATCATACGAAAAGCTTCCCCGATGGAATCGGTTCCACTAGCACATGCCGTTGTTAAACAAAATGATTGCCCTTTTGCTCCAACTTCTATAGAAACATTACCAGCTGCCATATTGCTAATTGCCATTGGGATGAAAAATGGTGATACTCTACCAGGTCCTTTCTCGTTTAAAAGTGTTGTACCAGTTTCTGTGGTGATTAAACCACCAATTCCAGAACCAACAATAACACCAAAGCGTGTTGCATCAATTTCTTCTACTTTTAACTGGCTGTCTTGCATGACTTCCTTCGCAGCTACTAAGGCAAATTGTGTGAAACGATCCATTCTTTTGGCTTCTTTTTTGTCAATATATTCTTCTGGAGTAAAGTTTTTGACTTCTCCTGCTAGATGAACTTTGTGGTCTGTTGTGTCAAATGCTGTGAGTTCATCGATTCCACATTTTCCTTCTTCGATTCCTTTCCAAAATTCTTGTACGTTGTTTCCAATTGGGGTGATACAACCTAATCCGGTTATGACTACTCTTCTTTCCATTTTTTATTTTCCTTTCTTTTTCTGGGGTTTTAGGTCGGTCAAGACCGACCACTACATGACCATTCCGCCATCAACGTTGATGGTTTGACCTGTGATGTAGGATGCTTGCTCAGAGGCTAGGAATTTTACTAGATTGGCCACGTCTTCTGGGGTTCCCATTCTTTTTAGTGGGATTTGGGTGTTGATGTTTTCTTTTTGAGTATCGTTTAGAGCGTTTGTCATGTCAGTTGCAATGAAGCCTGGTGCTACAGCATTTACTAGGATATTTCGACTAGCTACTTCTCTGGCTAAACTTTTCGTAAAGCCAATGATACCTGCTTTTGAAGCAGAATAATTCGTCTGACCTGCATTTCCTGCAACACCTACAACAGATGAAATGTTAATGACTCTGCCTGATTTTTGCTTAATCATAAGTGGAATGACGTTTCGTGTTACATTAAATGTCCCTACTAAATTAATATCAATGACACTTTCAAAATCTTCTTTTGCCATTCTCATTAACAAACCATCTTTGGTGATTCCTGCATTATTGACTAAAACATCAATTTTACCTAATTGCTCAATGGTTTCTTTAACCATTTTTTCTGCTTCCTCAAACTTTGAAACATCGCCTTGAACCAAAGCACATTTGACATGAAAATCTGTTTCAATCTCCTGTTTTAATGTTTCTAATTCTTCGTTCATCGCTCTATAGTTAATTGCTACATCATAGCCTTCTTTGGCTAATTTCATGGCAATTTCTTTACCAATACCTCGTGCTGCACCTGTAATTAAGGCTGTTTTTTTATTTTCCATCATTCTATTCTCCTCCCTATGGGCTGTAGGGGCGACTAGCAGTCGCCCGCATTTCATTTAGCACGGGCGATTAATAATCACCCCTACATTGTTTTTAATACCTGTATTGCATTTTCTAATGTTTCTACATTATTTATATTAATACATTTCAAATCTTTGTCTACTTTTTTGACAAAACCAGTTAATGTTTTTCCCGGCCCGATTTCAACAAATGTGTCAACTCCTTGATTTACCATATATTGGATAGAAGCAGAAAAACGAACTGGATTTGTTACATGAGTTGCTAAAATCTCTTTTACGTTTTCTGTATCAGAATATGGCTTGGCGTCTATATTTTTGATAACTTGAATGGTTGGTGTTTTCATTTCTATCTTTTCTAATTCTTCTTTTAACGCATCGGAAGCCTTTTGTAACTTACTTGTATGAAATGGGCCAGCCGTTTTTAGTTCTAAACAACGTTTCGCTCCAGCTTTTTTTAATTCTTCCATTGCAATTTGCACACCTTCTTTATCACCAGAAATCGCCACCTGACCTGGACAATTAAAGTTGGCTGGTACAACAAATCCATTTGTTACATTTTTGCAAACCTCTTCTACAACAGAATTTTCTAATCCTAAAACTGCTGCCATTGCCCATTCTCCCTCTGGCACTAAGTTTTGCATGAATTCGCCACGTTTTTTTACAATTTTTATCACATTTTCAAAATCAATGGCACCTCCATAGTACAATGCTGCATATTCGCCTAAACTTAGACCTGCTGTGTATTGTGCTTGGATGTTGTTCTGGTTTAAGATTTCTAAAATAGCAAGGCTCATTGTCAAGATAGCAAGTTGTGTGTTTTTGGTTTGAAATAACTCTGCTTCTCCTGCATCAAATGTTAATTTTGCGATATCAATTCCTGCAATTTGAGTTGCTTTTTGGTAAACTTCTCTTATTGTTTCGTACTTATCATATAAATCTTTTCCCATGCCAACACTTTGTGCACCTTGGCCCGGAAAAATAAATCCTATTTTCATAGCTTTTCCCCTTATTTTTATGATGATTGTTTGTATTATATAACATCTTTTGGAAAAAGGGAATAGAACGAGCGGTCAGATTTTAATTTTTTTTGATAAAAAAATCAAAGAAAGCTAATTTCTTTGATTTTTATCGATTATTTCGTTCCAAATATTCGATCTCCTGCATCTCCAAGACCAGGAACTATATAGCCATTTTCATTTAAACGTTCATCCATTGCTGCACAATAAATTGGTACGTCTGGGTGAATTTCTTGCATTTTTTGAAGTCCTTCTGGTGCTGCAAGAATACATAAAAATTTTAATTTGGTGGCACCATTTTCTTTTAACATGGTAATCGCATCTATTGCTGAGCCTCCTGTTGCAAGCATTGGATCAAGGACAATAACTTCTCTTTGGGCTAAATTTTTTGGTGTTTTATAATAATATTTGACTGGTTTTAGTGTTTCTTCGTTTCGATACATACCAATATGACCAATTTTAGCGTTTGGCATGATTTTGATTAAACCGTCTAGCATGCCTGTTCCTGCTCTTAAAATTGGTATGAAGGCATAATTTTCTTCATTTATGTTTTGCACTTTCATTTTGCAAATTGGTGTTTCAATTTCATTTTCCTCTATTTTAGCATCTTTTAAAGCTTCATAGCAAAGAAGGGTTGATAATTCGCTTATGATTTCTCTAAATTCTTTGGTTCCTGTGTTTTTGTTTCTTAAAATGGCTAATTTGTGTGAAATAAGTGGGTGGTTTAATTGGATAATACTCATAACTTTCTCCTTTTTACTAAATTTATTTTAGTGTATAATAGATTTCAAAATAAGTCAATATTTTATGAATTGACTTATCTTGTATAGAATGATACATTTATGAATAAAATGACTTAGGAGGTTCTTATGTTTGATGAAATAATTGAAAGTCAGAAAAATGACATGATTGATGCTGTATGCAAATTAATTGAATTTGAAAGTGTTTCGGTCGAAACTAGTCAACCAGAAATGCCGTTTGGTGAAGCGTGTAAAAATGCATTGGAGGATACCTTAAATCTTGCTGAAAAGTTAGGGTTCAAAACGAAAAACTTAGATGGCTATTGTGGTTACATTGAATTTGGAGAAGGGAAAGAAATGCTTGGTATTTTAGGGCATTTAGACGTTGTCCCTGCTACGATTGAAGATAGTTGGAAAACCAATCCTTTTACGCCAGACATTCGAGAAAATAAAATCTATGGTCGAGGTACCATTGATGATAAAGGACCTGTTATTGCATCTCTTTATGCTATGAAAGCAGTTTTAGATTCTGGTGCTAAATTAAGCAAAAGAGTTCGTTTGATTTTGGGGTTAAATGAAGAAAAGGGTTGGGGATGTATTGAGCATTACAAAAAAGTTGGCGAAGAAACACCAACTATTGGTTTTAGTCCAGATGCTGATTTTCCTTGTATTTATGCTGAAAAAGGAATTTTGTCAGTTCGCTTACGCCATCCTTTTTCAATTAAAAATAAGGAAATTTTAACAATTGATTGCAAGAATAATGCTTTAAATGTTGTGCCAAAATATTGCTCAATGACTTTAAAGGATAAAACAACAGATACTATTACAAAACTAGAATTTAACGGCCTTTCTGCCCATGCAGCTCATCCAGATTTAGGTGAAAATGCCATTACAAAATTGGTTCAAAATTTAAATAGAAACTTAGATAAAAGTTTGACCGAAAACGAATTTACTTTTCTTGCTAAACTTGACGAAATTGGTTTATTTGACATTACCAGACCAAAATTTTTGTCAAGTCAGGTGATGGAAGATGAATCTGGTATTTTGACTTCCAATGTTGGCTTTCTTGGCTTTGAAAATAATCTGTTAGATATCGGAATAAATTTGCGTGTACCAATTCATACACCGCTTGCAGAAATCAAAGAAAAGTATTCTCAATTACAGGATATTTTCCCAGATTTAGAAATTAAATTTACTGCTGAGCAAGCTCCTTTATACGTGCCAAAAGATAGTTATCTTGTGCAAACTTTGTGTGAAATATTTCATAAAAAAACAGGCTTGGAAGCAAAACCAATTGCAATTGGTGGTGGGACGTATGCACGTGCTTTTCCAAATTGTGTGGCTTTTGGTGCTAATATGCCCGGGAAAAAGGATATGTGTCATCAAGTGGATGAGTTTATCGCTGTGGATGATTTGATTTTGAGTAGTAAAATTTATGCTGAGGCAATCTATGCGTTGGCAAAATAAACTGTAATAAAATTCATTTTTTATTTTATAATCCTAATCCCCTAGATGAATCTAGGGGATTGCTCTGTTGCAAGTTCAAAACTTAGATATTTCATTATTTATCTTTAAGTTTTTGGATAGCCTGTTCTTCATCTTCAACAAAAAATATATCTTTCCCCTTATTACTTTCGTAAATAAAATCTTTTAATGGTTTACTCGTATAGTTTGAAAAATCTCCATATAAAGCAACTTTTATCTGATAATTGATGAATTTTTGCAAAATTTCTCCTGCCACTCCTTTATTTAATACAAAAAAATCCTCTATTACTGCTCCTTTATTTAAAGCTATTTTGGTACAGTTTGTTTCATATTTTACTGTCATTACAAAGTCAATTGCTGATTGGACATCTTCAATTATGATTTCTTCACTATTTATGATAACAATATCATCAACGATTTTACTTTTCATTTTCACCTTCCTTTCCAAAACGACAATTTTCTAACTTCAATAATTTAAGTTTTTTCTCTATTCCTCCTGCATACCCTGTTAAACTGCCATTTTTACCAATTACTCTATGGCACGGTATGATAATCGAAATCGGATTATGACCCACAGCTCCACCAACCGCTTGGGCTGACATGTTTTTTCGGTTTTTTATTTTTGCTATTTGACTTGCAATCTCCCCATAAGTTCTAACTTTTCCATACGGAATCTCACATAATATTTTCCATACCGTTTTGGCAAAATCACTTCCGATTGGTGCTAATTCTAATTCTGAGATGTTAGGTTTTTCTCCGCTTAAAATATCGATTCAACCACGATTTTGCTTTTATTAAAATCTCCTGATTATCTTTTTCTTGTATCTCTCCCTTTAATTTGCCTAAATAGTACTTTTGACCTTCCATCCATGCTCCAATTAATTGATTTTCTTTACTGACTAATACGATTTCCCCCAATGGCGATTGATAACAAGATTTATAAAACACAATCTTTTCCTCCACTTATACATGCCATTTTTTAAAGGGTCATAGTAATCAAAACTATTTCCCTTTCATCCAAAACTTCTATACTAATTTTTCACTACTTAGTTGTGATGGTAAGCATTGTTATGATGATATCTTTTCATAGATGCTCCCCTATTGCCACAACTCTTATACGTATGTTTTTGAGTATTCATACATCCCTCAACATAACATTGATTTGTTTCACAAGCATTATGAATATGTGGTCTCGTTTGTAAACAATTTTCTACGTCACAGACGCTTGGCGTAATATTAGTTTGTTTTGCATAGATTACATTGCAAGCCAAAAGTAACATGATAACTGCTGTCATTAATAAAATCTTTTTCATAAGATTTACCTCCTTTAAACTTAAGATTATTATATCACATTTTTTATTTTTAGCAAGTTATTTTTATAATTTATAGAATTATTATTCAATTTGACTCACAGCCCATTATACAGCATTAATTTTTCTTAATTTTCTTTTATGATACCTTTCATAAAAATTTAATTTATCATAAATTTTACTTTTCTTAATAGGATTAAATAGGTGATTGACATGAATTCTTGTAATTGTCCTTCAGGATGCGAACTAGTGACTTTAGCTAGTACACTTTCTTGTATTATCGCTAAAAATTTAAGTCCTAATGATATTGGTACATTAGGTGACTTTTTTTCCGCCCTCGGTTCTAATTTATCCGTAATTGCTGATGTACAATCTTCCTGCAAAAATAATTCTTCTAAAAAAATGATGTAGCCTTTCAAAATTCTACATCATTTCTTCTTCTAATTCTTGCAACCATAATCCGCATACTTACCTTTCAGCATTTCAAAAATCTGCACATGACTTTCCTCATCCATAATAATTCTTCTAAGCACAGCTTTTATACTCTCATTTCCACATGCTTCTATTAAGTTCTTATACCCTGCAATCGCACCTTTTTCCATTTCTATATTAAATTTCAACATTTCTTCTAAACTACTAAATGTCGATTTCACATTATCCGAACACCATTTATTTCCATATGTACTCATAAAATATGGCTCCAAACCAAGACACACCAATATTTCTCCCAACAATTCCAAATGCTTCATTTCTTGTTTTGAAATCATCTTCAAAAACGTAACAACCTCGTCATAATCCCCATTTGTCAAATATTCAAAAACATAACTCAAAATCGTTGTTAACTCACTTTTTCCCCCAGCATAAGCTTCATACAGCAATCTTCCAAAAGCATAATCCTGCTCAATATTTTCTAATTTGGGGTACGGAATTCGGCCCAATTCTTTTAGCAAAAAACTCAATTCTTGATTATTCATAAAAAAACCTCCCTTTTGCATATCATATGCAAAAAAGAGGTTTTCGTGAAAAATAAAATAATTCCTCTAGTCATACCACTCAAATTCCCAATCTACCAATCTAACACTATCTCCGTCTTTAATTCCCTTTTCTCTAAGCGCATCATCAATTCCAAGCTTTTTCAAACTCCTTTGTAAATAGGCAAATGATTCATTATCTTCCACATTAATCCTTCGCATAATCCTCTCAGCTGCCGGTCCTTGTACAACAAATTCCCCTTTCACAATTTCAACCGTGAATGGAGTTTCTTCCTCTTCTAGGGTATACACAATTCTGTCGTCAATATCTATAATTTCCTCTTTTGGAAGTGTTTTGATTACTTCAGCAACATGGTTAAATAATTCCCTCAAACCTTCGCCTGTTGCAGCCGAAATTTTGTATAATTCCAAGCCATTTTCTTGTGCTAACTTTTCAATTTCTTGAATATTGGTCTCATCTTGTACGCTATCCATTTTATTGGCGACAATCAGTTGTTTTCGGTTTGCCAATTTTTCACTATATTTTTTTAGTTCTTCATTAATTTTATGAAAATCTTCGACTGGATTTCTGCCTTCTGTTCCAGCTACATCAAGAACATGTAAAAGCAAACGTGTTCTTTCAACATGTCTTAGAAATTGAATTCCAAGGCCAGTTCCTTCACTTGCCCCTTCTATTATTCCTGGAATATCTGCAATGACAAAGCTATCACCATGTTCCGTTTTAACTACACCAAGATTTGGGTCAATCGTAGTGAAATGATAGTCTGCAATTTTGGGCGTAGCAGCTGTAACTTTTGATAAAATAGTAGATTTTCCAACGTTAGGAAAACCAACTAATCCAACGTCTGCCAAAGATTTTAATTCTAAAATTACTTCTTTTTCTTTGCCTTTTTCACCATCAATTGAAAAATTAGGGGCTTGTCTTGTGGAAGTGGCAAAGTGCGTATTTCCTTTGCCTCCTTTTCCGCCTTTTAAAACAAGTTCTTTTTGCCCTTTTTCAGATAAATCTACTAGCACTTTTCCCGTTTTAAAATCTTTGACAACCGTTCCTAAGGGTACTTTAATGTAACAATCTTCGCCACTTTTACCATAACAATTACTGCCTCTACCGTTTTCGCCGTTTTGTGCTTTGAATTTTTTGTTGAATCGAAAATCAATTAAGGTATTACTGTCTGGATCAACAATAAAATAGACATCACCGCCTTTTCCGCCATCGCCACCATCTGGTCCGACCTGCTGCAACATATTTTTCACGTCTAAAAGAGGTTGCTCCATTTCCGCCATCGCCTGATTTTATAATAATTTTTGCATAATCAATAAACATTTTTCTCTCCTTTCTTAGGAAAATGCACACTTTTTATTCTTACTTTAATAGAAAAAATCATAAACATTTTTGACTTTTAAGTAAAAATAGGTAGCTTCTGACCAAGCTACCTATTTTTTTGAAACGTTTTAATAATTTTCTATAATATATTTTTAAATTTCATATATCATGTATATTATATCACTATTTTCTATTTTGTCAATATAAAAATAGATAGATTATTAAATTATTTGTAGGTTAGTCAAACATATGTCACACTTTTTTGAAATTTATATACTTTGAGTA
>CAOJGX010000013.1 GCA_948435735.1 uncultured Clostridium sp.
TAGCTTTAAGTGGTTGAAAATAAAGAATTATGAAAGTTCAGGGAAAATTGCTGAAAAATTTTGCCTATTTAAAAAGCTACTTTGAAGTAGCTTTTTTCTATCTATATATATGACATTCCAAATTTCTTCTTCCAAAACTCAAACATTCTGACATAGAATCCATCCAAATATCTAAATGATTGTTTGTAATTGCCCCACCTGTATCTTGCACAACAAACCAACCTCCATTTGGTTTATTCGCAAAATATGGGATATAAATAACTGTTCCTGCTGGATAACCTCTTCCTGCTGCAACCGTATGCCATGATGAGGCAGTTGCTCCACTTGCTGTTCTAGTATTTCCTCCGCAAGATGCTGCACAATAAGCTGATGTATTTAAGGTAACAACGGTTGGTGTTTTTCCTTCAACACTGGCTGATATTGTACCACTTGAAGCTCTACTTCCACTTGACCTTGAAGTAATTTTTGTTGAGATTTGAATAATTTTATCCACTGGTTCTTTTATTATTGTCTCTGAAAGAGTTTGTCTTTCAATTTCTTCATTGTCTTGTAGTTTTACTTTATATTTTACCTCTTTTAAGCCATTTTCTCCTTCTTGTAATACTTTATTGGTTGTGTCTGTTCCCGAAGAGGAAACGTCTTTGGTGACCGTTTCAAAAGGTATTTCAACTTGTTCTGTGATGATTTTTTCAGTTATTGTAACATAATTGCCTAAGATTTCTTCAGTAGAAACACTTTCTACTTCTTCTGCAATAATCTTTTTTTCGGCTGTAGCTTTGCTAATGGTAATTGTTTTGGTTAAATCAATCGTGGAGTCTAAACTTGGATGCACTTGTTCATCTGCTTCTAGCATGATATGATTTTCCTCTAGTATTTCTGATACGACTGTTTTTGCTGTCATAACCGTTGTTTCGCAATCATCAGCAAAAACAATTTTTATCGAATTTACATCTGATTTGGCAGCAATAACACCAATGGCAAATATACAGACAAATATGATACTCACGAAAGCAATTTTACGAATTATCCTAAGTGATAATTTGTCATCTGTTTTCATAAATTTGTCCCTCCTTCTTAAGTGACATTTTGATTATATCGTTAAATGAAAATTTTGTCAATTAAATTTTTCTAGAATCACCTCTCTTAAAAATTTTCCCTTTAGGCTTTTCCACTTTAAAGTTTCAAAGTAGCTTTGTATATAATATGTACATTTTAAAATTTTATGAATTTAACAGTTAAATTTTACAAATTATTTTAGCACAAAAAAACGAACCAAAAGGCTCGTTTCAACTCAAACTTATTTTTTCCTTCGATTAATCACATACGCACTTCCCATAATCGACTTCGCTCTATGCTTCACTTGTGCACCAACTTCTCCGATTTCCAAAGGAGATTTAAAGATAAGCGGATCTACTTCAACTACCGCAACAGAAATTGTGGTCATTGGGAATTGTTCTAAAATACCTTTTCTGTTTTCGATTTCAACATAACCTCTCGCAATATCTTTCTGATTATAATATTTCTCCACTCCTGTATCAAATTCTATAATAATTTCTTGGCAAATTTTATCGTAATCTGTTTTGCTAATGATTGCTACAAAATCATCTCCGCCTATATGACCAACAAAATTATCACTATTTTCTATGTTATGTGCATATTTTGAAATGACTCTAGCTGTAAATTTTATAATTTCGTCTCCATTTGAAAAACCGTAAACATCATTGTAGGCTTTGAAATTATCTAAATCGACATATAAAATTGCAAAAATGTCATTATTGAGCAAACGTTTCTTCATCTCTGCTTGGATTTGCACATTTCCCGGAAGGCCTGTCAGAGGACTTACTTTTCGATTGGTGTACAATAGTTCTATCATATTTTTGACAGTATAGTATAAATATTGTTCGTCAATTGGCTTTTTGATATAGTATTGCACAGAAGTCTTTAAGACTTCGATTCGATGTGCTTTATCTGTGTTGGAACTGACAACGGCTACTGGTGTAATATTGTTATCGTCATCTTTTCTGATTTTCTGACAAATTTCTACAATATTTACATTAGTGTTATCTTCGTCAAGAATTATCAAGGCTGGTATGCTTCTTAAGGCAATGTCTAATTCTTCGGCTTTTACGTTGATAAATCTATATTCTGTCATATCTTTAAACAAGTTTTTTAAGGTTGCACTCAATTCCTTTTTATCATCTATAACATATATATCTTGTATCATTCGTTCTCTCCTATTTTTTTCGGTTGTGCTTTACGCTATTTACTGTTGATTGTCTTGTGATGAAGTTTCTTGCTCATTTGTTTGGTTAGAAGCGTTTTGTGAGGTTGTATCTCCTGCCTCCCCATACGAACACTCACCATCAAATTTGCTTTCTGTTCCATCAATACTTTTAACAGTTAAAATAATTCGGTTATATCCAACTTCTAATTTTTGCTCAAATTGAATTGTGGTTGGATTTCCACTTCCTATATCAACATCATAATCTACATTATTAAAATTATAAGAAACCGATTCAATTCCGCTTTCATGTTCTGCTCTGATTTCAATACTGCTTCCGTCTTCTGATAGCGTTACTTTTATCTCTGGCTTTGTAAGACCTGTGAAACTTTTGGTTTCGGTAGTTGTATTATTGCTTGTATCAACAGCAACAACGGTTAAATCATTTTTTCCTTTTAAAATTTCAACTTCTGTTGTAATCTCTTTGCTTCCTTCCTCTGCATAAACTGTTTCTTCGTTTTCTTCGTTCCATCGATAGGTTAGGAAATCCAAAGCTGTTTCATCGGTTGCAGATATTTTTAATTTTTTACCATCTAACGACAATTCTATCACTGGATTGATAATATCAACTCCTTGTTCGGATGAAATCTCTTCATCATGCGTTGTTTCTACACCGTTTTCATCAATTACTTTTATGTGTAAGGTATTATCTCCTGCTGGAATGTCGATTTTCTCTTCGATATATTTTTCGGAAGCCTTTATGGTTCTTTCTGAACTGGTATTCCAACTGTATACAAGCTTTTGAATCGTTTTATCATGTGTTACTTTAATGGTTGCTTGTGCTTCTTGTACATCTACTGCTATATTAGCTTGCGTTTGCTCTACAATCGCATTATCTGCTTGTTTTTTATTGGAAATCATGCCATATCCTACAATTGCTATTAAAGCAATAGCAAATATAATCAATAGGATAGCAAAAACTCTAACAATTTTGTCAGAACCTCCTGACTTATTTGTTTTACTATTTGGATTATAGTCTAAAATTTGGTTCATTTTCTCACCTCTATTTTTTATCTTACAGAATTAATTATAACATATAGATTTTTTAATGTAAATAAAAAACAAGGTTAATTTTAAAAATTAACCCTGCCTTGTTTTATTTTTGATTATAAAACATATTTTTTAATCATTACAACACCTGCACTAATGATAACTAGAACAGTTGTTGATAATACCACATACATTGGTGCACGACCTGTTGAAATACTTAAGATAACTGGTGCATCATCAATATCGTCTTCGCCTTCTTTTTTGTTGTCTGGGGTTGAGTCAATATCGTCTGTATCGTTTGCGTCATTGTAGTCTTTGCTGATTTCTGCAATATTGGTTTTCATTCCCATATTGTTTTCATTGTTAATCCATCTTAATACAACTTGAACAGTTGCTATTTCACCTGGTTGTAATAATTTATCTGCTAAAGCTTCGGTGGTGATTACATTGTCAGAAATGGCTTTCCAGTTTTGATTGTCAGCTTCTACAAATTGTAAGCCTTCTGGAATGTAATCTTTTATTTCTTTGGCGTAACCTGCAATGGTTCCTTCGTTTTTAATGGTTATGTTGTAAACAAATTTTACGATTGTTGAATTAATTTTCTTTCTGTGAATTTCAACTTTTAATAATTCTCCGTTTTTTGCTGGTATTTCTTTTGTCGAATTACCTTCTGTTACAACTGCTTTTACTAAATCTTTTTGAAGGGCTAAATCGAAATATCCTACATGAACTCTTTCTTTATCAATATCGTCTTCGCCTTCTTTTTTGTTGTTTGGTGTTGAGTCAATATCTTCAATTTCGTTTCCATCTGCATCGGTATCTTTGGTGATTTCGGCTGTATTGATGATGGTATCATTTGAAGATTTTGCGTTTACTTTGAATACAGCTTGTACATCTAAATAGGATAGATTTCCTTTTTCTGTATCAAAAGCATTTAGTAACGCGTTTTCTTTTCTTGCTTCTGCTTTTGCTTTGGATAAATAATCTGTTTTTATTTCTACTGCTTTGCTACTGTCTGTAGTTGTGTTTCCGTTTGCATCATACATTACCCAACCATATTTTTTATTGGTTTCATTTTTCTCATCAAATACTAATCCGTTTGGAATATCGTCACCAATTTCTGCTGCATAACCATCTACTTCGCCTTCGTTGTATACGCGGATGGTATAAGTTACATTATCTCCATTGTTAACTTCTAAGGCTGTTTGTGGATGTTCATATGTGATTTTCCCATCTTGATAAGAAACTTTTGGTACTCTATCTGTAATTTCTTTGTCATTTAATTTTGTGATAAATTTTTGTAAAGCCAAATCAAATTTTTTCAATGTTAATAATTCATAGTCATGATCATCTTGTTTTTCATCTGCACCTGGATAGTTGTTTGGGTCAACTGTATCTGGTGTAGAGTCTCGGTCGGTTACTTCATTTTTGTTGTTATCTAAATTTTTGGTTATTTCTGCAATATTTTTTAAATTGCTATCTGCTAATACTATGCAAGTAACTTCGATATCTTTATACGATAGTTTATCAGAACCATCAAAAGCTTTTATTAAATTATCTGTATTGCTTGAACTTAATGCTGTTGAAGTTAATTTTACAGCCCCTTTTACAACGTCAACATTTTTTAAATCAGTTACTCCTGTAAAGTCGTCTACTTTTAAGTTTTTCGTTCCATTTGTGATTTCACTTAATTTTACTGTTTCTACTCCTGAATTTGGAATTGCCCAGTAGTTATTGATGTTGGTGTTGTAATTGACTAAATAACCTAATCCGTCTGGCAAATAATCTGCTACGTTTTCTGCATAACCGTCTACTTCACCTTCGTTGTATACTCGGATTGTATAGGTTACAATATCACCTTTTTGTACTAAAACTGGTGTTTTTACTTGTGTATAAGTGGCATTGGTTGAACCGTTTTTTAGGGTTGTTGTATCAACTTTTGGTTCTCTGCTTTCTTTTAACTCTTTTCCGTTCACTTTTGTAATGAATTTTTGTAAGCTTAAGTCAAACGCTTTTCCTGCCACGATTACTTTTTCAAAGTCATCGTCATCTTCTTGCCCTTTGTAGTAATAATTGGAATCCGATAAATCTGTTTTATTGTCTTTTCCTGTATAGGTTGCTTTGTCTATTGAGTTAATTTTGTCTTTTAATGAATCGGTTGTAGAATCTCTATCTTCAACATCATCTGTTTTAATTTCTGCAATATTGGTTAAAATTGAACCTGCAGCTACTTTATCTGTTACTTTACATACGATATCAACATAGATTCCTTTTAAGTCTTCATTGAATGCTGGAATGGATGTATTTTGTGTGGCAACTGTTGTAGCAACTCCATTTTCTTCTGACCAGCCAAAGTTTGTATTGGTTTCATTATTTTCAAGAAATTCTAAACCTTCTGGCAAATAGTCCACAATTTGAGTAGCTTTTGCTTCTATATTTCCTTCATTATAAACTGCAATTCGATAAGTTACTGTATCGCCAACTTGCACTTCTACAGCATCTTTTCTATGTTTGTATTCAGCTGTTGTACTTGACCCATTTTGTAATTTCGAAACATCAACATTTGGTGTTCTGTCTGTGATTTCTTGATTGTTTACTGCAACAATATATTTTCTTAACGCTAAATCATATTGTGGCGCAATTTTTACTTCTACACTATCTTTTACTGGTTCTCCTTCTTTTGTGATTAACACCAATGGTTGTTTGTCAGTTTCTTCTGCTTGCCATACAGAGGCTTTTGTTCCAAATTTTGTGTAGGCTAAATTTAATTTTATATTAGAAATATCGTTTGCATTGGTTGGTAAGTAGATATAATAATCTATATCAAAAATTTCATTTATTTTTTTGTTGATATCATTTCCGTTTGCATCTTTTATCGTATAGGCTGTTGATAATAATTCGCTAGTTCCATTAGTTAAGGTAATTTGATAATCGCTGCTTGATAAATCACTTGATGGAGCAGTTATTTTAAATGGTCCTATTTTGTAATTGCTTCCTTCTACTGTATAAGTTACATCTCGGTTGGCTATGCTTGGATATTTCGAATTGGTTGTTGCAAATTCTTTGTCTTTGTTGGCTAAGGCTGTGTTTATGAAATATTGATATAGTGTGTTAAGCCAATTATATCTTGTGTCAACCATACTGTCTGTTAAAAATCCGCTTCCTGCTGTAATATCAATCTTGGTTAAATCAATAACTGGTAATTCCTTTTCTACTTTTACACCTTGCAAAGTTTCTTTATTTGGATTTGCAAAATACCAAATTGCCCATTGTTGCATTACTTCAATATCATCATCTGTTATGACTGCTTTAAGGTCATCTACGGTTGTTTTGTCTTCATAATTAGTATTTAATAAATCTGCAAATGCATTTTCTAGTATTGCATTTTTTTGTGCAGCTCTTTGCTCTGGTGTCATTTGCTTTCTTAGATACATGTTGTCTAATAACCAGCATAATGAGTTGTAGTTTTCATTACTTAAACCAAGTGTTGATGGGTTTTCAGCAAAAAAATCTGGAATGGTTCGATTATATTCGATTGCTCCATTAATGCTTGGAAATGATTTTTCTCCATTCAAACAATAGAAAGCATCTGAAAATTCAAATATTCCTGCTGAATTTTTATCGTCTTCTCTTACAATTTTTAAGATATCTGTTCCTGTGCTTCCTCCAAAAGTATATTTGTATTGTTGTCTATCATATTTTCTATTACCACCATCCGATAAACTCGCACTGGATTCTGGGCCACCTTCGTGGAATTCTGAAGAAATCAGCTTGACTGTATTTACGTTGTTATCTTTCTCATTTGTTAAAGCCGCAGCTAATACTACGCTTGTATGTGGCAATATTAAAGTCGCAATACACGCGCTGGCTGTTACTACTTTTAAAATTTTTTCTTTTAACATATCTTTTACCATCCTTTTATAAAAATATTTATCGTTTATGTAAACATTTTCATATTTATTCTCTTTTATTATACAACATTTTAATTTAAAAATCAATAGTTATGTTAAATTTTTTCCTGTTTTTAACACTCTTTTTGATTTAACCTAAACTTTCATAATAAGCATTGTACAATTTTGAATAATATCCACCCGTTTGAAGTAAGGTTTCGTGATTGCCTTCTTCTACAATTTCTCCATCGCTTAAAACAATGATTTTGTCTACATTTACAATGGTTGATAAGCGGTGAGCAATAAATATTGAAGTTTTTTCGGCAGATAAGCGGTCAATTGATTTTTGGATTAAGCTTTCGGTGTAAGTGTCGATGTTTGCGGTTGCTTCGTCTAATACGAAAATGTTTGGATTATTGGCAAAAACACGTGCAAAAGCAATCAGTTGTTTTTGGCCTTCGGAATACGAGTTTCCCCTTTCGTTGGCAATTTGTTCGATGCCTTCTGGTAAGGATTTTATAAATTCGTCAGCAGAAGCAAGTTCAATGGCTTCTTCGACTTCGTCATCGTCTAAATTTTTGTATAATTTTATATTGTCTTTGATACTTTTGGCAAAAATAAATGGATCTTGCAAAATAATTCCGATGTTGTTTCTTAGACTGCGTAAATTTATGTCTTTGATATTAATACCATCAATTAAAATTTCGCCTTTCTGAATGTCGTAAAAGCGATTGATTAGATTTGTTATTGTTGTTTTTCCTGAGCCTGTTTTTCCTACTAGAGCAATACTTTCTCCTGGATTTATGACAAAACTCACATTTTTTAAAATCCAATTTTCTCCATTATCATAAGAAAACCATACATTTTTAAATTCGATTTTTCCTTTTACATTTTGTAGTTCGATTCCTGTATCAAAATTCTCTAAATATTGCTTTTGATCTAAAATATCATAGATTTTATCAATGGAAACAAAAGCTTCTTGCACGGTTTCAATATTTTCTATGATTCTTGTGATTGGTTCAAATAATTGCTTCATATAGGTAATAAAAGCGTAAATAAAGCCGACTTCTAAACTAATTCCCCAAATATGATTTGTACAAGCAACTACGATAATAGCAATTCCTATGTTTTCTAAAATCGTCATTAAAGCTGGTAATAAAGCTTCTATGAAACCGGTTTTTACTCTGGCTTTGCAAAAATCGTTTGTGTAAGTTTCACATTCTGTTTGTTTTTCTTTTTGAATATTGAATACTTTTATGATTTTGGCTCCATAAATGGATTCTGCTAGAAATGTATTTAAGTTTGTTCGGATGACTTTAGCAAAATCATATTGTTTATTTAAGATTGTTGTTAGGGTTGCAGAAAAAAGAATGATAAATGGAACTACAATGAATGCTAACATACCTAGTTTCCAATTAAAATATAACATGATTCCTGCGATGGCAATAATTAAAATAACGTCTTTTACAAATGTCGCTACAATATCTTTGAATAACGTAGAAATGTCTTCGACATCATTGGTAATTCGGACAAATAATTTTCCTGCTGATGTGTTATCGTGGAAGGTTATATTGGCATTTTGGGTAAATTTGAATAGGCGATTTCGTAAGGAATAAATAACTTCCTCCCCCATCATATTGACTGTCGTGGTTGCGATAAAATCAATTATATTTCCTAGTAAAACAATTCCAATATAAATCGCACCAAGCAAAGCGACTGTTATGCCACCTTTTTCGAAAATTCCTTTGGTAATATATTCATCAATTGCCACTTCTAATAAGTATGGTTTAATAATTTCACCAATTCCTATGATAAGTGATAATAGTGACGTAATAATAATGGTTTTTTTATGTGGTTTAGCAAGTTCAAGCACTTTTGCTAGCGTTTTATTTTTCATTCGTGGCCTCCTAATTTAAAATTGCTTCGTCTTTTGAAGATTGTTGGGTATAAAATTTATTGTACAAACCTCTTCGATTAATTAAAGTTTCGTGATTTCCTGCTTCTATTATATTTCCTTCGTCTAAAACAATGATTTGGTCTGCATCTTTTATATCCGAAATTCGGTTTGATATGATAATACAAGTCTTTCCGTTTGTTAGTTCTTTGATATTTTTTAATAATTTTTCTTCGGTCCTGTTGTCTAGTGCACAAAATGTGTCATCAAAAATAACAATATTGCTTTTTTGCAAAAAGGCTCTTGAAATAACAACTCTTTGCTTTTGCCCACCAGATAAATCCACGCCTCTTTCGCCTAATACGGTATAAATTCCATCGTTCATTTGGCTGATTTCATCATTTATCATGGCTTTTTTCGTACTTTCCATGATTTCGTCATCACCAAAATCTTCTCTAAATAAGCTAATATTGTCTTTTAAGGTGCTTGAAAATAAGAAAGAATCTTGTGTGATATAACAAATGCTTCTTCTTAAAACAGAAAGTGGAATATCGTTAATGTCTTTTCCGCCAATGCTAATTTTGCCATTTTGTACAGGATATAGTTTTAACAATAAATTCATTAAGGTTGTTTTTCCACTACCAATTGTGCCGATAATGCCTAACGTTTCTCCTTCTTTAATTTCTAAATTAATGTGATTTAACGCAACTTCAATATTTTGTGTATAATTATACGTTAAATCTTGAATGATAATATCACCCGAAACGGTATTCGAAACTTTATTATTTTTCGTGGTAATTTTTTCTCTTTCTAAATGAAATACTTCATCTAATCTATGATATGAAATTTGTGCTCTTTTAAATCTTGATATCAAGCCTGGAAGCCATGAAACTGGACCAACAAATAAGCTAATATAACCGTTAAAAGCAATAAATTCTCCTGTAGTAATTGTCCCTTCTAGTACTAATTTTGAGCCATAAATTAATGAAATTCCATAACATAAACCAAAACAACTATTTATACAAGTTGATAATAAAGTAGAATGAACATCTACTGCATTGTTTGCTTGTTTTAATAAACGATTTCTTTGGATGAATTCTTTTAAAGTACTTACTTCCCCAGAATATGCTTTTGTTGTTTTGACACTATCCGTGCTTTCTTGCACGTATTCAGCAAGTTGTGTATAATATTTTTGTGATTTTCTAAAGCTTTTTTCTACGTATTTTTTAATGATTACAACAAGAAACGCTGTCACAACTATTGGGCACATCGTTACTAAGGTTAAGTTTACATTAACACCTGTCATCATTTGGTAGGTTACGATGATGAGAATGGCTATAATTCTTGAACCGAAGCGCTACTGCTCGGTATAAAAATACTCTGATTTCTCCAATGTCTTTGGTAAAATAAGACATTAATTCCCCATTTTTGGTGTTTTGTAAATTGACCATTTTGATTTTCATAAAATGGTCAAATAATTTATTTTTGACGTCTTTTTCAAAGCCTCGACAAATGACACCAACTGTGTATCTCCAAGGCATTCTTGCCAAAAGCAATCCAATTGCTACTGAAAACAAATAAATTGCTTGTTTGATTATGAAGTCTTTATTTTCATTTATATTGTATAACAAATCTACAATGTTACCAATTATTTGTGGTGGAAATGTCAATAAATACATGTTGATTGCTATAAAAATCCACACAATTACAAATTGTAGTTTATATTTTTTTAGTGTTTTTATCACTATGTTTTTCATTTGTTTCTCCTTAATATTACCATCAATTACTTTATATTATATAATAAAAATTATATAATTCAACAATGTTACATAAATGATATATTACTTTTTCGTAACATTTCCTCAATCCAAAGCTTCCAAACCACACTTTTGCATAACATTTCTTCTACCATAGTGTATTTTTGATGTGTTTTATATAAAATTTTTCATTTTTCAAATAAACTTCCATTACATCAAATCTTACAAATTCATTTTCTAAACCGTTTTTATAAATATAATAGCTTGCTGCTTTTTTTATATGTTTCTTTTTAATTGCATCAACCGCTTCACGGGCTTCGCCATATTGCTTTGAACAGCGTGTTTTGACTTCTACAAAAACCAATTCTTTTTTGGTCTTTGCAATAATGTCAATTTCTCCGTAACTACATTTGAAGTTTCTAGCTAATATATTATATTCTAAATTTTTTAAATAGTTTTGTGCAGCTATTTCGCCTTTTTGCCCTAATTCTTGGTTTGTCATTTTCCGCCCTTTCACAATTTTTATATTATTCTATTGTAGGGGCGATTATCAATCGCCCGCTTTTTATTGCACGTTTTTTATTTTATCTCTCATTTTTAATTGGTATGTTTTATATTTATGGCGTTTTTTATGTTTATATTGCATTTTTGGTTTTTGTTTCAGATTTTTCATTATTTACATTGCATTTTTGGTTTTTTCTAAAAATTAATATGTAATTTGAGAATATCCTCTGAAGACGGGCGATTGATAATCGCCCCTACATGGAATATTTATCTGTTTTTTATGATTTATATTACATTTTTGGTTTTTGTTTCAGATTTTTCATTATTTACATTGCATTTTTGGTTTTTCCTAAAAATTAATATGTAATTTGAGAATATCCTCCGAAGACGGGCGATTGATAATCGCCCCTACATGGAATATTCTTCTGTTTTCCAATTTTTTATATTATTTTGTACGTATTGTTTAATTCTATCGTATTCTATTTTATTTCTTATAATGTGTTCATAAAATGATTTCTGCCAAATAGAATATCCTATTTTTTTACTAACGCATATTTTATACTGTTTTATTATTCTAGAAATTGTTACATTATTTTTGTTATTAATTATAAGAATCATATGTATATGATTTGGCATAATAATGCATTCATCTATTATAACATTCTTATAAACTAGTTGAATCTTTTTTATATAATATTCTACTATTTTTCCTTCATTTGTTAATTCAATATGATTGTTATTTATAATTTTACCTAATATTTGTATTCGATTTTTTATACATATTGTAATAAAATACATGCCTCTTTGGGAATAATCATAATATTTAAATCGAATATCTTTTCTAGTTGGCAATTCATCTTTCACACATTTCCTCTCTTTCTATAAATTGCAATTTAACATTTCTGTAGAGGCGACTATCAATCGCCCGTAACTTGTTGAATTTTCATCTTGTATTTCATATACATGTCTCATATCGATTTTATCTTATTTTATTATTTGGTTTTATTCTCTTTATATTTTTTCGATTTCTGTATTCTAAAAATCATAAATAATATTTATCTTCTTTTTAGGGGCGGGCGATTGATAATCGCCCCTACAACAATTTATATCCAACTCCAATTTCCTGTACCAAAATCCCATCTAATTCCATATTTATTAACAAATTTAGTGTTTCTCTCAAATTTTGCGTCTTGGTTTTCTGAACAATTTCTTCTATGGATAATATCCTATTTTGCAAAATTTCTACAATTTCTTGATATTCTTCTTTCACTTCCCAAAAACTTAACTGTTTTTGAATTTCTGTTTTCCCCAATTGGGCCATAAACTGTGGAAAATAAAACATGATATCTTCTATATTAGTAACCAATTTTGCCCCTTCTTGAATTAATTTATTTACACCGACACCATACGAATTATCTAATCTTCCTGGCAACGCCATAACCACTTTCCCTTGTGAATATGCTAACTTTGCTGTAACACTTGTACCACTTCTATAGGCCGCTTCAATGATCAAAACACCTTCTGATAAACCACTTACAATTCGATTTCGCTCCAAAAATTGCTCACTTTTAGGCGTAGTCTCCGGCGGGTATTCTGTTATGATTAGGCCCTTATGGTTAATGATTTTTTCAAATAATCCTATGTTTTCTTTGGGAAAAATATGCCTAAAACCACTGCCTAAAACAGCAATTGTTTCTCCACCAAATTCAAGTGCCGTCCAATGTGCAACTGCATCTGTTCCCATTGCCATTCCACTTACAATTGGAATGGCTTTTTTGACAGTTTCTTGTGCAAAATATTTGCAGTTTTTTCTTCCGTATTCTGTTATATGACGTGTCCCAACAATTGCTAAACTTGGCTTTTTGAATAATTCAAGATTGCCAATTGCGTATAATTTTTGTGGTGGATTTTTTATTTTTCTTAATTTTTCAGGATACCTATTATCTTGAAAATGAATTTCTTGGATTTGTCTCATATTCTATCTAAACTCCTATATTGAATTGCTTCGATTAAGTGAATCTTTTCAATTTTCTCACTTTTGTCTAAATCTGCTATTGTGCGTGCTACTTTAAGGATTTTGGAATAGGCTCTTGCACTAAGATTTAGTTTTTCAAAAGACTTACCTAATATTTCATTGGATTCCTTGTCTAAAATACAGTATTTTTCTATTAACTTGGGCGTTAATTCTGCATTAGAAAAAACTCCAAATTGTTTGTATCGCTCAATTTGCAGATTTCTAGCATGGTTTACTCTTTTACGAATATCTTCTGAACTTTCACCATTTTTCGCTTCTAATTTTTTATAATCAACACCTGTTACTTGAATGTGAATGTCAAATCGGTCTAGCAGTGGGCCACTTAATTTGGTTTTATAATTTTCTTTTTGTCTTTGGGTACAGGTACAATCTTTTTCTTTACTTCCCAAATACCCACAAGGACAAGGATTCATACTTGCTACTAACATAAAATTACATGGATACGTCAAACTAGCTCCCACTCTACTAATTGTGACATTTCTATCTTCCAAAGGCCCTCGTAAAACTTCCAAAGTATTTCTGTTAAATTCCAATAATTCGTCTAAAAATAAAACGCCATAATGCGACAAACTTATTTCTCCCGGCTTTGGAATTTTCCCACCACCAATTAAACCATTGGCTGATATAGTATGATGTGGACTGCGGAAAGGTCTTTGTGTAACTAAGGTATTTTCTCCCAACTTTCCTGCAATACTATGTATTTTCGTGATTTCAAGTGATTCCTCAAAGGTTAAATCTGGCAAAATTGTTGGTAGTCTTTGTGCCATCATGGTTTTTCCAGAACCAGGACTTCCTATCATAAGGCAATTGTGGCCGGCCAGCTGCTGCTATTTCTAAGGCTCGTTTAATGGCTTCTTGGCCTTTTACTTCTATAAAATCTAGTTTTTTACTATTATTATTTTTTAAGATTTCTTCTAAATTTACGGTTTCCCTTTTTATTTCTATTTCATCATTTAAATATTGGATTACCTCGTTTAAATGAGAAACCCCAATTACTTCAAGTTCACTTACAATGGCAGCTTCTTTCGCATTTTCCTTTGGAACAATGACACGTTTCATGCCATATTTTAAAGCCTCCACACAAATTGGCAAAATGCCATTAATCTGATTAATTTTCCCATCTAATGATAATTCTCCTACTAATATTGTATTTTCTAAATCTGTTTCTTGAATAACATCCATGGAATGTAAAATTCCTACTGCCATTGCTAAATCTAACATAGAACCTTCTTTTTTTAAATTGGCTGGCGATAAATTGATGATATATTTTCGACTCAAAACCGCAATCCCACAATTTTTAATCGCTGTTCTGACTCGTTCTTTGGATTCGCGAATAGACGCATCTGGCAAACCGGACTACTTCCCAAGATGGCATTCCAGCTGAAATATCTACTTCAACGTTAATGAGAATCCCTTCTAACCCTTGAAGTGACATGCTTTTTATAATTGATAACAAAAATAAATTCTCCTTTCGTATTAAATTTTTCGTTTGATTTTTTTATTTCGAATTGAAATAAAGAATAAATAATTAGATTTAAATTTAAATTATACTATCATGTTTATTTACAAATGTCAAGATTAATTTTGATAAATTTCTTGAATTTTTTTTGGTTTTGTAATATAGTATTATAAAATAAAAAAAGAGGTTATGATATTTATGAATGAATTTTATGAAGAACCACGCCATTTAAATATGAAAAAAGTTATCCTTATTTCTGCTATCTTTGTTGTTATTTTAATCTCTGTGGTGGTTCTGATTGCAAAAAAAATCTCTACTCCGAAAGAAGAAGCGGATCATCATGAAATAAAGGAGAGTTCAACAGTTTTTCATAGTAAGGATAATTCTGTTAGTGTGGAACTTTCTAATAATCTGAATTTAAAAAGTTATTCTTCTGACTTAAATTATTTACTTGAATTACGTTCAGAAAATAATTTAAATATTTTTATTGCAAAAGAGAATGCTATCCAAAATAAAGAGTTGTTAGACATTATTAAAGCCGATAAAATTGCCTTTTTGAGTAATTTTGAAAGTTATTCTAATGTATCTGATTTGAAGGAATTATCCGTTAATAATCATCTTGCCTATATGTATAGTTTTCATTATCTGGATAAAACACTAAATAAAGCCTATTATTTACAAGTTGTGTGGTTACAAATCGAGGATGCTTATTATATTTTTGATATTGAGTTTCCTCTAGAGGATTTGGCTTTTAATACTAATATTGCTTCTTCTGTTTTATCAAGCTTTCAAGTAAAAAAATAATCCAATCAAAAAAATTGGATTATTTTTTTATTATTTATTTTTATTCTTCTTTTGTGTTTCTTTCTTTTCATTTTCTTCTCGTGCTTCTATATAATCAATTTTATTTTGAATATCTTCCGCTGTTACTTTGCCATATTTTAATATAAATTCGTTCATTGAGTTGTCATACAATTTTTTGAATAAATCTTTTGCAGATTTTCTTTTAAATTCGTTTTCATCAATTGTTGCCATATATGTATATACTTTCCCTTTTTGTTCTATAATTTTAATAGCACCTTTGGTTTCTAATCTTTTGATTAAGGTTCGTACTGTATTAAAATTCCAATTATGGTCTTGTAAATCCTCGATAATCTCTAGAGATGTAGCTTGTTTTCTCTGCCAAATAATTTTCATCACTTCAAATTCTGCTTCGGATATTTTGATCATATTCGCACCTCCTTTACTTTTTATATTTTGCAAAAGTGAATAGTATTTCTGTTCATTATAGCACAACTATTATTGTAAAATCAATATTAATAATATATTTGTTTTCTTTTTATGTAATATTTTAAATATATATTTCCATTTTTATCATTTCTTCGACATTTTTAGAATAAATATGATAAATTTCGACATTTTAGATTCATAATAATAAAAAATTAGGAGGCATATTTTGAAAAAATTTAATAACAATCCCAATATGATAGGAACCCTTGTTAAAAATGCTCGTGAAAAGAAAAAATATACAAAAGCACAACTAATTCGTGAATTAGAACTTCTTGGTATTGAAATGCATCGTAATGAGATTTATCGAATTGAGCATAATCAAATGATTGTGAAAGATTTTGAATTAGTTGCTTTTTGTATTGTTTTAGATATTAATTTTAATGATTTGAAACAATTTTTTGATGTGTAATTAACTGATTGCCTTTATTAATATTGCTAAAATATAGCCAATTGCACCAGAAATCGGAAAGTTCCAAAACCAAGCTTTACATATACTAAATACTTTTGTCTGATCAATTTTAGAATTTTCATTTTTTCCAATTGCAATAATGGACATGGTTTTAGCATGTGTTGTGCTGACTGGAATTCCAGTCATACTGGCTATAAATAATGTAACAATTGTTGTGATATCACTCATAAGTGCTTGCTTGTTGTTTAGTTCAACCATTTCAGTTCCGATATTATCCACTATTTTTTTGCCTCCAATCGCAACTCCCATTGCCATAATAAAGGCCGTATAGAGAATAATCCCAACATAATCAAGTGGGTTAATAATGTTTGGAATAGGGGTATTTTGTATTAAACTAAAAAATATAATCAAAATTCCAATAAATTTTTGCCCATCTTGTGCTCCATGCATAAAAGACATACCACAACAACCAATTATTTGCCATTGTTTGGTATTTTCATTTTGGTTTATATGGATTATTTTTTCAAATAGTTTAACCACCAAAAAACCAACAATTAAAGTTCCAAAAATGGACCATATTAACCCAATTAAAACGTTTTTCCATTCATACAAACTAACCGAATTCCACCCATAAATAGCAACTGCTGATCCTGTTAAACCAGCAATCAGACCGTGCGTTTCGCTTGTTGGAATACCGAATTTCATTGCTGCCAAAGCAAATATAATAACCGCTATCATGCCTGAAATGAGTACAATCATTCCATTTTGCTTATCGCTTAAATCCACCATGGAACTAATACAATTGGCAACTGCGATATTAATAAAACTCATAACGACTATTCCAATAAAATTGAAAATCGCACTTAAATACGCTGCTTTTTTAAAGGGCAACACTTTTGTACCCACTAAAGTCGCAATTGCGTTTGGTGCATCTGTTATCGCGTTTGTAAATATTAAAATTATGATAATGATAAAAGTGAAAATATAAATCATCAAAATTTCACCATTTCCTCTTTCTTTTTGTTCTATTTAAGTATATAATTTTATAGTATATATTATTACCAAAATAGGAGATTTTAATGAATTTTCAGAAAAAATTTTTACGTATATTAATTTTATTTTTTTTCATCATATTGCTTGTGAACACTTCTGTTTTTGCTGATGAACCAATCATTTATTCACCAGCTGCTATTTTAATGGATGCAAAAAGTGGTCAAGTTTTATACGAAAAAAATGCGAATTCACTGATGTTTCCAGCTAGTACCACCAAGATTATGACAGCCATTATTGCACTGGAAAATTGCTCACTTGATGAAAAAATAACAGCTAGCCATGATGCCATTACTTCTATAAAAAGTGGTTATACAAATGCCAATATTCAAGTTGGTGAACAATTAACAATGGAAGAGTTGTTGTATGCACTTTTGCTAAACTCAGCTAACGAAGCGGCCAATGTGATTGCAGAGCGTATTGGTGGAACCATTGAAAATTTCGCTCATATAATGAATGCCAAAGCAATTGAACTAGGCTGTACAGGTACACATTTTGTCAATGCTAACGGTATCCATGCTGACAATCATTTCACAACCGCTTTTGATTTAGCAACAATTACCCGCTATTGCATGCAAAATGATACGTTTAGGCATATGGTTTCCACTTTAACCTATACCTTGCCGGCTACGGAACAATATCCCACAGCTGACCGTATTCTCAAAAATTCAAATCATTTGTTAACAGAAGGACATCCTTTTTATTATCCTTATGCAATTGGTGTAAAAACTGGATTTACAACGCAAGCTAAGAATTGCTTGATTGCAGCTAGTAATAAAGATGGTTATGAATTAATTTCGATTGTACTACATGCCGAAACAACTGAAGATGGCAGAAGTGCACGATATTTGGATACCATTAATTTGTTGGAATATGGAAATCAGAATTTTCAGCCTGCTGTACCTGAAAATATAGAAAATCATGTTTCTTCTCAAGAAAATGCTGAATTAATCATTACAGAGAATACAGAAGAAATATCTGGTATTGATTATAGGCTATTTGTTTATATTTTACTTGGATTAGTTGTCATTCGACTTTTGATTGCTTTTTTGAAAAAACATGTTATTATTTATCGTGCGGAAAAATTAAAAAAGCGAGCAAGGAGATATTTAAATCCATGAAAAGCTACTTTGCATGAAAGTAGCTTTTTATTTCTAATTGGTTCCCTCACCCCAAACCTCACTTTCTATTTCATCAAAAACTTCATCTATTGAATATTCCTCACAATTTTTTACAGATTTAAGCCCTTTTTCTAGTTTTTCAAATAATTCAATACTCATAACCACCAAATCACCTGCCCCATTTTTGGTGATATAGACTGGTTTATTGGTTTCATGGCACAGTTTAGAAATCTCATTATATTTATTTCTTAAATCACAACTTGGTCTAATTACTGGCATAATATGTACCTCCATATCATTATTATAGGCATATTATATCAAAATTATTGTATATAATCAATAGAAAAAGTAAAATTTTTGAAGAAATTCTTTTTATTCATTTGACCGAAATAAAATCTTTCATGCTATTATACTTACTATCTCCAATTCCAGATACATTTTTGATGGCCTCAATTGTTTTAAACTTTCCATTTTCTTCACGATAGGTGATAATTTTTTGCGCTGTTGAAGCTCCAATCCCCGGAATACTTGTTAGTTCTGTGGCAGTAGCTTTATTAATATTGATTTTTCCATTGGAATTGCTATTTGAACCTGAGCCCGCACTAGAAGGTCTTTCTGTTGAACTTTGTTCTTCACTTTCTTCAGAGGGTTCTGATAAATTTGGAATATAAATTTTTTCTCCATCTGCTACTTCATACGCCAAATTAATTTCTTTTAAATTTGCCTCCGATTTGATTCCTCCAGCACCTTCTATGGCATCTTGAATTCTTGCTCCCTCTTCTAATTCAATTACGCCTGGTGTATTTACTTCACCTGTTACATAAACTTTTATTTTTAATTTTTCTTCTGTTGCATTTTCTTCTATTTTATTTTCGACCACTACATCGCTAGTCAAAATATTATCATAGGTGTTTGTTTCTTGCTTGTTTGAAATATAATAGATTATTGCTAAAACAGCTATTACAACTGCTGTTGTAATTTTTATTATTTTGGTTTTATCCATATTCATCATCCTTTCTTTTTTATTTTATTTTTTAAAATTTGTTGAATTTTGTCTGTTTTTAATATATGATGTAAGAAATAGATTTTAAGGAGTTTTTTATGAAATTCGGAAAAAAGATTTTTAGTTTATTCGTCTTGCTTTTGATGTTCTTTTCTAATCTTGGATTTGCAATAGAACCAACGGTTGCCTCGAGTGCTGCTATTCTTGTGGAATCTAGGACTGGTAAAATATTATATGAAAAAAACGCTTATGAAAAAATGTATCCTGCCAGTACAACAAAAGTTATGACAGCTATTTTAATCCTTGAAAATTGCGACTTGAATGAAATGGCAACAGTTAGTCATAATGCGATTTATTCGTTACCAAGTGGATATGTGAATGCAAATTTGCAAAAGGGCGAGGAAATTTCTGTGAAAGATTTAATGTATGCATTGATGGTTAAGTCAGCGAATGATGCTGCGATTGTCTTAGCAGAACATCTTGATGGTTCTGTGGAGAGTTTTGCGGATAGAATGAATGCAAAAGCGGTTGAATTGGGTTGCCAAAATACGCATTTTGTGAATCCGAATGGAATTCATAATGAAAATCATTATTCAACCGCTTATGACTTGTATCTGATGGCTTCGTATGCAATGAAAAATGAAACGTTCCGAAAGTATGTCTCAACAGCATCGTATACTTTGCCATCCACTAATTTATATCCAACTACCGATAGAGTTTGTGTGACAACCAATGATATGATTCGTCCCAAAAGTAAATATTATGATGAAAATGTGATTGGAGTTAAGACAGGTTATACGGCAGAAGCAAAAAATTGCTTGATTGCGGCTAGTCAAAAGGATGGCACTGAACTAATTTCGGTTATTTTGCATTCTGGGACAAATGCGGAAGGTTTGAGTGAAAGATATGTTGATACCGCGGCGTTATTTGATTATGGATTTGAGAATTTTGCGTTTTCAGATGTTGTGGAGAAAAATGCGATTGTCAAAAATATCGAAATTGAAAATGGCAATAAGGATACAAAAAGTTTGGATTTAGTTGCAAAGGATACTTTATCCGGTTATCTTGCTAAAGATGTGGATTTGGAAAGTTTGTCGCCTGAGGTAAATTTGAACGAAAATTTGGTGGCTCCGATTGCTCGTGGAAGTGTTTTGGGAAGTGCTACTTATTCAATTAATGGAGAAAAATATACAACGGAACTTTTGGCAAGTCATGATGTGGAGAAAAAGTTTGATTTTCGAATTTTGATTTTGGGGATTGGAATTGTATTGTTGCTATTGGGAATTGCGATTTTAAGAGTTCAGTTTAGGAGAAAATTAAATAGGAAGAAACGTAGGAAATAAAAATTTCCTATGTCTATTATAAAAGCTTGCTTTGAAAAAAGCAAGCTTTTTTTATATTTAAAAAAAAAACAGTGAGACCGCTTCAATAAAGAAACGATCTCGTCTGCTCTGCTTTAATTTTCAATTTTAATTGGTACAGCTTCGATTTTCAAGCTATACTTCCAGACTAAGTTATTAACAAATCGTAAAAATATTGTTAATACTATTGTGAATGCTATTCTGATTACAATTTCTTTTGTCTTCATCTGTTTTCCTCCTCCCAACTGGGTGATGCTGTTTTCTAGTTATTTTTCTTTATTATACCATATTTTACATAAAATGTCAAGTTTTTTTTTATTTTTTTGTAGATTTCGATTTTGTTGTTTGTTTTGACTTGGTTGTATTGGTTTTTGTTGTGTTTGATTTTTTGGATGAAGTATTCGTTGTTTTTGTGGTATTGGCTGTATTGGTTGTATTACTTGTGTTTGAGACTTCTTCTGCTGGGGCTTCAATGCCTTTGATATAGTTTGTCATGTTTGTTACAACTTTGGTGGTTTCTTCTTCGTCATGCACGAAAAACCATAGTTTGTTATATTGTTTTGATTCTCCTGCAACCTGATTACTGCTGATATTGGCTGTATCAAAGCTTACTGCCCATGGAACATATGGGAATACATCGTCAAGTGTTAGATTGGTTTCTATGTTTTGGAAAATAGTGGTCATGATGGTTTTTATTTTGGTTACGTTTTTTAGTTTTAGGGTTTGTTTTGCTGTTTCCATCATAAATTCTCTTTGGGTTTTCATTCTTCCATAATCGTTGTCTCCATATTCGGATGGATAGGAGGTTCCGTTATTGTTATGTCTGAAACGTAAGAGCTGCTCTGCGTGATCTCCATCTAGTTTTTGATAGCCTGATTCTAAATGAATATGCAAATTTTGCGTTGGATCATCATAATTCATGTCAATTGGAACGTCAAAGTAGACGCCACCAATGGTATTGATTAAATCAATTACAACTTGATTGTTTACAACTACATAATATTTAATGTTCATTCCAGTTATGTCTTCCACTAGCTCAGTAGCTTCTTCTGGGCCTTCTTTGGAATATACGGAATTGAGTTTGTCAAATCCATTGGCTTTTTGTTTGTTTTTTCCAATAAAGGTATCTCTCGGAATGGATAACATGGAAGCTCTTTGCGTTTTTGGATTGTAAGAACATACCATGATTGTATCAGTTAGTTTGGAATCGAGATCTTCGCTGATTCCGCAATAATAAAACATTGATTGGCTCAAGATTTTCTAATTTTTCGGCATCTTGACCTAACACTGTGGCTAATAAACCTTGCAGACCTCCTCCATTTTTATAAATAGAATATCCTAAATAGCAACCTAAGCTAAGTATTATCAATAAAATTAAAATCATTATGAATTTAGAACTACGTTTTTTTCTCTTTTTTTCTTTACTTTTTTTATCTCTTCTCAAATAACCATCTCCATTTTAATTTTTTGTTAATTTAGATTATAAAAATTTGAATATCAAATTTAATATGATATTATGATTAAACATTTTGCTTCCAATTAGCGACTTTTGAATGGCTGTTGTGATAATGGTATTGCCTACGATTGGCATGATTAGTGAAAGCAGTGCAAAAGTTACATAAATGATGAAAAATCCTCTAATAACACCATATACCATCCCACCTGAGCCATTGACTACTCTTATGATTGGCAAATTTGCTACTAATTCAATATAATTTCTGATGATATATAACAATAGTCGAATAATCGTAAACAGTGCAAAAAATACAATAACACTTATGATTTTATGCGATATTTGAACCGACATATACTGTACCATACTGTCTGTTGTTTCTTCTATTAAATTGCCCATTTCATCGCCAATAAATACTTTTAACATGCTATTTATTGTATGATTGTTTTGTATTTCTTCTGGTTCATCTTTTTCAAATAAAAACTGTAAATTTTCTGCAAAAGCACTTTCTAACTTTTGCGAGGCTTTCGTGTGTTGAATGATATAATTGGTTGTTGGTTTGTATAGAATAAATACTAAAATAATTGCAATTATACTAGAACATATACTAAATATTACTCTGGTTAACCCTCTTCTATAACCAATTGTTGCATTTCCTGCTATGATAAAGAAAAGTATGATATCTACTATAATCCCACTAATGGATAATCCGCTCATTCCTTCCTCCTTATAAATTAATTACTTCGATTTTATTATTATAAACAATTCCCATAATACTATCACTTACTACAATATCTTGAATTTCACTTTTGGTTGTATAACGTTTTAAAAGCCAGCCACTTGCGTTAATCACACGAACTTCATTGGCTAAATTCATACAAATTAAATTTGGTGTTACTTTTAATCTTTTGGGTACATCATTATTTAAAATATATAAATTATCACTTTTCCCGACTGTATTTTTGATATTAATTTGATATTGATAGGAGAATAAACCAGAAGTTTCTTTTTCTACGATAACAATATCGCTTACTAAATTAATATCAATGAATATGTCATCTTTGTTTATATCATACAATCTTTCGTCTGACAAGGCTGTTACTTTTTGAATGTAAGAATCGAACATGCAAATTACTTCATTTTTGGTATTGAATTTGATATTGTTTAAAATTTTGCTAGATTCCGATTCATAGGTGTATACAATTGAATTTTCTTTATGTTCTTTGACAGCATCAATTTCTATTAATTTTACGACTGATTTGACAAGTGTTCCCGAATAATCAATTTGGCCAATTGCTAAATATTTATTATTTTCGGAAATTTCGGAACATATCGCATAACTGGTGGCTAGATAGGTTTTAAATAGTTCTGTTCCATTGATGTCGTATACTACCACAATCGATTTATAGGTGGCATTTTTTAAAAGTACACTAACATATCCATTTTTATTGATACTTACTCGATAAATTTCACCGTCCACTTCTTTTTCCCATTTCATTCCTGTATCTGAGATTAAATGTAATTTGTTTCCAGCCTTTTCGGCAAGTGCTAAATATTTTCCATTAGACGTAATAAACGGTGTGGTTATATTTATATCTAATTCTCCTACAAGATTGGCATCTTGGTTGTAAAAATTTAATTTGTTTTTGGTAAAGACGGTGATATATTTATCGTACGCATAAATGGCTGGATTCCCATCTGAATTGATTTCGATTATGTTTGAGGTGTTTTCCATGATTTCTTTTTTTAGAATTTTGGTATCTACCATGTTTCTAAATTCATCATTAATTAAATATCTTGCTAAAACAACTACGATACAAAGGATGATGAAAAAGCCTAGACCTATTTTTACAAGATTTGCTTTAGAAGCTATTTCGAGTTTCTTTTCCATTTTTTTCACCTATTTTGAATTTTCTTTTATCATATCAGTTATGACATTTTTTTTCAAGTAGTATCGAAAAATTTTAAGAATTTGCCAAAATATATTGTTCTATTTTTTATTATATGATATGATTCTTTATATTTATACAAAGGAGAAACTTATGGAACCAAAAGAATTAAATTATAAAGATGTTTTAAAGTCTAATATTATATTGTTTTTATCGTATAGTGTATTAATTGGATTTATTTTTTTGTTAGTTAGTATTTGCATACAAGTAACCATTCGTGATGTATCAAGGCCTCTTTTGTCAATTCTACTTTCGTTAATCGGGGGAATCTTACTGTATCATATTTTGCATTTTATTTGTAAAAGCAGTACATTAGAAAGTTTTAAAAAAGTGCATTTAGATAATGAAAACTCACACTATTTTATGAAAAAAATGAATCTATTTTTTATGATTTGTGTTATTTTTTCTATCTTAGTTTGTCTTGGTTATTTATTAATCGACAACTTCTTATATGCAAGTGCGATTAATCAAGCCTATGAACAATATGATTTTATATCTCATGACTTAGCTCAAAGAATTGCTGATACTATTTATAATTCCCACCAAAGTGCTTTTTTAAGCAAATTATCTTCTAGTATTATTATAGAAGTTTCGTTAGTAATATCGTTTTTTTCGTTAATTCCTTATCAGAGAAATTTGATGCTTAAATACAACAAATAGAGGCAACACATTTTTAAGCTTCTATACACAAATTAGTGTCTATTTTGTGTGAACTATGTGAATTTTATGTGAAATATTTAATATTTATGAGATATTATTGCATTTTACATAATTTTATGATATTTTATAAATATAAACTAATTAGAAACTTTTTTGTTCCATTTATTAATATAGGAGGAAAACCATGGATCAAGCTAAAATAAATCGGCTCGAGGAAATCTTTTTAGAAAGGGAAAAAAGGTCAATCCAAAAATTAATAGCCCTTCAAACCGAATTAGTAAAAAATAACAGACTCAAAACCTTAAGAGAATTTTCTGAGAAGATTCTCAAAGAATTAGAAAATGAAGAAGAACGAATTAATAAAATGATGGCTCTTCAAAACTCAACAGAATATTTTGAGGATCTTCTAACTTCTTCTCTCGAAGCATTTCATAAAATTCCTTTTGATTCTACCCAAATAGAAATACACGGCAAACCGATTAATATCACAAAGGAAGAAATTCAAACCTATCAAACGTTATCTGGGAAAGAACGAGATGACTTTGTCTATGCTTGGCATATCCAAAAATTAGAGGAAATAAGTTAATTATTTCTTTTGAAAAACCAGAAGCAACAAAGCAATTTTGCTTCTGGTTTTTTATTAACACTTTTACGTTATCACCTTTGCCACAATTCCCAATGTAATTCCTATAATATTTCCAAAAGAAGCAAATCTACCTTTATATATTTTAT
This sequence comes from uncultured Clostridium sp., assembly GCA_948435735.1. Lineage (GTDB taxonomy): Bacteria > Bacillota > Clostridia > TANB77 > CAG-508 > Scatovivens. The sequence goes on from CAOJGX010000013.1 coordinate 25,839, forward strand.
TGGATTCTGGGATTAATTCACAAGAAACAATGTATAACATGGCACCTGCTGCAAAGGCTAAGGAGAAACCAATTAATTCTTTGGAGATATTTCCTATAATGGCTCCAAAAAACGCTCCAATTCCTGTTGTAACGCCAGATAATGCCGTTAGTAAAATTGCTTTAAATTTTCCATAGCCGCTGTTGTTGATTGGTAGTGCAATGGATATTCCTTCTGGTACATCATGAATTGCTATCGCAATTGCGAGCGATAATCCTAATGTTGCTGAAGCATCAAATCCAGAACCTATTGCAAGACCTTCTGGAAAATTATGCACAGCAAGCCCAACACAAATAATCATGCCTGTTTTAAATAATGTATTATTATTTACATTTTTTCGTGCAAAATTAATACGCTTAATCATTTCATCACACAAAATCATTACCATAACACCAATGATAATTCCAATCATACAACCTGTTATATTAGCAAATTCTAGTGCTTCTGGTATTAAATCAAAACAAATAATTGCTGTCATTAAGCCTGCTGCAAATTCTAAAACAAAACTTAAGATTTTGTTGGAATTTATTTTTAAAAAAGCTCCAATAAATCCTCCTAGAGTCGTGCCTAGCATGCCAAATAGCAAGCCATAAATTGTAATCGTTCCTATATTTTCCATTTACGTTCTCCTTTAATTTGATATTCCATAAGTATTGGTAACTGGGTCTTTAAAATAAGCAATTTGTGGTGGAAAATAAGTAAATATAATAAAACAAGTAAATAAAATTCCGATAATTCCAAGATACATTTTTTCATTACTTGTTCCGTCTGATAGCATTATTTTATAGGCAATATTTTCCCCTATTATAACTGCTATTATAAATGTGCTTATATCTATTATTAAATAATTATTTCCAATTATTCCTGTATAGGTATAAAAAAACACTGTAATAAAAATAATCGCTAAAAGTATTCCGATTGCATTAGCTTTCCAGTATTGCTCGATATTTTTCCCAAATAAAAAATATCCCATCCATGCTATTATAAACATTGGAAAAAAGGCTAATTTCAAATGTTCCCACGTGCTTTCATTTACTGCACTAAATGCACCAACTATCCTATTTTCACCAGACCATCCATACACAAAATGCAACAAGCTACCAACAACTACACTAAACAAGATGGCTATGATTCGCCAATTTTTTATATCCATCTTATCAACTCCTTTAAATAATAGTATTTTAAATCCATTAATATATGATAAAATTATGCAAAAAAACACAACTAGTATTTTATACCAATTGTGTTTTTTATATTTTATTTCATTTTAATTATATAAATAATTCTGTGGATTTACTGCATTTCCATTTAACCTAATTTCCAAATGCAAATGTGGCCCTGTTGAATTTCCTGTTGAGCCAACATAGGCAATAATGCTGTTTTGGTCTACTGAATCTCCTACACTTACATTTAATCTACTGCAATGTGCATAATATGTCTCTACAGCTTGGCCATTTGCGTTTTTTCCATGATTTATAATCACCAAATTTCCATAGGAACCTTTGTATCCTGCATATGTAACTTTTCCTGCTGTGACAGGTATGATTGGTGTTCCCTTTGAAGTAGCTATATCTAAGCCAGTGTGTGCAGATGAACGAATTCTGCTTCGTACACCAAATCTTGAAGTGATAGAGCCTGCAACTGGTTGTTGAATCGCTGCTAAACCTAAGGTTGAATTGTTGTATACCACTGTATTTCTTCCGCTTGCTGTTGTGGCTGGCTTTTTCTCGTTTACTTTTGGCTCGACATATAAGGAAGCAACTGCAGTTTCTGGATTAATTAATTCAGATAATTGTGTATCATATTTCACCATGTAGGTTACGGTATCTTTGTTGCTACTGTTTTTTTCTTTTAATTGTCTAATAATGGCTTCAGATTCATCGTATGTTTGTACAAAGCATTTTTCTATACCATTTTCCATGATTGCATAATATTTATAATAGGGCGTTCCTGTACTAATTACCGTTGATAAAATCTCTTCATCGTTTGCTGTTAAGCCTTTTTTTAGTAGACACATCTTATATTCTGGTAAATCGTCTATTTCGACAAATGCTACTGTTTTACTATCCCCACTTTTGATATATTCATTTATTTTACTTTGTAATTCACTCTTATCGGATGTATAGCCTAAAAATTCGTCATTTAATGTTACACTGTACATTGGCTTGTACACTACAAAAATTAAAAAAGAAATAAGTGCTGCACCGATTAACAGTAATAAGAAGAACTTAAATCCTGTTCGTAAATGAATTACCGTATTTTTTAATATACTTTTTATTTTTAACACTCCTTTTACTTCTTATGTATAATTCTATTTTACCCTTTTTTTTCCATTTTGGCAAGAGGAAAATCTATATTTTTTTAATATTTTTTATCAAGAGTGTCCCCGGCCCCAAATTTCCAAATTTTTAAATATATATTGCTATATTTATTGTTATATTATATAATTTATTTAATATATATAAATTATATAAGGAGGATTTTATTATGACAGCATCAGAAATAAGAAAAGAAGCCCGTGAAAAACTCGCTGGAAAATGGGGAAAAGTCGCTTTTCAAGTATTCATTTATGCAGTAATTACTTATCTTATTGCAAAAGTTTTAAGTTTCTTTCCTTTAATAAATTCTATTGTATCACTTATTATTTCAGCCCCTTTGTCTTATGGTTTACTACTTTCTATTTTTAAAATAATTGATGCAGAAGAGAGTGATTTTTCTTATGTTAGTTTTCTAGGTAATGGTTTTACCTATTTTGGAAAGGTCTGGGGCATTTTATTCTATATCTTTTTAAAGCTTTTTATCCCACTTTTACTTTATATTGCTTCGATTGTTCTTTATGTTATTGCAAATTTCCAATTTAATCAAGCTTTATTAAGTCTTTCTAGTGTTCTTGGAATTGCTTCTAGTATTTACTTAGTTATCAAAGAACTTTCGTACTGTTTGGCTTTTTACATATCCTATGAAATGCCTGCTATGACTGCAAAAGAAGCAGTTGAAAAAAGTGGTGAGTTAATGCGTGGTAATGTGTGGTCATTTTTCTGTTTAAATTTAAGTTTTATCGGTTGGGCAATTCTTTGTGTGTTTACCTTTGGAATTGGACTTTTATGGTTATTTCCATATATTATGACAGCGGATATTTGTTTTTACAGAAATTTATCGGGAGAAATTATTCCTGAAGAATAGCAAAAAATAGAGATTTACGAATCTCTATTTTTAGTTTGATAATTCACTTTTTACTTTTTGGATTTCCTCTGGCTTCGCATTTTCTGCTGGAACATAATATCCTTTTGATTCCGCTAATTTGAATAATTCATATTGAAAACTTTCTTCTGCATTTCGCAAATTTTGAAAGGTCTGTCTAAGCTCCATATTAGCTGTTTCAATAATTGCTCCTTGGTAATCTTTTAAGCTTGATATTGTACTTTCCAAAATATCATTTACCATATACTTTTCTTCCATATTTCCTCCTAATTAAAAAACGATAATAATTTTTGTTTTGTATTTAACGAATCTTGAGCAGCTTTATTTAAGATTTGTTTAATTTGCGGATCAACCGCATTATCCGCATAATTCGTTAATTTTTCATAGCTTGTTTCTTGTGCTCCAATTAAATGTCTAAGATTTTGTAATTCCGCTTGGTTTAAAGTTCCCATTGATACCACCCTTTCTTAAAATTCTAATGGTAGTATGTGTCTATTTCGTTTTTTTATGCAGAAAAATATTTTTGGTAAAAGATTTTTTAAATATTTAATGCTTCATATCTTTTTTTGACAGATATTTCTGAATTATTCCATACACAAAATACGCTGTCCATACACCTATAATTCCAAGGGATGTACAACCTAAAATAATTGCTATTATAATTTTAATGACAGAACTTATTATATTTCTCTTTGCTAAAAATCTAAAATCCCTAATTCCTCGTAAAATTGAAAAATAATATGTTGCAGTCATTGTGACATAAGTTCCTAATAAAAGTAGTGGTAAAACTTGTAAAAAAATATCTTGTAAATTCTGTTCTTTTAATGATATTTTCATCACTATAATTGCAATTATAAAAACAAAAATTGGAAAAATAATCGAACAAATCTGAATTAACTTTTTTGCTACTTTTTTTACTTGATTTAAACTTTCTTTTTCTGTACTTCCTGTTGCAATCCCTACACTAATTGTAATTCCATCTCCAAATCCCTGTATAAAAGCTTCATAAATATTAGCTATTTGAATTAAAATGACGTGAACTGCATATTCTAAACTTCCCATCCTTGCTACTATTAAGTTAAATACAAAATTATCTATTTTAGAGGCAATTCTCTCAACAAAATTCCACCTAAATAATTTTTGTATTTCATAAAAATAATTTTTTACAAATTTATATTTTACACTATTTTTTGATTTTATTAATAAATATATCGCAAGAATTGTGTCTATGGCTACCGTAACCCACGCAACTCCTTGCACTCCATAATTTAGTTTGATTGCTAAAAAGTCTAAGATTAAATTTAAAATCACAGCAAAAATTCTTAAATTTAGTATAACTTTTTGATTACCAATTATTCTTTGTTGCCCAGATAGTACCGTAACAATAGAATTTTGGATAAATCCTATTAGTCGTATACTTAAATAAATATTACATATTTCATCTACTTTAAATAAAATAGGAAATATTGGTTGTATACTCATTTGCATTATATTTATGACAACTGTCATTGCTCCTAAAGCACCTAAAATTGTTGTACCCAATTCTGAAACTACTATTGTATCAATTAATGTCATAAAAATATTTATCAGACTTTCAAAAGCTATTGGAATGAAATCTTTAATTGTTTTTTTACTGTTATTGTTTGATCCATATTATTTCCAAATATCTCCATTAATAAATTTTACCAAAGCCATAATAAAAGCCTGTCTTGTTAAATCTACTCTAGAAATTTCATGACGTGTTAATATTCCAATTCCACCGTCTTGCTTGCTTAATTCTGTACCATTAAAAATTCTATCCATTACTTTGCCAAGTTCGGTAGCTTTTATTTCACTAATATATTGGTCTGGAATTGGAAATCCTGCACTTGAGCCTACACTTTGCAATCCATCCGAATTTTCAACAACAGCCATATTAAAATCCATCCATTCTCCTAATAAATTCGTAATTCCAGCTTCACTTGCAATGAAAAAATCGGCTGAAATATGATTTTCTTGTGCCCATTTTTTTAGATTTTTTACTCTATTTTTTGCACCTTGCATAATTTCCTCATTGACTGGCTGATTTCCCACTTCTGAACTAACCGCAATTCCCTCTATCTCAACCTCTTCAAAATATTTAGAAAAAGCTTGTTTTGCACCTTCTATCTTTCCCGGATTTTTGGTTCCTATTAATATTTTCATCGTTTTCTCCTTTTAGACTTTTTACTCTTCTATATCTTTTTTAACGTTTATAACCTCTTTATCTTCAATTATTAATCTAGGATTTTTCTCTGACAAAATTTCAAAATAATCCTCATCAATAACTTTAAGTAATTTACTTTTTATTTTATCAAATACTTCATAAAAGCATCTGTCTAAATGATGAATATCGGATGAAAAATAATGGATCATTTTATCTTTTAAAAGTTTTTTTATGGTTTTTTGGGCATCTTTGCCATAAGCACCAAGGATGCTTGCATAATTTCCTTGAAAAATAACATCTTCTCCAAAATACTCCAAAATCTTACTTGGGTTTTTTTGAATACTTATATATCTTTCTGGATGTGCAATTACGACTTTAAAACCTTTTTGCTTGACTGTATCCAACATTGATTTGATAATTTCCTGCGGTAATTCTTGAAACATCGGCACTTCAATTAATACATATTGCGTATTTGCCAAAGTCTTAATCTGTTGACTTTCTAACAAATTTTCTATATTGGGACGAATAAATACTTCATTTCCAAGCAATACATCAATTTGAATATCATAAACTTTTATTTTCTCTTTTACTTGCTCTAAAATTTTCTCATTTTGCTGTTTGGAGTTTAAATATTGCGGTTCTGCATAATGTGGTGTAAAACAAATCGTGTTAAATCCCGCTTTTTCAGCTCTTTTTAAAATCGCAATTGTTTCCTCTATGCTTTTTGAACCATCATCTACATTGGGCAAAATGTGGCAATGCAAATCTATCATATAATTCTCCTTTAAATTGATATTTTATTTATTTTATTATAACAAACATAAATTATAAAATCAACTTTTGATTTTGTTAATTTCTTTTTTAATTAAAAAAGAAAAATTAATTTCGTAATTCAACAATAAATGTATTGACAAAATTAAACTAGTGGTAGTATAATAATAATTGTTAATATGCGCCATTAGCTCAGTTGGTAGAGCAGCAGACTCTTAATCTGATGGTCGGAGGTTCGACCCCTCTATGGCGCACCAAAAACATAGAATACTGTAGGTTTGTAGTAAATACAAAATCTGCAGCATTTTTATTTTCCCGACTATTTCCCGACTCAGTATACTATCAATTAAACAAAAAAATTTTCTAATAAAATAACGATTCCTGTTAAAAATAAGAAGTAACAGAATAAAGTTAAAATTAGAAAGTGGGGAAAATAAATGATAAAAATATCAAATGCAGAATTAGAAGTTTTAAAAGTAATTTGGCAACTAAAAGAGGCGACTTCTTTGGAGATTATTAAGCATTTACAGCATTGTAATTGGAATGCCAATACAATTAGAACTTTAATTAATCGCCTAATTACCAAAAAAGCAATTGGTATTTCTAAAAGAGAAGGAAAAACTTATACGTATGTACCATTAATTGATGAAAAACTCTATAAACAAAAACGTGCCAAACAATTTATTGATCAATTTCATAATGGCTCTGTGAGGGATATGCTTTTGACTTTTGTTGAAAGTGGAGATTTGAGTAGAGATGAGTTGGAGAAAATGATGGAGTTGTTTGATAAGAGGTAAATACAAAAAAACAGGATTTATCCATTAAATTCCTGTTTTTTATTGATTGTTACTGCCCAACATTTACGATTGTCTTCATTGCATTATACGTATCATTCGACAACACTTCTTTTGAAACAACTGCCCCTGCAAGCCTTTTTTCTATATATGTTGTCACTTTATACCCACTATGACCTGCTTGTTTGACAACTTGTTGCCCCGGCACTAGTGTTGGATCTGGCACATATTCTGTTTGATATGGTATGGTTTGTGTTGTAACTGGAATAATTTTTATTTCATATTCTACTTCTTCTTTAATCCCATGAATTTTAAATTCCGCAATTCCATTGGCAACATTGGCTTCCATTTTGATTGGATATGTTCTTGAATTTTTAAATTTAAAATCTTGCCTTCCATATACAACCGTTGCATCCCTTCCTGCAGGCACATACGTACTTGTATAGGAATGATTACGTCTTTCCGTAATTTCCAAATTAGCCAGCAATACAGCATTATACAAAGTCGAAGAAATCTGACAAATTCCACCTGCTAAACCATCTATGACTTGCCCATTTTCGTACATTTTAGCATTCGTATATCCCTCTTCAATGGTTCGTTTTCCAACCACTTCATTAAAGGAAAATTCCTCCCCTGGCATTAAAACTTTTCCATTGATTTTATTGGCAGCAATCTTCAAATTTCCACTTCTGTTGGTATTGCTTGCATCGTATTTTGTGGTATAGGAAGAGATTAAATAGGGAAATGCCTCTGTTCCTATATCTGCAATCGTTTTGGTAGCTGGTGTGAGTTTTAATGGTATGCTATATTCTTGTGCATTTGGGTCAGCAAGCTTTGCTTTGGCTTCTTCCATCGATATAGCAAAATCAATTCCATCTTCTTCTGGAAATAGCTGAAACGGTTGTGCAATATAATATGCATCTTTAGGCTCTGTGTGGATTTCTTCATATATTTTGTCTAGATTGATTGGTTCTGGTTGCACGTTTTCCACTTGGATTTGTATCACTTGTTCGGTGCTATTTTGCATAATTTCTATCGCATTCCTACTTTTTAGATTTTCTAAAATATCCTTTTTTAACTCTTCTTTTTTTACTGCAATACCAGTTTTTCCATTATTGATAATTAATTCATCGTTTTCTATATAATAACTTGCTTGTTCAACTAAACCGGGAATTTTTGAACTAATGTCATCTACAATTCCATTTAAGGATTCTTCATTATAGGTACCTTCTATTTCTATATTTTTACCAAGAAATGCAGTTGTTAATAAGCTATAATTATTCATAATAATATTATCGCTTTTTCCAATATTATAAGCTTGTTTAACTGCATTTGCTATGTCGTAAGAATATTGAATTTGGTTGGCATCAAAATCAACTTTGTAGGAATCGCCATAAATCAAATCCATTCCTAGGCATAATTCTATATTCATGGCTTCATTCATTTTATTGGTTGCCTCTTCTATGGTCAAATTCGATACATCCACGCCTTTTATGGAAACACCTTTTGCTATGGTTGTTCTTCCTATGTTTAATAAAGCAAATGCGGTTGAAAATATTAAACCAATAATTAATATGGCTGAAATTATGATGATAACCCATAATCTTCTATTTTTTATTTTTTTACTATTTTTATCTTCTTTTTTTTCGGTATTTTCTTCTTTAGAAGACATTTTTTCAGCTTCCCCCTTAAAATAAATATAGTTTATCTTATCATAAGTAAAAAGTTTTGGCAATAATATTATAAATTTTCTAAAACTTCTTTCAATTTACACTAGACAACAAAAAAATTTATCGTTATAATTAATTTGACAAAAAAACAAAGAGTGAGGTAAAAAAATGTTAGGAAAATTAATCGAAAGAATTAGAAAAGAAAAAGGATTGACAAAAACACAATTAGCAAAAGAAACACGGCATTAATATTGGTCATTTAACACATATCGAAAATGGAACAAGAAAACCAAGCCATCATTCTTTAAAAACGATTGCACATTCTTTGGGCGTTCCTTATCAACCACTTTTTTGTACATATGATAAAGAATTAGATGAAAAACAACAGGAATATCATTATATAAATTATGTGACTTATAATAAAATCCCTGCTATTTCTGAAATTGACTCTTATATTGACTGTCCAGCCAACTTCTCGAACGCTTCCTTTGCCTATAAAGCTTGTGATACAGCAATGAGCCCAACCATCAAGATTAATTCTTATGTTTTTGTTGAGGTAAATGGTCTTGTTAAACACAAAGATATTGGCCTTTTCCGTTTAGAGACCGATATTCTAATTCGTAAACTAATTTATCGAAAAGACCATCTTATTTTAAAAGCAATCGACAAAAATTATGATGATATTACAATTTCCGACTCAGATGACTTTCAAATTATCGGAAAAATTTATATTTAATGTTACATTTTTGTTACATTTGACTTTTTTTGTATTTTCTACTTGAAAAAATTTTAAGTTAATCATATAATTAATATGTTAAATTGATTCATGGATTTTTTTGCAAATCCATTCTATTTTCACTTAAGAGGAGTTTTTTATGGAACTAGTTAAGAATATATTTTTTAATACCGATAAATTAACATCTAACACGAGAGTAAAAATTTCCTATACTGGCAAATTTTTTCAAGATGATTCAGAAGAAGTAAAAATTCACTATGGTTTTGGCAATGATTGGGAAAATTTGTGTGAATCTTCGATGCGCAAAACTGATTTAGGTTTCCAAATCGAAGTCGACTTGCTAGATAGTGATACTTTCAATTTTTGTCTAAAAAATGAAAAAAACGAATGGGATAATAATCATGGAGAAAATTATATTTTCACAATTGAGCATCCAGAAACTTCTTTAGCTGTTGTTGAAGAAGCACCGATTGCTCGTCCACATCGTTTGCGTAAATCATATTTATTATCCAAAAAAATTCGATTAGCAATTTATAAAATTATTATTTCAATTCCAAAATTAATTTCTGGAAATTATAAAAGAAAAGAAAAAAATGCAGATATATAACCGTAGGGGCGATTGCTAATCGCCCCTACATTTTACATGTTCCATCCACCGTTGATTTCTATAATTTGACCTGTTGTATATTCATCCTCAATCAGCCATTTTACGCATTTTGCAATATCTTGAGGCATTCCAATTTTATTTAAAGGAATTTCATTTTTTATGTCATCATAATTTACATTTTTATTCATGTCGGTATCAATTATCCCCGGTGCAATAGAATTAACTCGTATATTAGATAAACCGTAGTTCTTTTGCTAATGCTTTTGTCATTCCGTGAATTCCAGCTTTGCTTACAGAATAATGTACTTCACAGGCTCCGCCTATTGTCCCAAATATAGAAGAAATATTTAAGATGCATCCTGATTTTTGATTTATCATATATTTTACCACTTCTTGTGTACAACAAAATACAGAATATAAATTATTTTGCATGATATAATCCCAATCTACATCCGTAATTTCTGTAAACAATTTGACTTGATCAATCCCAGCATTATTTACTAATACATCAATTTTTCCATATTTTTTTATAGCAAAATCAACCATTTTCTGAACTTCCTGTCGTTTCGAAACATCGCATTTGAAAAGATCGATTTTATGGTCTAAATTTTCTAACTCCCTTTGGAGATCCAAAGCCTTTTCCTCCGATTTATGATAATTTGCAACAACAAAATTTCCTTCTAACGCCAATGTTTTCGCAATTTCTCGCCCAATTCCTCGCGAAGCTCCAGTTACTATGATTACTTTTTTTCCCATTTTGTGCCTCCAATGGTAAAATAGTAGCACAAAAATCGATTTATGTCAAGTTGACATTTTTGGAAAAATGTGGTATAATATTGTAGTATTATTTTTAGTGAAATCAGATAAAAAACTCTAGATTTGGGTTCAGAGTTTTATTTTTTATCTAATTTTTATTGAAAAATCTTGTATTTTCTCATAAATTGCTATATAATGGTAAAAATAAAAAATATCAACGGAGGAATTTTTATGGATAAATTAACCATTCGAGATTTATACAAATCTCCCAAAGATTTTGAAAACCAAACAATTTTTGTAGAAGGTTGGGTTAAAACAGTTCGAGATTCAAAAACTTTTGGTTTTATTGAGTTAAATGATGGCTCATTTTTTAAAAATCTGCAAATTGTTTTTGATAATCATTTGAATAATTTTGACGAAATTTGTAAATTGACCATCATTTCATCAATTGCAGTAACAGGAAAATTCATTATTACTGAAGGTGCGAAACAACCTTTTGAATTACAGGCAGAAACCATTGAAATTCAAAGTTTAGCAGACAATTCCTATCCCCTTCAAAAGAAAAGACATACCTTTGAATATTTAAGAACTGTAGCTCATTTGCGCCCTCGTACAAATACTTTTAGTGCTGTTTTCAGAGTTCGTAGTGTGCTTTCTTATGCGATACACAAATTTTTTCAAGAACGTGATTTCGTCTATGTTCACACGCCAATTTTAACCTCAAGTGATGCAGAAGGTGCTGGAGAAATGTTTAATGTTAATTCATTTGATTTAACTAATGTGCCAAAAACAGAAAATGGCAAAGTGGATTTTTCAAAGGATTTTTTCAACAAATCTGCGCATCTTACTGTTAGTGGTCAATTAAATGGTGAGACTTTTGCAACTGCATTTCGAAATATTTATACTTTTGGCCCAACTTTTCGTGCAGAAAATTCTAATACAGTAAAACATGCAGCTGAATTTTGGATGATTGAACCAGAAATTTGTTTCGCAGATTTAAAAGATGATATGGATTTAGCAGAAGATATGGTAAAATATATTTTTTCATATGTTTTAGAAAAATGCCCTGAAGAAATGGAGTTTTTTAATAATTTTGTAGACAAAACCTTATTAGAACGCTTAGATAATGTGATTCATTCAGATTTCGCAAGGATTTCATACACTGACGCTGTAAAAGAATTGGAAAAAGCAAATGATAAATTTGAATACAAAGTTAGCTGGGGCGTAGATTTACAAACAGAACATGAGCGATATTTATGTGAAGAAATTTTCAAGAAACCTGTTTTTGTCACAGATTATCCTGCTGAAATTAAGGCTTTTTATATGAAACAAAATCCAGACGGAAAAACAGTGGCAGCAGCTGATTTGTTGGTTCCCGGAATTGGCGAAATTATTGGTGGAAGTCAAAGAGAAGACGATTTTGAAAAATTAACGGCAAAAATTAAAGAATTGGGTATGAATGAAGAAGATTATTGGTGGTATTTAGATTTAAGAAAATATGGAAGTGTGGTTCATTCTGGCTTTGGGCTTGGTTTTGAGAGAGCTATTATGTATTTAACAGGAATGCAAAATATTCGTGATGTAATTCCTTTTCCTAGAACGCCAAATAATTGTGAATTTTAAATATTAAAATATTTTATTTTTTAAAGTTTTTTGGGGCCGGGGCCAGTCTTAATTCAAGACTGACCCCGACCCAATTTTTTATTATTTCTTTCTTAAAGTAAAATATAATACAGAAATTCCACTAATTAAAACAAATAAATAAAAACTGATTCCTCTACTTAAAAGCATAGCACTTGTTAATAAATTAGCTGGAAATAAAAATTTAAAAATTCCCAAAAAACCTCCTTCGCTCACACCAACTGCTCCCGGAAGTGGCATTGCTGAAACGGAAATATATAATACAGCTTGCAAAGTTAAAAATTCAAAAAAATTTGCCTGATTTAATCCAAATGATAAATAAATAAAATATGGAATACTATGATATAATATTATTTGTAAAATTGTTGTAAAAATAATTTTACAGAGAGTTTTTCTATTTTGGATTAATAAATTTGCACCTTTTTTATATTCTTTTATTTGTTTAACAGAAGTTCTTTTGAATTTTTTTACTTTTTTATAATGAAATATTTTTAAAATTTTACAAATTAAATTTAATAATTTTATAATTATTTTTTTAGAAAAAATAATTAATAAAATAAATACTAAAATAATTACATTAATTGTAACTCCCAGAAATAAAAAATATTTTATATTGCCAATTGAATTTTCAATAAATCTATAATTAATCATAAATCCAATTAATGCCATCATGATTGTCACAAATTGAAAACTAGAAAATTCAGTAAGAATTGCAAGAGCAGAATGGCCTATTGGCAAACCATCTTTTTTCATATAATATATTTGCATTGGATCACCACCTGAAGCACTTGGTGTAACTGAACTAAAGAAAAATCCTACTAAGGCATATTTTAAACCGTCTCGCAGATGTATCTTACAATTCAACAATTTTAATGTTCTTCCAATATTAATTCCTTCTGCAAATACAAAGAAAAACATACATGCTATTGCTAATAAAATAAATTTTATATCAACTTGGTGTATAATTTGCAAAATTTCTAAAATATTATTTTCTTTTAATATTATATAAAATGTAAGACTTACAAAAAAAACAAATATAATTGTATTTATAATTCCTTTTTTAATCTTCGTATTCATCTATCGTTTTAAACTCAAATCCTTTCTCTAAAAATATTGGTATTACTTTTTCTAAAGCATGAATTGTTTTAAGAGGTGCCTCATTTTTCCCCCTTCCATCATGCAAACAAATAATATCTCCCCCTTTAACTCTTGACAAAAGCTTTCTTGCAATAATTTCTTCTGTGGTTCCCGCTTCCCAATCTTCTGCCATAACATTCCATAAAATACATTTAATATTTTCTTTTTTTAATTTTTTTAATAAATACCAATTAGCATCTCCCCATGGTGGACGGTAATATTTTATTTCTATATTTAATTCTTTCATTATTTCTAAACTTTTTTCTAAATCTTTTTTTGTTTCAAAAATTCCTTGTAACATTGAATTTTTATGTTTTAATGAATGTAATGCAATTATATGTCCATCTTTTTTCATTTTTT
>CAOJGX010000014.1 GCA_948435735.1 uncultured Clostridium sp.
AGGCCTTATAGGCCGATATGTAAATCCCCCAGTTATACTGGGGGATTTTTATATATAGAAATATTTATTCTTATGTTGCAAACCTATAAAAACCCTTGCAAATACTCAAATGTTAATTTCAGTTGACAAATTTCCAAGCAAAATTGGTAGATGCAACTTGTAAAAAATGGTATAATTTTGGTAAGAAATGGAAGGAGGATTATTGAAATTGAATATTGGAGAAAAATTATATGAATTAAGAAAAGAAAAAAATTTGTCACAAGAAGAAGTAGCAGAAAAGCTAAATGTAACAAGACAAACCGTTTCGAAATGGGAAACAAATCAAAGTACACCGGATTTTGATAAAATTTTGCCTTTGTGTGAATTGTTTGAAATTGGCCCAGAAGAATTGTTGACTGGAAAAAAGCCAGAAGAAAATACGAAAGAGGAGATACAAGAAGAAAGAATTCCTACCAAAGAAGAGATCCGAAGGAAATCGGCGGAAGTAGTAAGTTCTTCTGTATTGATTTATATTTTGGCAGTAGCCTTTTTTATTGTAGCAGTAGCGTTTTTGTGGCTTGATCCAATTATTGTAACAGCTATATTTTTGGGTGTTGTAGGATTTGCAACAGCAAGATTGATTCGTCATTATATGTCTATTCCCAAATTTGAAAAAACGAAAGAGGAAGTCGAAGAAGCAGAAATCATAAAACAAATCAATGGAATTGTTGGTGCGATTTGTACCATAATCTATTTTTTAGTTAGTTTTACAACAATGGCTTGGCACATTACTTGGATTATTTTTATAATTGATGGTTTGATTTGTCAAATAGTGAAGTTATTTTTTATGTTGAAGGAGGAAAAAATCGATGAGGAATAGAGGATTGATAATTACTCTAATTGTGTTAATTTCTATCTTAATTATTATTTTAGTGGCTTTTTTGTGGCTGTGTTTGAGTGGAAAATTTAAAATGATAAATTGGAAAGGAAAAAAGAGTAATCAAGTTATTTTTGATACGAATTATAAATTGAGTGAAGTAGAGAGTTTAGAAATTTTGTCAACAGCAGGAGATATTTATTTGAAAGAAAGTACTGATGAAACGATTCGAGTGGTGGCTTATGGAGAAAATGAGGCCAATTTGGCGGTTGATTTTGAAGAAAATCAATTAAAAGTAGATTATACAAAGTATCAGCAGAAAAAAATGTTTTTTGGATTTCATTTTTCTAGTAATGATATTGTTGTTTATTTGCCAAAAACGTATGAAAAAGACATCCAGATAAAGGCAAATTATGGCGATATTGAGGTGATTGACTTGGAGAAGGCAACTGTCGATATTGAGGAAGATTGCGGTGATGTAGTTTTGGGAAAAGTGAAAAATGCTTTTGTTAAAAATCATTATGGCGATATCAAAATTGCAGAAATTGGTAATCAAGTTTTGGTTGAGTCGGATTGTGGAGATGTTAAGATAGGCTCTGTAAAGCTTGCAGAGGATTCTAAAATTACAAATAGTTTTGGAGACATTAAAATAGGGCAAACCAATGAGATTTATATTGAGGCAAAAACGGATTTGGGTGATGTGAAAGTAAATAAAAATGAGAGACATGCAGAAATAACGTTGAAAATTGAGAATGATTGTGGTGATATTAAGGTAGAGAATTAAAAAGTTATGATTTGATGTTTTACCTAAAATAATTTTAAACCTGACATTGACATGTCATATTTAAATGATATAATCATCTAGGGTGAAAAAATGCAAATTAATCGATTATTTGAAATAGTATATATTTTATTAGAAAAAAAGACAGTTACCGCAAAGGAATTAGCCGAGCGTTTTGAGGTTTCGATTCGCACGATTTATCGTGATATTGATATATTAAGTGCAGCCAATATTCCCATTTATACCAATCAAGGTAAAGGTGGAGGAATTTGTTTATTAGATGATTTTGTGCTAAATAAATCGATCTTATCAGAAGAAGAGCAAAATCAGATTTTGTTTGCTTTGCAGAGTATGGAGAAAATAAGTTGCCAGAGTGAGAAAAAACTTTTGGAGAAAATGAGTACGATTTTTCGTAAAAGTAAGGCAAATTGGATTGAGGTGGATTTGTCAAGTTGGGGAAATGTTAAAGGCGAAGATAAGCGTTTTGAGTTAATACAAGAGGCGGTACTTAATCGAAAAGTGTTGGAATTTGTGTATTTTAATTCAAAGGGAGAAGAAAAAAAGAGGCAAGCTGAGCCATTACAAATCTATTTTAAAGACAAAGCATGGTATTTAAAGGCATTTGCCAGAGATAGAGAGGATTATCGTTTGTTCAAGATTTCAAGAATGGAAGATGTTGAAATATTAGATGAGACGTTTGATAGAGAATTGCCAGAGTTGATTGAAGAGGAACCGCATTTTACAACGGTTGAATTGGTGTTAGAGATTTCGCAAAAGCTGGCGTATCGTGTCTATGATGAATTTGAAAGAGAAACGATAACCAAACAGCCCAATGGAGATTTTTTAGTGAAGGTGGAATGGCCTGAGAATGATTGGATTTATAGTTATATTTTGTCTTTTGGAGAAGAAGCAAAAGTGATTTTTCCAGACTATGTGAAACATGAAGTGAGGAAAAGGTTAAAGAGGAGTTTGAGGAATTATTTAGGGATTTAGTTAGTCAATTATTATTTATTATTTTAAATATGACATGCAGATGTCATATTTAATTTTATAGAATGGCATCAGGAGGTAGAAATATGGAATATGAAATTGTTGAATTAGAAGAAAAAATTGTGGCAGGAATCGGCACAAGAACAACAAATGAAGAAGGCAAGTCAATACAGGATATTGCAAACGTGTGGCAAAAGCTTTTTGCAGAGGGAGCGTATGATAAAATTTCGAATAAGCAAAATCATAAAACAATTGGTTTATACACAGAGTATGAAGGAGATTATACCCAACCTTATTATTTTATGGCTGGTTGTGAGGTTAGCAAAGCATCCGCAAAAGATATTGCGACAAAAATCATTCCAAAAGGAAGATATGCCAAATTTGTCATTACAGGAGATGTGCAAAATTCGGTGGGTCAAGCTTGGGCGAAAATTTGGAATATGGATTTACCAAGAAAATATCGTTGCGATTTTGAAGAATATCAAAATAATTCAGAAGATATGCAAAACCAAGAAATTCACATTTACATTGCAATCCTATAGGGGCATGGTTCACCGTGCCCTTCCTCATTTAAAACCTGACATTGCAATGTCATATTTAAAAAATAAAAATAGGAGGCGAAAATGAACAAATTAGATTACAAAAAAGAATACAAAGATTTATATTTACCCAAAACAGTGCCAAGCCGAATAGATGTGCCTAATATGAAATTTATTTGTGTTACAGGAAAAGGAAATCCCAATCAAGAGGCAGGAGAATATCAACAGGCACTTCAGCTTTTGTATGGTTTGTCATTTACGATCAAAATGAGTAAAATGGGAGAGCATAAAATTAATGGCTATTTTGAGTATGTTGTGCCACCATTAGAAGGATTTTGGTGGTCGGAAGGAGAACAAAATGTAAATTATGAGCATAAAGAACAGTTTAATTG
Source organism: uncultured Clostridium sp. (assembly GCA_948435735.1). Taxonomy (GTDB): domain Bacteria; phylum Bacillota; class Clostridia; order TANB77; family CAG-508; genus Scatovivens. Next base: position 3,559 of record CAOJGX010000014.1, read on the forward strand.
GATTTCGATGATAAGACAGCCAGAGTTTGTGACAGAAGAGGTTTTTCAGTGGGCATGTGAAGAATTGAAAAAGAAGAAAGGGTTGGATACTCAAAAGGCTGAGTTTAGGGAAATAAAGGAAGGTTTGTGTGTACAAATTTTGCATGTTGGTTCGTATGATGATGAGCCGAAAACAATTCAAAAAATAGAAGCCTATATGGAACAAGAGGGCTTGAAAAGTGCGATTGGAAATTTAGAAAAGGGGTTTGTTAGAAGGCATCATGAAATTTATTTGACCGATCCAAGAAGGACGAAAGTGGAGAATTTGAAGACGGTGATTCGAATACCAGTGAAAGAGGAGAGGTAAAATGGAATGGATACCTGCAAAATCAATTTTACAAAAAGCAAATCATGGGGAAGAATGGTTTGGAGCTGATTATACGATGAATTTGTATAAGGGTTGTCATCATCAGTGTATTTATTGTGATAGTAGGAGTGAGTGCTACCAAATAGAAGATTTTGATAGAGTACGTGCAAAAGAAAATGAGATAGAAATCTTAAGTCAGGAATTGAAAGTGAAAAGGAAAAAGGGCGTAATAGGAATTGGAGCGATGTCGGATACGTATAATAGTTTTGAGAAGCAATACGAAATCACAAGAGAGGCACTGAAACTTATATCTCATTATGGTTTTGGAGTATCCATAGAAACCAAGAGTGATTTGATGGTGCGTGATATGGATTTGTTCAAAGAAATCAATGATAAGGCAGATGTGATATTGAAATTTACAATTACGACAGCGAATGATGATTTAGCAAGAAAAATAGAACCTGGGGTTTGTGTTTCATCCCAAAGGTTTAAGGCAATGAAGCAGTTGTCGGATGCAGGCTTATTTGTTGGAACTTTATTAACGCCCATTTTGCCGTTTATAACAGATTCAGAGGAGAATATTAGACAAGTAATTCGATTGTCAGCAGAAAATGGAGCTAAATTTGTGTTTTCAATGGGTGGAGTGACGCTTCGAGGAAATCAGAGAGCGTATTTTTTTGAGCAGTTGGAGAGATTGTTTCCAAGGGTAAAAGAAAAATATATTCAGAGTTTTGGCAATCAGTATTTTTGTTGTTCGTTGAATCGAAATTTAAGAAATGTTTTGGAAGAAGAATGTAGGAAGTATCATTTGCTTTATAAGATGGAGGATATTGTTGGGGCTTATCAGAAGGAAGAGAAGTTGGAGCAGTTGAGTTTGATATAATAAAAAATTAGTTCGATTTTAAATATGACATAGTAATGTCATATTTAAATTTTTGTTGGCTAAGACGAGATGTTATAATTCTAAATCACTTAGTTTATCTAAAATAGGAGCCTTAATGATATTTAGTAGAGAATGTTGTTTTCCATTTCTTTTATGCAATGTTCTAACCAATCAAATTTTAAAGTCATGGTTGTTATTAATGTAATGATATCACTGTCATTTAAGTTTTTTTCTGAAATATATCCAGAGCCTTGCCTATGCTCAAAACCATTTTTCTTTAAAAATTTTTTTATCTCATAGTAAGCTGAGGAAGGTTTTTTTCCTGTATATGCTTCATATTTTTTTGTATCAATATCAAAATTTATTGCTTTTTTCATAGATTAAATCCCTTTAGCTATTGATTGCTTTTACTTGATAATAGGATTGAAGACAATCTTCCTTTTGCTCACCAAGACCATCACCTTCATCGACATACCAATACCATTTTTTGATGACTTTCAAAAACCAACTTGTATAAGGAAATCTTGAAGCAGTTGCAAAAGCTTCCCAGTCATCTTCTATTCCTTCAAAAACACCTTTTTTAATTTCTTTAATCGTGTGACTTTTAAATCCTTTAAAATGTTTTCTAATTGCATTTAGACATTGTTCTTCCTTATATCCATTTTGTTTTAATTTGTTTTTATCGAATACAAATTCCATTTTCATAGGTTACGTTCTCCTTTTTATTTATTATAACATAAATATATATAAAATACTACTGTTATTTTTAAACTTTAGTTTTAAGAAATTCTTAATATTTTTTCCATTGGAACCATGTTATAATGAAATCATGGAGGAATAAAATGGAAGTTTTGGATATGATTTATGAAATGTCATGCATATTTGTGCCTTGCATGATTTATGGGAAAATTGCGAGTAAAAGAGTTCAGAAAGTTTCGATAAAGCATGTTGTGTTGGTTGTTATGTTTGTGTTTTACGTGTATTTATGTTTAGATGTTGCTGGCATTGGAACGGTTTGGCAAATTGGAAGATATAAAACAATCATTGGAATGGATGAAATTAATTGGATTCCATTTTCTTCAGATGGAGTTTTGACCTATATTTTAAATATCGTGATGTTTATGCCATTAGGTTTTTTATTGCCATTAATTTGGAAAAACATGAGAAAATGCTCGAACGTTTTTTGGACAAGCTTTGGGTTTTCATTTGCGATTGAATTTTGTCAATTATTTAATTTCAGAGTGACTGATATGGATGATTTAATGATGAATACACTAGGCGGAATGTTTGGATTTTTGGTTTGGAAGTTGTTTGCTAAAATAAGTAAAATAGACCTAGAAAGTGATCAGGCAATTACGCCCAAAGAGCCGATTTTCTATTTGCTATTTGCAGTTTTAGGAAAATTTTTTTTATATGATGGTCTAGGATTTGTAACCTTTTTGGAGAAAATGGGATTATAAGGATGAAAGTACTTTTGAATAAAAGGAGTTTAAGCTTAAATTGGAGAATAAAACAATTGCAGATTTTGAAGAAAAGGAAAGTTTGAATATTGAAGCAATTATCGAGTATTATCATAGGTATGTTGCTACAATTTTGGAAAATTGTATGAGCAATCGTCAGGATATAGAAGAAGTGTTGGCAGATGTGTTTGTGATTTTGTGGAAAAATTATGAGAAGTTAGATAAAAATGTAGAGGTGAAACCATATTTAGTGGGAATTACCAAAAATTTGGTGCGAAAGAAATATCGTAAAATGAATATGGAGAAAATCGCAGAAAATCTAGAAGATTATGAGGAAAAAGTAAGTGATTACATAGATATTCAAGTTTTAGTAGAGGAAAATGAAAAAAGCAAGTTGGTACAAAAGGCGATAGAGGATATGAAAGGAGAAGAACAACAAATATTTGTGATGTTTTATTATCAATCTAGAAAAATAAAAGAAATTGCAGAGGAATTAGGTATTTCACAAGGTAAAGTCAAGGTAACTTTGCATAGGCTTAGAAAAGTAGTACGAAAAAAATTAAAAGAAAGAGGGTATGACTATGGAAAATCGTAAAATAGAGGAAAAAATTTTGAAAAATGTGAGAGCAAAAATAGTTGTATCTAATTTAGAAAGAGAGGAAAGTATGAAATTGAATAAAAGAAAACAAGTGATTTCAGTATGTACAGCAATTTTGCTTGTGTTATCAGGCGGATTTTTGACAGTAAATGCGACAACAGATGGAAAATTAGTAGAGGATATTAAAGATATCATTGTTGTTAATTTGAATAAGGATAATTGTAAAGTGACGAAAAATTATGATGAAAATGGAGAAGAACATGTAACGTACACAGTTAAAATGACAGATGGTGTGCAAATGAAGGTTGATGTCAATAAAAATGCTTTGAAAGAGGAGAATATACAAGCAGATATAGAAGAGGGAGAAGAAGGACCAGAAATTAATTTGTATGCGTATGAGTAAAATTGATTGGAAAGTGATGTAGATTAGTTGGATTTCAAATATGACATTTTTATGTCATATTTGAGATCTTATTTTTTGCAGAGAATATCTTGATTTGATAAAGGATTTTTTTAAATATGACATAAAAGATGTCAGGTTTGAAGCCGAAAAATTTTTCAAAAATTTTACAACTTCGATACATTTATTGGTTATAATAAAATAGGGAGGATGAAAAATGAACCGAATTTTAATTGTAGAAGATGAAATTGCGATTAGTGAGTTGATAAAACTTGGATTGCAAACAGTTGGATATCAATGTGAATGTGCGACAGATGGCGAAGTGGCGGCTGATTTGCTTGAGCAAAAAAATTATGATTTGATTTTGCTGGATATCATGCTTCCGAAAGTCGATGGTTATGAACTTTTGGAGTATATTAGGCAGACATGCGAAACTCCTGTTATTTTGATTACGGCAAAAAGTCAGACGAAAGATAAGATTAAAGGTTTGAAGCAAGGTGCGGATGATTATATTACTAAGCCATTTGAAATAGAAGAGTTAATTGCTAGAGTAGAAGCGGTTTTGAGAAGATACCATAAAAGCAATGATAAAGTACAAATTGATGATATTACGATTGATGTTGTAGCTAGAAGTGTGAAAAAAGGAAAAACTGAAATTGATTTAACACCAAAGGAATTTGATCTTTTGATGTTACTTATTCAAAATAAAAATATCGCACTTTATCGAGAGGTCATTTTTGAAAAAGTGTGGGGCGAAGAATTGGAATTTGAGACACGAACCTTGGATTTACATATTCAAAGATTGCGTAAAAAGTTGGGCTGGAAGGATAAAATAAAGACGGTGTATCGAATTGGGTATCGATTAGAGGTGCAAAGATGAAGTTTTGGGTGAAATTGAATTTGTGTATTATTGTGATGATTGCTGTGGTTTTGTCGTGTAGTAGGTTTATTATGGTGAGGCAGAATTTTAGAGCTTCGATTGAAAATAGTGCCAATCAGAATATGAATCAGCATCGTTTGGAAAGGTATTCTTTGGAAAGTAATATGATTAATCAGATTCAGTTGGGAGAAGCGGTTACAAGTGAAAAAATGGTGGAGTCAATTGAGGCTTTGTATTCGTATTTGGAGGAAAATTCGGGGAAAGTTGCTTTGTATACAGAAAAACAAGAACTGATTTTTTGTAATTTTGAGCCCATGAAAGAGATAGAAATTGGGAAATTACTGGAAGAAGAAACAGATAGGTATTGTGTGAGGAAAATACAAAATCAATATTATATGCTATTTTCCTCGTGCTGGACAATGAATCAAGAGACAATTTATAGGATAAATTGTTATGATATTACACCAATTTACGAGGAAAGAAATCGCCAAATTAGTGAAATTATGTATGCAGATATGATTATTTTAGTGATTGCCTCGAGTTTTATTTGTATTTTTTCAAAATTGTTGACAAGACCGATAGAATACTTAAATAAGGCGAGCAAAGAAATTTCTTCTGGTAAATTTCAAGAGCGAGTGAATATTAAAACTACAGATGAAATTGGAGAATTAGCAGATAGTTTTAATAAAATGGCAGAGGAAATTGAGCATAAAATCAATTCACTTAAGTTTGCTATGCAAGCCAAAGATGATTTTGTAACAGGATTTTCACACGAAATAAAAACGCCAATGACGGCAATTATTGGTTATGCGGATTTGTTGAGATTAAGAAAATGCGATGAACAAACGACTGCTAAAGCTTTGAATTATATTTATTCGGAAGCCAAAAGGTTGGAGGAACTTTCGTATAAAATGTTAGCTTTGATGGAGTTGACAGAGTATAGAATTGAATTGGAAAGAGTACAAGTAAAGGAAGTTGTGGAGAAAATTGCGAAAAAAATTGTTTTAGAAAATATGGATTTAAAGATTGTTGTAGAGGAGGCTTTTGTCAAAGTTGACCAAAGTTTGCTAGAAGTGGTCATCCGAAATTTAGTGCAAAATAGTCAAAAAGCAGAGCCAAAAGATAATTGCGTTTGGGTGAAAGGAGAATTACTGGAAAATCAAACCTATAGAATTTCGGTGATAGATGGTGGAAAAGGAATTCCGAAGGAACAGATTAGCCGTGTGACAGAGAATTTTTATATGGTGGATAAATCACGTAATAGGCAAAATGGTGGGACTGGAATTGGGCTTTCTTTGTGTAAAAAAATTTTGGAGCTTCATCAGTCGGAACTTGTGATTGAAAGTGAGGAAGGTGTTGGAACAAAAGTGAGTTTTGAATTGGAGGTGCTGGAAAATGAGGAATAAATTATTGATTTTGCTTGTGTTTGTAATTGTTTTGCTTTCCTTTTTTTTGCCGAAATGGTTGTTTGAAATAGAAGATTTAAAGGCAGAAAATCAGCTGTTTTCTGTTGTGAAGCCTAAAAGTAAGATGGATGTGCAAGCAGAGAAAATTTATTTGGTCAAGGCAATTCATGATATGAGTGAGGGGAATAGAAATGTGCTAATTAGTCAAAAACAGCCAGTTTATGGTGATGGCCATACGAGGTATGCAGAAGTAGAGTCGACAGAAATTATAAAAACAGTGCAGGGACAAGAGGAAAATGAGATAAATCGCTTGAAAAGTGAGTTGTCAAAGTTAGAAAATGGAAAGGTTTTGAAGGCCTTGAATATAGATGCAAATTTTGCTAGCTATGATATTGAAGTAGGGAATTTTATGTATTCTAATCAAGAAAGTCAATATGAAATAAAACAATTTTGTTTAGAAAGTGAAATGGATAGGTTTAATCTGGAAATAGAAGACAAAACGGGAAAAATTCTTTATTTGTTATTTCCAAAAGAGAAACTTTGTGAGGATAGAGAAATTGAGGAGATTTTGCAAGATTATATTGAATATTTGGATTTGTATATTATTGATGATTGGACATTTGAAAATAATTTGTTGAAGTCAGAAAAGGCACAGTTGGTTGTTTCTTTGATTCAAAATGAAAAAGAATATTTGTTGTCTATTCAGACAATGACGAAATATTCAAAATATTATGAAATAGTGGAAAGTGCTAAATAGATACAAATTAGATACAAGTTTAAAACAAGTTTGATACAGTTGTGTGTTACATTAAGAAAAACTTGTTTTAGGAGGTTTGTATGGAATTTGTTGCAAATGAAGGAAAAAAGGTGGAAATTGAAGTGGGAGGTGAAATTTATTTAAGACATGCGATAAAAACAAGATTTGTGAACCAAGGTGACAATTATTTGAGAATTTTTCAAGAATTTGTTGTTCCAATTTATGAAAAAGGTGATATAATAGCAAGTAGTGAGAAGATTATTGCATTATGTCAAAATCGAGTGGTGCGAAGAGATGAGATTAAAATTGGTTGGTGGGCGAGGATTTTGTCAAAGTTTGCTTGTCAGAAGAATCGTGGTGGTTATGGTGTAGGAATGTCAATTAATATGCAATATGCGATTAATAAGGTCGGGCTGATAAAAGTATTATGGGCAAGTTTGGCAAGTGGAGTGACAAAATTATTTGGTATAAAAGGTGTATTTTACAAAATTGTGGGTCAAGAAGTGAGTGGTTTAGATGGTTTTTATGATGGGGCGTGGAGTGAGTATCGCGATATTGGAATTGAAGTTCCAGAAAATCCGACAGCGGTTTGTAAGGAGATTAAGGAAAAGTTGGGGATTAGCTGTATGATTGTGGATTCCAATGATTTTGGTCAGGAAGTTTTGGGAAAATCGGAGGATATTGAGTTGTCAGAAAAGGAGCTGAAAGCCTTGATTAAAGATAATCCAGCAGGGCAAGGAAAGCAGAGAACACCACTTATTTTAATTAGAAAAAAAGGTAACTTTTTTGGAACATGTGAGAATATATAAATAAAACCAAGAAAGAGAAGTAGTAGATATGGAAAAGAGTAGGAGAAGAAAAAGGAGAAAAAGTGTTGTAATCGTTGTTGTTTTTCTAATGATGATTTTATTAGTGTGGAAGTCGAAAGGTCATGATAAGCAGAAAAGTATTGAAGATATAGAGAATAATGTGAAAGATAAAGTAGAAAATACGGTAGCTGAAAAAGAGCCGATATTAGAGGAGGAGCAAAAAACGGAAATAGTGGATTGGCGTTTGGTTTTGGTTAATCAAGAAAATGCACTGCCAAGTGATTTTGGGATTGAGCTTACAAAAATTGACCGAATTAGAGAGTTTGATGTTAGGGCGATTGGTGAATTAAATCAGATGATAGATGCGATGAAAAAGGATGGAATTACGAATGTTTGGGTGCAATCAGCTTATAGAAGCGTGGAGCACCAAAAAGAGTTGTTTGAACATAAAATAAGGGAGTATGAAGCACAAGGAAAAACACATGAGGAAGCAGAAAAAATTGTACTTCAGACACTCAATAAACCGGGAACAAGCGAACATAATTTGGGTTTGGCAGTTGATTTTAACTATGTGGATTATAGTTTTGATGAAACAGCAGGGTTTAAATGGCTGAAGGAAAATGCTGAAAAGTATGGATTTATTTTGCGTTATGAGAAAGAGAAGGAGACAATTACCAAAGTGGCTTATGAGCCATGGCATTGGAGATTTGTGGGAAGAGAACATGCGGTGAAGATGAATGAGTTGGGGATGTGTTTGGAGGAGTATGTGGAGTATTTGAGTCAATAGAAAACCGCTCACTTCTGTATTGCTAGAAGTGAGCGGTAGGAGATTATGAATTCTCCAGTTTTGTTAGCTTTTCTAAGAAAGCTAGTTTTTGCTCCAAGTTTTCTATGCTAACTGGAATCCCAAGGGCGATTAGTGATACAATTTTTTCGCATGACTGTAAAAAGTCAGCATAATAATGATTAAAAATTCTTGATGGGATTGTTAAGGTATTTTTCATATGTTTCTCCTTTTTAATGTCATATTGACTTGATACTTATAGTATAACATATTTTACATAAAATGTCAATATGTGCTGCCTCCAAAAGTTAGAGGTACATTCCTCAAGAAGTTAGAGGATATGAAAAGGATATTTTTAGTCAAAACTGTCATATTTCCCAAACTCCTTACATAAAATATTAGTAATTATATTTTATAAAGGAGTTTTTTTATGTGTGGAATTGTTGGAATCGTAAATTACAAAAAAGATATTTCAGAGCAACATACAATTATTAGAAATATGACCAAAATGTTATCCAAAAGGGGCCCAGATGAAGAAGGTTTATTTTTAGATAAACATTGTAATCTAGGTCACAGACGTCTTAGTATTATTGATATAGAAAACGGAAAACAGCCAATGTCATGTACAGTAGACGAAGTTACATATACGATTGTGTACAATGGTCAAATTTATAACACAAAAGAATTGCGAGAAACCTTGCTAGATAATGGTTTCAAATTTAAGGGGCATTCGGATACAGAAGTTTTGCTAAAAAGCTATATTTTTTATGGGAAAGAGATATGCAAGCATGTAAATGGAATTTTTGCATTTGCTATTTGGAATCATAAAAAACAAGAATTGTTTATGGCAAGAGATCATTTTGGAATCAAGCCACTTTATTATACTATGATAGAAAATAATTTGATTTTTGGTTCAGAAGTGAAAGCAATTTTGGCTCATCCTTTTGTCAAACCGAAACTTGACAAAACAGGAATTTCCGAACTTTTTGGAATTGGCCCAAGCCATACACCAGGTCTTAGCCCATTCAAAGAAATTTACGAATTAGAACCAGCTCATTTTATGGTGTATCATCAAAATTGTTTCAAAAAAGAAGAATATTGGAAACTTGAAACCAAAGAGCATACAGATGACTTAGAAACAACCTGCGAAAAGATAAGATTTTTACTCAAAGATTCGATTGAAAGACAACTTGTTTCTGATGTTCCACTTTGTTGTTTGTTATCGGGAGGGTTAGATTCTAGTATTATTACAGCCTATGCAAGTCAGTATTACAAAGAGAAATATGGTAGAAAATTATCCACATTTTCGGTAGATTATGTGGATAACGATAAAAATTTTGTCAAAAGTGATTTTCAACCAAACAGCGATAATTACTACATTGATTTAATGGCAAAAGAATTTGACACAGATCATCACAAAATTATATTAGATACTCCAGCTTTATATCAATCCCTAGAAGATGCCATGCTAGCCAGGGACTTTCCGGGAATGGCGGATGTGGATTCTTCGTATTTGCTATTTTTCCAAGAAGTGAAAAAGCAAGCCAAAGTGACACTTTCGGGAGAATGCTCTGATGAGATTTTTGGCGGTTATCCATGGTATTTTAGGAAAGATAGTTTGGAAAGTAATACATTTCCATGGTCGCTTGCAATTTCGGAAAGACAGAAATTGCTTCATCCAGAAATTGCGCAAAAAATTGATTTAAAAGAATATATTGATAGGCAATACCAAGCGTCTTTAAGCAAAGTCGAATGTTTGCCAACCGATAGTGAGGTAAATCGATTAGAAAGAAAGTTAATTTATTTGACTTCTAATTGGTTTATGCAAACACTTCTTGATAGGACTGATAGGATGAGCATGTATAATGGATTTGAGGTAAGAGTTCCATTTTGTGATGTCCGAATTGTGGAATATTGTTGGAATATTCCATGGGAGATGAAGGCGTATAAGGGAAGAGAAAAGGGACTTTTGAGGCATGCGATGAAAAATGTTTTGCCAGAGGAAATTGTGAATCGAAAGAAGAGTCCTTATCCAAAAACGCATAATCCAAATTATACGAAAATTGTGAAAGAGGCGTTAAGTAAAGTTATGGAAAATAAAGAAGCGCCAATTAATCGATTATTAAATCGAGAGTATATTTTGGATATTATTGAAACAGATGGAAAGGCGTTTACAAGACCATGGTTTGGGCAGCTTATGACAGGACCACAGTTGATGGCGTATTTGATTCAGGTGAATAGTTGGCTTGAGAAGTATGAGCTGGAAATTGAGATATAAAAAGTTCAAGGTCGCAGAGATGCGACCTTATTATGTTATTGTTCTCTTATCCAATTAAAGAAATCCTGTGCTTCATTAGGATATAAATAATCTGACCTTTTAACTTCAAATGGTTTTGATATTGGATTGGCGTATTTTAATACTTTTCCAATTTTTTTTTCTTCATTGCTATGATAGTCTTTCATCAAAGGAATAGGATTTCTTTTTGATTTTCCGTCTGCAGTAATCATCACTGTTACATAGAGTACAAAAAAAGCAATAAGAAAAGCTACAGAAAAATAAAAAAGTAACAACATAACATACCTCCTTTTTCGCAATTGCTTATGATTCAGCTATTTATATTAACCCATCTTGATGTTGATAAGATAGGAGGATTTTTTACTAAAAATAATATTTCTAAATAATAATATCATAAAAATTTAACTTTATCAAGTATTAATTACCAACCATATACTGAGAACATTTTATTATTTTGACAATACTCAATCGCTTTTCTCACATAAGGAATCACATTCATAGGTAATTCATTTAAAGGATAAAACGCAAGTTCATCACATTTATCTTTTTCCATAATTTGAATTTGTCCACTATAATTCTTGCAAGTCAGAAAATAATCGATACTTTCTCGCTCTTTTGTGCGTCTGTGCATTACATGAACAATTTCCAAATCATTTTCCTTAATATCAATTCCTGCTTCTTCGAAAGCTTCACGCCTCATGGCTGTGATAACACTTTCATTTCCGTCAATGTGCCCAGCGACAACACTATAATTTCCGTCTTCATAGCCAGTGTTATATCTTCTTAGTAATAATATTTGATTCTTTTCAATTAAAATTAAATGGCATGCAGTAACTAATTTAAATCTTTCCATTATTTCCTCTTTTCTATAGGCTAATTATAAAATAAATGTTTGTAAAAATCAAGAAGCTTTTATAATTTTTAAAATTCTTTACTTTTTCGCAAAGAAATGCTATAATAAAGTTTAGTTAGGTCAGATTTAGAAGGGAAGAAGGAGATAACTATGAGATTAGATAAATTTCTAAAAGTGAGTCGTGTTATAAAACGTAGAACAGTTGCAAATGAAGCGGCTGATAGTGGAAGAATTTCGGTGAATGGAAAAGTAGTAAAACCAAGTTATGAAGTAAAAGTGGGAGATATTCTTGAAATTAAATTTGGAGATAAAGTTTCGAAATTTGAGATTTTAAAAATTCCAGAGAAAGTAGGGAAAGATTTGGGAGAATTGATTAAGATTTTGTAATAACTCTATGGAAAAAATATTAAAAAAGCAATATTACAGAGAATTTGTGTAAAAGAAATTTGACAACTTTATGTAAAAATGGTATAATAAAGAGAGGACACTTAAAAACAAAACAATTCTAATTAAGAAAAGGAGGCTATTATGGTTAAGGAACGGCGTTTTCAAAACAAGATTGCTCTAATCTGTAAGGAGGATCTTCTGGGGTGTATTAGTGATGCTTTGAAGAAGAAAACAGAGGGCAGTGTCGTTATTACTGTTATAGGCATTGTAGAGGGTCAGGAAATATGGTCTGAGGCGGAAATGGAAAATGGAGAGGTTTTAGAATGGATTGAGGGCTTAAGCAAATCTTGTTCTATAACATTGATTCATTTTTCTAATGGTGATATTTTGAAGACCTGGCGATTAGTATAAGCGAAATACTTAACTGTAAGAGTTATTTTTGGAAAAAAGTCGTACTTTTATTTCGTGTGGCTTTTTTCTTTTTTTTGTCTAAAATGATTGATTAATCGAAAAAAATGTAATATAATAAACAAAATAAGTTAAGGAGGGAATTATGTCAGTAGTAGAACAAGCCCAAATTGTTACAAAGGAACAATTAAAAAAAGATATTTTTAAGTTTGCCATTTACTCTGAAAAAATGTCAAGTGTAGCTTTACCAGGCCAATTTTTGGAGATCCGAGTAAATGATGATATTGAACCTTTTTTACGAAGACCCATCAGCATTTATAACATTGACAAAGAAAAAAATCAGCTAGAGTTTATTTTCCAAGTAAAAGGAAAGGGTACGGATATTTTATCGAAAAGGCAGATTGGCGATAAAATTAGCGTGATTGGGCCTGTGGGAAATGGAAGTTTTCAGTTTAAATCGTATCAAAAAATAGCTATTATTGGTGGTGGAATTGGCATTTTTCCATTGTATGAATTGGCAAAACAAGCTAGTAAAACTGCTGATGTAACAACGTATTTAGGTTTTCGTAGTAAAGATTTTGTTGTACTAGAAGATGAATTTTCTAAAGTTTCTAATCAACTTGTGATTACGACTGATGATGGAAGTTATCAAGAAAAGGGATTTGCCATTGATTTCTTAAAGTCAGATTGCCAAACAGAAAAACCAGATTGCATTTTTGCTTGTGGTCCACTTCCGATGTTAAGAGCAGTTCGAGATTTTGCGATTGCTAATCATATTCCTGCTCAAGTCTCGATGGAGGAAAGAATGGGTTGTGGTGTTGGTGTTTGTTTAGGATGTGCTGTAAAAAATAAGCATACCGAAGGAAATAAACACGTATGCAAGGATGGACCTGTGTTTGATGTGAATGAGATAGAATTTTAAATGTAGGGGCGATTATCAATTGCCTGTATAATAGATACAAATATAAAAAATCGAAAGGAAACAAAGATATGAAAACAGAAATAGATTTTGCAGGAATTAAAATGAAAAATCCTGTTACGGTTGCTTCTGGAACGTTTGGTTATGGCCGTGAGATGTCTGAGTATTTTGATTTAAGCAAGTTAGGAGCAATTATCACAAAAGGAACGTTTTTAAAGCCACGTGCTGGTAATAAAGCACCTCGTGTATGCGAAACAGCAAGTGGAATGATGAATGCTATTGGTCTGGAAAATCCCGGAATTGAGCATTTTGCTGAGGAAGATTTGCCTTGGTTAAAACAATTTGATACACCAATTATTTTAAATGTAGGTGCAAGCACGTTAGAAGAATATGTTGAGGTTTGTAGAGTTGCGAATAAATTGGATATAGATGGTGTGGAACTTAATTTGTCGTGTCCTAATGTGCATGCTGGATGTATGGCGTTTGGTACTACGTATGAAGGTGTAAAAGAGGTGACCAGTAGCGTTAGAAAAGTTTTGGATAAACCTTTGATTGTCAAGTTAACACCAAATGTTACTGACATTACTCTTCCTGCAAAAGGTGCAGAAGATGGAGGTGCAGATGCAGTTTCTGCAATTAACACTTTATTGGCAATGAAAATTGATGTGAGAACACGAAGACCAATTTTGGCGAATAATACAGGAGGTCTTTCTGGGCCTGCGATTAAACCAGTTGGTGTGAGAATGGTTTACCAAATCGCACAGAAAATCAATATTCCAGTGATGGGCTTGGGTGGTATTGTGACTGGCGAAGATGCAGTGGAATATATGCTGGCAGGTGCAAAGTGTGTGTCAATTGGTTGTGGTAATTTTATTGACCCTACAATAAGTTTGAATGTCATTGGGCAAATTGAGGAATATATGAAAAATACTGGTGTTGAGGATATTAATGAGTTGGTTGGCGGAGTGACAATGAATTAGGCAAAAATTAAACTGAGGAAATTTTTAGAGATTTTCCTCAGTTTTTTCGCTATTTGTGGGTATTCAAGTAAATTTCAAATTCCTTTTTGCAAATTGGTTTTGAGTAGTAAAAGCCTTGAATGGTATCACATTTTAAAGCTTGTAAAAATTCTACTTGTTCTCTGGTTTCGACGCCTTCTACGATAGTTCGTACTTTGAGACGTTTGGCAAGAAGCATGATGTAATTTATGATGTTATTGCTGCTATTTAAATCTGCATTGTCCATAAAGACTTTATCGATTTTTATAATGTCAATTGGCATATTTTGCAACATGCTAAGTGATGAATAACCTGTTCCGAAGTCATCGATTGAGATAAAAAATCCTTTTTGTTTGATGTTGTTTAGTATTTTTACAATATCAATATGTTTATCAATGGTTGCACTTTCTGTGATTTCTAAGTCGATGGTAGCTCGGTTGAGGTTGTATTTGTTGGTGATTTTTACGTAATCGTCTATGAAGTTTTCATTTACGAAATGCTCTTTTGAAACATTAATCGAAATGGTTGGGAGAAAATCGTATTTTTTTTGCCATTCAGCTAAGTCTTTGCAAACTTGTTCAAAAATATATAAATCCAATTTTAAGATGAATTTATTTTTTTCAAAAAGCGGAATAAAGGTACTAGGTGGAAGCATTTTTCCATCTTTGTTCCAGCGGATTAAGGCTTCTGCACCAGTTATTTTTTCTGTGCTAGCTGAAGTTTTTGGTTGGTAAAATACTTCAAATTCCTTATTTTTTAATGCTTGTTCCATACAAGATTCGATTTGTTGCTCTTCGAGTAGTTGATTTTCCAAAACTTCGTCAAATATATAATAATTGGCATGATACAGGCCTTTTATTTGGGCACGAGCTAGATAGGATTTATCGAGTATTTTATTGATGTCGGTATCCTGTGGGCTAATTTTGTAGACACCAATGGCTAGGTTGATTGAAATAGGTGTATTGTTTATGGTTAAGTTGGAAATATTATGAAAAATTTTATCTAAAAGCTTATTAATATTTTTTGGGTAACTAAATATACTTCCAAAGATATCATTCGAGATTCTACAAGTGATATGGTTAGCAGGCAAAATATTTACTAGTTTTTGACCAAGTGCTTTTAAAATTTCGTTACAAAATTCGTAACCATAGATATTGTTTAAGGCTTTGAATTTGTTGATATCAAGTGTGATGATATACTTATGAGGAAGTTGATTTTGCAAATAAATGGAGCCGTTTTCCTTAAAATAAGCTTCATTGCCAAGTAAAGTGACTGGGTCAATATAGGCTGTTTTATAAAGTTTGCGGTTTTTCTTTTGATTGGAGATGTCAATATAAATACAAATTGCGATGATGATTAAATTGATGAACAAACAAAGGCTTAAGGAGATGGTCAAAAATAGCGTCAGTTCTTTTCCAATACTACTGTTTGGTGCAATTGTTACAACATACCAATCGTTCACATTTACTTTTTCATAATGTAAAAAGTAAGTGTCGTTGTCAAGTAGGATATCAAAGGTACCAACTTGTAATTTTTTAATATTTTCTGCCATGGTGCGGATTTTGTTTAAATCCTTTTGCGAGGTTAGATGGTAGTAGGCGATAAAAAAGTCATATAAATTTACATTATTTTCTTTGATGACGTCAAATGAATCGATTAGGACAGAGCCATTATTGTTAATTAAGTAGGTACCGCCTTTGCCGTTAAATAGACGTCTTAATAAGATTTCTTTGTAGTCTTCTGTATTGATGGTTGCAAATAAAACCATTTTTTGGTCATGAAAAGTAAAGGTTTTTGAGTAAATATTGACTTGATTATTAGAAACAGTACTAGGTCGATTTTCGGATAAATATACTGTATCTTGGTTAAAAAATTCTTGCATATTTGCATAATTTTCTACGACATGACCATCGCTGGTGATACCGTTTCCATTTTCGTCTAAAATGACAAGTCTTGTGAAGTTAAAATCTTCTAAATCACCTTTGAATCTGTTGAAGATATCATCTGTTGTTCGGAAAACGCCGCTATTTATGGAATCTACCATGATTTCAACAAGTCTCTTTTGGTCGTTTATAGCGAGATTTAATTGGGTTGCGGTTTGCTGGCTTAATTCGGTAATAGTGTGATAAATATTTTGATAGGTTAAGCTTTTTACGTATCCAACATAAAAAAATGACAATATCATAATAATAATGAAGATGGCAAAAATCCATTTATAGTTTAGTTTGTAATGCGTTTTTGTGATGGATTCGTGTCTGGTTTTTGTTTGATTATTTCTTTTCATATTTCACCTCAAAAATTTATACAAATACTATATAACAAATGTAAATTTTTTTCAAGTTTTTTGGGAGGATTAATTTAAAAAAAGAAAAGTATTTACAAAATATCTATTTCTAAATTACAAAGTTTTAGAATGGAAAATAAAAATATATTTTTTTATGAAGTTTTTTCATTATAGTGGTATAAAAAAATTTTCTTTTTCTAATACTTTAAGTATGGAGGTAATTTTATATGGAGAAAAATGATTTTAACAATAGAATTCAAGTTTCAAAAGAAGAGTTAATACCAATTGACTCTTTGGAAAAATGTTTATGGGCAATGGAAGCTACTGGTAAAATTGCACATTTTGGTTTGATAACTAGAAGAAATATGGAAGAAGAACAACTATATGGAAATTATTATTGGGTAATAAATCACCAATTAGGTGAGTTAGAATATAAATTAAGAAGTGGTGAAATTGATAAAAAACAATTTGAAGAAGGATGTAAAGAAATGTATGAAAAATATGATATAAATTTTGATATTTTAAAAGATAATCTATCAGCTTTACAAAAATTAGAACAGGAACATACTCCTGAGGAAGAATCTGCTTTGTCTACTCAGTTAAATGAACAAGTTAAAGTATATCAAGATAAACTAAAAAAGAAAAGATTAAGCAAACAACAATCTGAAAAAGACTATTCTGAAAAGCCAGAAAATCCAGTTCGATAACAGTTGAATTTTTTTCATAAAAAGCAAGAAATACTCATAGTAACCAAAGAAAATAAAAAAGCAGTAATATCAATAATTACTGCTTCTTTGTATATAGTTTTTTTACTATTGCTCCAAAAGAGCCTATTTTTATTTCTTAGTTAATTACAAAGGTTTATTTTTAAGAATTTTAAGTAGTTTTTATGTATTGTATATATATTAATAAGTAACGTTTAGTAGATCCTAATAGTGTTAGAAACGAACATTTAAAGATTGAGAGACTATATTTATTGCAAAGCGTTAAAAACAAACTTGACATTTATGTGAAGTGATGCTATAGTATAAATGTAACAATATAATTGAAGTAGTATCCAAAAATAATTATAAAGGAGAAAAACTATGGAAGAATGGACTATAGAAATTGAAACCAAAAATAAAATAAAGAAGGTAAAAAATCCACGGAAAGTAAGAAAAAAGGATTTTATACTTTTTGTTGCTATACAAGTAATGGATGATAACAATAAATGGCACTATATAGTTAATTCAGATGATATTCCACATTGGAGAACAGATGATGCAATGAAAAAGATAGAAAAAGCAATAAAAGAAAGAAAAGAGTATGTTGAGATAGATTTATAATTTTATTTGGTTTCTTTACACTAAAAAACTCGAAAGTATAGAAAACTTTCGAGTTTTGAATTTCTATCTTTTACTAAATTGAGGAGCCTTTCTAGCTTTCTTCAATCCATATTTCTTTCTTTCCTTCATACGAGGATCTCTTGTTAAGAATCCAGCTTGCTTTAAAGCAGGACGTAACTCTGCATTAGCTTCTACTAAAGCTCTAGCAATACCATGTCTAATAGCACCAGCTTGACCAGTAAATCCACCACCAGTTACAGTACAAATCACATCATATTTTCCGGCTGTATTTGTCACAGCAAATGCTTGGTTTACAATTACTTTTAGGATTTCTGTACCAAAATATTCACTTAAGTCTTTTCCATTAACTGTTATTTTTCCAGTTCCTGCCATTAATCTAACACGTGCAATTGATTTTTTTCTACGACCTGTTCCTAAAAATACTATATTTTCTTTTTTCGCCATCTTATTTTACCTCCCAAACTTCTGGTTTTTGAGCTATATTTTCATGTTCGCTACCTGCATAAACTCGAACATGCGTAATTTGCTTTCTGCCTAATTTTGTATGAGGCAACATTCCTTTTACTGCTAAATACATAGCTTTTTCTGGTTTATGATCCATCATCACACGAGCTGTCGTTTCTTTCATTCCACCAATATAGCCAGAGTGATGTCTATAAATCTTTTGATCTAATTTACGACCTGTTAATACAGCGTCTTTACAATTTATGATAATAACAAAATCACCACAATCTGCATTTGGTGTAAAAGTTGGTTTATGTTTTCCACGTAATAGTTTTGCAGCTTCTGTTGCGGTTCTACCTAGAGGACGATTTGCTGCATCAATGATATACCATTTTTTTTCAATTTCGCCTTTTTTAGGGCTATAAGTAGTATTATTCATGGTAAAAAATACCCTCCATTTCTTATTTTATTTCATTTTAATATAATTATAAAATTTTAAGTTGCTAAGACAAAAAATTTATAATTTCTCATGATTTATGATAGAGTTTTATTAAATTTACTGTAAAGCTACCGGGGAGAAGCTAAAAATAAATCTAATGCTATCATAAATTGCTTCATTATTTTAATACAGATTTTGAAAAAAGTCAAGTGATTTATTGAAAAAAATTGACAAAATTATGCAAATATGCTATAATAAATTTAAGAAAAGGCCACCTTTTATTAAGTGTGGTCTTTTTTAAGAAACATTCGGTAAAAAATTGGAAGATTTTGCTTGACAAATAAGATTAAGCATGTTAAAATATAGTTGTTCTTAAGAAGAAGTATCCACTTCTCACCTTATGCTAAAGAAGGCTTTAAGGTTAAAATATCAATCATTTTATATTGTTATTTGTGGTGGATTTGACTTTTTTAAGAAAGTCATTTTTTATTTTATTGGAGGTGTTTTATTATAAAACAAGAATTGCCGATTAACAGACAAATCAAAGCAAAAGAGGTTCAATTAATTGGAGCAGATGGAGATAAAAAAGGTGTTATGCCTTTTGATAAAGCCTTAGAACTTGCAGAAGAGCAAGATATGGATTTAGTTTTAGTTTCGCCCAATGCTCAGCCAGTTGTTTGTAAAATTATGAACTATGGAAAATATAAATTTGAGCAAGCCAAAAAAGAAAAGGAAGCAAGAAAAAATCAAAAAGCGGTGGAATTAAAGGAAATCAGAGTTTCAACGAATATTGGTGACCATGATTTTGAATTTAAAAGTAAAAATGCAAGAAAATTCTTAGAATCTGGAAATAAAGTAAAGCTTTCTCTTCGCTTTAGAGGAAGAGAAATGAACAATGTCAAAATCGGAGAAAGCGTTCTAAATAAATTTGTAGAAGACTTATCAGATATTGCATCAGTGGAAAAAAGACCATTACTAGAAGGCAAAACTATGTTTGTTATATTAACAAAAAATAAATAATAGAGAAGAAGGGGGTAGTCTAAAATGCCAAAACTAAAAACCAATAAAGCAGCAAGCAAAAGATACAGATTTACTGCGAAAGACAAAATAAAAAGAACAAAAGCAAACAGAAGACATCGTTTAGCAACAAAAACGAAAAGAACAAAACTAACCGCTAGAGTTCAAAATGGAATCGCAGATAAATCTTGCGAAAACACAATCAAAAAATTATTACCTTATGGTAACAAATAGAAAATATAAGGAAAGGAAGGATATAAAAAATGGCAAGAGTAAAAACAGCAAGAACAACACGAGCAAGACATAAAAAAGTTTTAAAACAAGCAAAAGGTTATTTTGGTGCAAAACGTTACAGATATAGAATGGCAAAACAAGCTGTTATGAAATCTGGAATGTATGCCTATGTAGGAAGAAAAGATAGAAAATCGAATTTTAGAAAATTGTGGATTACGCGTATCAATGCGGCTGCAAGAATGAATGGTTTGACCTATAGCAAACTAATTGCAGGATTAAAAAAAGCAAATGTTACTATTAACAGAAAAATGTTAGCAGAAATTGCAGTGTCAGATGAAAAAGCATTTGCAGAGATTGCAGAAATTGCAAAAAAAATCAATGTAGGGGGCGGGGCTTGACCCGGTCACTTCATAAAAACATAAAAAGAATAAACAAATAAATTGCTGGGGGCAAATTTAGGAGGTGTTTTTTAAACATGTTTGAATTTGTCCTTCATTTTTTATTTCCGCCAGCTTGTAGTGTTTGCGGAAAAATTGATAAAAATTGGCTTTGTCCAAATTGTCAAAGAAGAGTAGAGAGATTGGAAAAATCCATTTTGGTAGAGATTGAGAATCAGAAATATGAGAAATTATTGTATCTTTTTCAGTATGAAAGTTTGGTACGAAAATTGATTTTGCGTTATAAATTTTCGAATAAAGCGTATTTGAATCATTTTTTTGCAAATCGAATTGCGGAAAATGAGAAAACCAAAGAACTTTTAAAACAGTATGATATGATTATTCCAGTGCCAATGCACAAGAAAAAAAGGCAGAAAAGAGGGTATAATCAAACTGAATTGGTGGCTGATGAGTTGGAGAAAAGATTAGAGATTCCTGCTAGAAAAGATATTTTGTCAAAAGTGGTGAATACGACAACCCAGAGTAAATTGAGTGGAAAAGCAAGACAAAGTAATATTCAACATGCGTTTTTTATTCAAAATGATTTTGAAGTAGAAGATAAAAAGATTATTTTGTTAGACGATATTTATACGACTGGTGCTACTTCGCAGGAATGTAGCCGTGTATTGAAGGAAGCTGGAGTAGAGGAGATTTTGGTGCTAGTTTTGGCAAAAGATTAATCGCAAACGAGAAAAATCTTAAAAACTATCTTGTAAAAATTTCAAAAAAAATATATAATAAAAAACAAACTGATTTACAAAAGGAGTAATAAATGAAACTACTGAAGAAAATAATATTTGTAATTTTTATTGTAATCCTTGGAATAGCTACTTATTTTATAAAACAAGGATATGATTTATATGAGGAAGCATTAGCTAAAATCAGTATTCAAGAAAAAATCGCAGAGATAAAATCGAACGAAAATTATACGAGGTATGAAGAATTGCCAGAAGACTATATCAATGCGGTTATTGCAGTAGAAGATAAGCGATTTTTGAAACACGATGGGGTGGATTTAATCAGTATCTCAAGAGCGATTTTGATTGATATAAAAGAAATGAAATTCAAAGAAGGTGGCAGTACGATTACCCAACAACTTGCTAAAAATACTTATTTTACACAAGAAAAGAAAGTTACTCGAAAAATTGCTGAAGTTTTTATGGCAATTAATATAGAAGCACAATGCTCCAAAGAAGAAATTTTTGAATTGTATGTCAATACTTCGTATTTTGGCGATGGGTATTATTGTGTTAAAGAGGCCTCCGAAGGATATTTTGATAAATTGCCCAAGGATATGAATTTATATGAATGTACATTGCTTGCAGGCATTCCTAATGCACCATCTGTCTATGCACCAACCAAAAATCCAGAACTTGCTAGACAACGCCAAGGCCAAGTGGTCAGAAAAATGATAAAACAGGGATATTTGTCAGAGGAAGAAGCTGGTAAAATTATATTAGTGAATGAATAAATTTAAAAGTAAAGCGATATGATTAATAAAGAGAGGGGAAATTATGTTAGATATTATATGGATAATCATAGGATTTATATTGCTTGTAAAAGGTGCGGATTTTTTGGTGGATGGTGCAAGTAGTATTGCGAAACGATTTCATATTCCAGAAATAGTTATTGGTCTTACCATTGTTGCCATTGGAACTTCCATGCCAGAATTGGTTGTGAGTGTCACTTCTGCTTTAGAAGGCCATTCGGATATTGCAGTTGGTAATATTGTTGGTAGCAACCTTGCTAATATGTTTTTGATTTTGGGCTTATGTTCGATTATCAAGCCTTTAGAATTCAAGAAGCAAACACGCTTAATTGAAAATCCGATTACGTTATTTGTAACGATTTTGTTATTTGTTTTATGCAACAATGGTAATACAGAAAATGCACATTTAATCACAAAAAATGAAGGAATTATTTTGTTGGCGCTTTGTGTTATGTATATTGTTTACAATATTATCATGGCAAAAAAAGGGGAAAGTTTTGATGTAGAAGATGCTCAGAAAGCTACGGAAGCACAAACCCCAGTCAATATTTTAAGAGCCATTATGGATGTGGTTCTTGGTATTGTTGGTTTAAAATTGGGTGGCGATTTGGTTGTCAATTCTTGTGTGGCAATTGCAGGAGCATTTGGTATTAGTGAAGAATTAATCAGTTTGACGATTGTAGCCATTAGCACCAGTTTACCTGAATTAATAACTTCAATCACTGCAACGCGCAAGGGTGAGACCGATATGGCAATTGGTAATATTTTAGGTTCACAAATCTTTAATATTTTATTGATTATTGGAACATCAGCCTTTTTATGCCCAATTAATTATGCGGTAAGCTATAACAAATATATGATTGTACTAATTCTAGGAACGATTATGCTAAGCCTGTTTCCTTTTGTGGGTGCAAAAAACAAAATGACACGTGGAAATGGTGTGCCATTTGTGTTAATTTATATTTTGTATATGATAAGTTTGGTCATGTTTC
The DNA here is from genome assembly GCA_948435735.1 of uncultured Clostridium sp. Classification (GTDB taxonomy): domain Bacteria; phylum Bacillota; class Clostridia; order TANB77; family CAG-508; genus Scatovivens. The sequence goes on from CAOJGX010000014.1 coordinate 26,425, forward strand.
GTGGATAGTTATTCAAAAAAATCATGCGAACTTTGTAAATCGTTATTTTCATAAATACTTAAATTGTCTTGGTTATCTAGGGTTGCCAGAAAGATTTGTTCTGGCTTTTCAAAGCCTTGTGAAACTAACTGCTTTTGAAGCCACATTTCGTCATGACCACAAGCTTGTAAGTTTTCATGTAAAATTCGACCATCTGCAATAAGTGTTACATCCATACTGGCAGGTTGGGGAGTAATATCAAAATCAGTTGGTGTCGTAGGACGATTTGTACTTTTGGGCAAAAAACTAATTTTTCCATTTGTTTCCCAAATAGCTGTTTTGATATCGGATAAATTGAAATAGCCGTTAACTCTGCATTGTACTAAAAATTCAGTTAAGTCCAGTTTTGCTGTTTTGAAATTCTTGCGGTATAATTTCCCATTATTTAATAAAACCAAAGAATCACCATAAATAAATCTACGTGCTTTCAACGATTTTTCACACACCAAAGAGATGATAATTGCGATAATGGCATATACCACCATTGCAACAAGTGGTTGCATATAGTCTGATTCCAAAGCAGTTGCCATTTCGGCTGCAATGGAACCAATGGTAATTCCAATGACATAATCAAACATACTTAGCTGTGATATTTCTTTATTTCCCATTAGTTTTGCTAAAACAAACAGCACAATTTCAGAAACTACCGATAAAATAATAACTTTTAAAATATCCTGCATACCATCTTCCTCTTTTATTGTTTTTTGATTTTTGGTTTTGATACCAAAGAGGCAATATAACCAAAGAAAACAGCAGCTGCAATTCCGCCTGCGGCAGCTTTGGTTCCGCCGATAAAGGCACCAATTAGACCGCTTGATTTTACTTCTTCAATGGCACCTTTAGAAAGTAAATTTCCAAAACCAGTTAGTGGAACAGTCGCACCACAACCACCCCAATCAATCAAATATTTATACCAACCCAAACCACCTAAGATAGCTCCAACAGTTACATAAGCAACTAAAATACGAGCTGGTGTTAATTTCGTTTTATCAATTAAGATCTGGCCAATGATACATAAAATTCCACCTAAAATAAATGCTTTTAAAACCATCATCCAATCCATAAGAATCTCCTTTCTGTATTTCTATTTTATGAATTTATGCCTTTAAATCGGTAGGAAATTGTGCTTCGATTGCTACGGCATGGGCAATTCCCGGGATGCTTTCACCTTGCTGTGAACTTGTTGAGTTCATTAAAGCACCAGTTGGCATAAATAGAATTTTTTGATATTTTTTCTCTTTAAACATGTGTGAGATATAGCCACTAAATACGCTAGCACTACAACCACAGCCAGAGCCTCCGGCATGTGTGTCTTGCTTATCTTTGTCAAAAATGAGAACGCCACAATCGTTGTAATTTGCTTTGATGTTGTAGCCTTTTGAGTCCATTAGGTCAATTAAAATGTCTTTTCCAATGTGACCTAAATCGCCAGTAAAAATGGCGTCATAGTAGCTTGGTTTTCTACCAGTGTCTTTGAAGTGGCACAATAAAGTATCTTGTGCAGCACCTGCCATAGCGGCTCCCATGTTGTTGGCATCTTTAATTCCCATGTCAACAATTTTTCCGGGTGTAATAGCGGTTATATAGGGCCCATCACCTGTTTTGGAAAGTACAGCAGAACCTGACCCAGTTACAGTCCACTGGCTTGATGGAGCACGTTGATTGCCAAGTTCAAGTGGAAAACGAAATTGTTTTTCTGCACTACAAAAATGGCTAGAAGCAGCACAAACTACGTTGCAGGCAAAATCTCCGTCAATACTCATAGACCCTAATGTTAAAGCTTCTCCAAAGGTTGAGCAAGCACCAAATATGCCGAAAAATGGGATATTGGATTCACGTAGCCCAAAAGAAGAGGAGATACATTGATTTAATAAATCGCCAGCAAAACAGAAATCTAATTCGCTAGAGGCTATTTTGGATTTGGCAATTGCCATATTAACGGTTTCTTTGATGATTTTGCTTTCTGCTTTTTCCCAACTGTTTTCGCCCCAGAATTCGTCTTCTAAACATTGGTCAAAATAGGGATTTAAAGGACCGTCTTTTTCTTTTGGCCCAACGATGCAGGCTGTTGATAAAATATTAACAGGGGTTGATAAAATGTAACTTTGATTTCCAATTTTTTTCATGATAAATTTTCCTTTCCTAAATTTTCAGCTGTAGGGGCGACTATCAATCAGGTGATTGATAATCGCCTCTACGCCTAAATTAATGTGATTGATTGCGTATTAAAGATAATATAAATAATACCAATAATAATACTACTTGAAATTCCATAAACTAAAACAGGTCCTGCAACTGTAAACATTTTTGCACCAACACCTGTAACATAGCCTTCGGATTTATATTCCATTGCAGGTGAAACAACCGAATTGGCAAAACCTGTGATAGGAACAAGCGAGCCTGCACCAGCGAATTTTCCAATTTTGTTGAAAATATTAAGGGCGGTTAAAAAGGCACTGATGAAAATTAAAAGAATGGATACAATGGAATATGAAGTTGTTTCATCAATACCGCGTGTTTTGCAGATTTCAAATATAATTTGACCAATGCTACAAATCAATCCGCCAACCCAAAAGGCATTGAAGCAGTTTTTTAAGATGGGAGAATTGGGTGTTTTTTGGTCAACGTATTGCTGGTATTCTTCTTTACTATTTATTTGTTTCATATACATTCCTTTCTATTATAAATTATAAATATATTTACATATTGTCTGTATCATCTGCAGGTGCTGCTTGGAATGGTTCAATTTTGAAACTAATATCTAAATCAACTGCGTATTCTACGATTTTATTTCCCGTAATATTAGCACGCTGTTCTAAAACGATGACACTACTTAAATTAGTAATGGTTTTGGATGCTTCATCAATGGTTTTGACAATGGCATCTTTCCATGAAATGTTTGAGTAACCTGTAACTTTAATATGTTTTTCTGAATTCATAAATTCCTCCTTGTGATTAATTTTATGGTTATAGATTTTCCTAAAAATAGTATAAATATACATAAATTTGAAAAATTTGATCTATGTATTAATTTTTTTATTTTGGATAAACTACGATTATTTAAAGTATACGGAAATAAGGATTTTATTTCTAATGCGACAAAATGTTACAAAAATGTTACAAAAACATTATATTTGTGTTACATTCGCTAATTCTATTGACTTTTTGTGAATTTATCGATATATATACAATATAATGTAAATTAAGTCGAAGGAGAAAAAAATGCAAAGCAGTTTAGGAATTTATATAGAAGAAAATATAATTAAATATGCCAAATTGCAAAAAGATAAAGACGATATAAAAGTGGAAGCTTATAATGTTGCATTTTATGATGATAATAACTTGACTGCTGCTTTAAATAGAATTATTAGTGAAACGTATAGCTATAATGTTCCAATTAGTGTTAATATTTCAGATGAATTGTATCATACTTTTGAGGTATCAACATTACTGAGCAAAAAAGATATGAAAAAAGCAATAGAACTTGAATTTGAAATGTTATGCAGTGAAAAAGGATATAATAAAGTTTCTATTGAGCAAAGATATGTACTTGTTGATACAAAAGAAAATCCAGAAAAGAATAAGGCGTTGAGCATTATGGCAAACAAAAACGAAATTACAAAACGCAAAAATTTATTTGATGGAAGAAGAGTTTCAACCATGACACCAATATCAACCAGCATTGCAAATCTAGTTGATATTGACGGAAGAGAAAATATTGTGATTGTAAACATTGAAGAAAAAACAAAAATCACAACCATAATTGATGGTCAACTGTATCAAATTGATATACTAGATGAAGGAATGAGAGATATTTTAGACAACATTAATAAAGTAGAAAATTCGTATGCTAAATCCTATGATGTTTGTAGAAATATGTCGGTTTACACACAAAATTCTTCTGAATTATATTCAGAAACAAGTGAATATATGGATATGGTAACATCTACTTTAACAAGAATTGCTACCGAAACAAGAAGTATTATGAATGGCTTTTTCTCCAATATTCATAAAGTCTATATAACAGGTTTGGGAACGAGTATCAATAATATTGATTTGTTTTTCCAAGAATATATCACAGCTGCAAAATGCGAAATTTTAAAACCATATTTTGTGGATACAGCATCAATGCAGATACCAATTAAAGAATATATAGAAGTCAATTCAGCAATTGCATTAGCATTGGATGGATTGGGAATTGGAAATAAAGAGATTAATTTTGTAAAAACGGCAGGGGGAAATGGTAGTTCGATTTTATCAAGCGAAATTAGTTTGACTTCTATTAAAAATTATTTTTTGAACTTTGGAAATAATGTAAAAAATGATTTCACACAACCTTTACAAAGTTCAGAGAAATTATTAATAAGAGGAATGGCAGCTTGTGTGATCGTAAGTATCTTATTTGTTGTGTTTAGTACTGTTATAACCAAACAATTAGAAAAGAAGACCAATCAAGTTGCAAATGCTTCACAAGAGGTTAAAGCTGAACTTGCTAAATTAGATTCGGATATACAAATAATTTCTACAAGAGGAGAAACGTATGAAAAATTAATTGAAGAATTGACCAATCCACCAGAAGAAACGACACCAAAAACAAATGAAAGAATCATAGCAAAAGATTCGATTCCAAACTTGTTAAACAGAATTATGTTTGTGATACCGAAAAAAGTAAAATTAACTTCTATACAGAATACAAATTCGAATCATATTGTGATTCGAGCAGAAGCAGAAAAATATGAACAATTAGGATATTTCAAAGCAGTTCTTACCACAAATGGAATTTTGAAAAATATAAAATCTACGAGTGGCCAGAAAACAGGTACTGTAGTAGAAGTAACGATAGAAGGAGATTTACCATGACAAGAAAAATAACATTATCCATAATTTTAATATTGTTACTATTGGGTTGTTATGAATTGATTTTCGGAAATCAAGAAATGATACGAGGGAAAGTTGCTAGTATTAGTCAGTTAGAAAGTTCAAGTAAAAAGTTAGAACAAGCAGCATTAGAACTAGAAAAAAGTTCAACAACTGATTTTGAACAAAAAAAGAAGCAATTAACCAAAATTGTAAAAGACTACAACAAAGCAAAAGATGAATATGAAGAAATTGTTCCACCAACTATTAAAGACTCAACCGATGCAATCATTGAAGAGGAACTAAAAGATATTTATGATGTTGACTTTTTATGGACCATTGTTGGAAACTACGCAACAGAAGAAGGAGTTGACTTAAAGTTTGATGTTATCAAAAATGTTACCTCAGCAAGTTCAATCAATAACTCTTCAAGCAATTATAGAGTTTGTGATTTAAGATTTGTGATTACAGGCCAATATATTAACTTAACAGATTTTATCTATGACTTAGAAGATGATGATCGATTAAATTTTGAAATCAATGACTTTTCGATGAACAAAAATGGAGAAGTATTAGAAGTCACGTTAAATGTGAAAGAAGTAAAAGTAAATTCTAATAATTTAATTGATACACCTTCTGCAACAATTACAGATTCAATTCAAGAAAACGAGACACAAGTTATTGATTCAACAACCTCAAATACAACAAATACGACTAATACTACAAATACAACCAACACAAGCAATACGACTGTTTCAAATAAAGTAAATTAGTCATAGAGAAAGGAATAAAAAATGAAAAAAGGAGAAATGAATATAGCAAAAGAGATATTTATTATTATCTTATTAACCATATTAAGCATGTTAGTTTTAGCAGTTGCATTATATGATTTTATTCCAAATGATGTTAATATTTCAGAAGGAGTTGAGTATACAGCAGATAGTGCGACAACTTCTATCAAACAAGAAATTGCTTATACCAATGGTGGTGATACAACAGCAGATGAGTCTATGTCTGATCAAGAAATTGTAACTTCTTTAAAATCATATAGTATTCAAGCATCTGATTTAACAGTATATGGTCAAAAGAATTTATACAACAGTGGAAATTCAAATCCGTTTGATTATGCTGAGGAGGCTACACCTCCAGAAAATACTACAACAACAGAACAACCAGCAACCAATCAAACAACCAATGCAGGTGAAGTAGCAAACACAACACAGCAAGCACCAACCAACAATACGACAACTGCATCTAATTCAACCGTAGGAACATTTTTTGAAAGTCCTACATCTAAATAATTTCGTATATATTTATAGTTTAAATATATAAAAATAAATACAAAGGAGAGGGTTTAAAATGAGAAATTTTAAGAATCAAAGAGGTATTACATTAGTAGCATTAGTTGTTACGATTATTGTATTACTAATACTAGCAGGTGTAACATTAAGTTTAGTAGCAGGAGAAAATGGAATTTTAGGAAGAGCAACAAATGCAGTAGACAGAAATGAAATTGGAACAGCAAGAGAGCAAGCTGGATTATTAATCTCAGACTTGATTACTGGTTATTATGAAGCAAAATATGTTAACAGTGAAGCTGAAAATACATCAGATGCACGTACGTATGTTTTCAATCAAATTGGTTCAGGAAGACCTACAGATAGTGGAGAGTATACTGTAACTAAAGATGATACAGCAAATACTATAACAGTTAAAAAATCTTTGACAAATAAAACAACGGGTACAGTTGAGTTAAAGGCAAACATGAGTGATGGTGGAAGATTAACTAATTGGCAATATAAAGATAAAGAAGGTACTTTCCAAAACTTGGATCGTAGTGAGTAAATAAAAAATTTCAAGAGGTATATACAATCCTGCTAAACAAGTATATACCTCTTTTATAAAATAAAAAAGAAGGAACGATATGAACTTATTTTTAGATAGTATGATATTTATCATGGGAACTTTTTTTGGCAGTTTTTTTACCTTAGCTGTCTACCGAATTCCACTAAAAAAAGATATTACACATGAACATTCATTTTGTCCAAATTGTAATCATAAATTAGGTGTTTTGGATTTGATTCCTGTTTTTAGTTATCTATTTTTACAAGGAAAATGTAGATATTGCGGAGAAAAAGTTAGAATTCGTTATTTGCTTTTAGAAGTGTTATCAGGTCTTGTCTTTTTAGTGGCTTATAAAGCTTTACATATCCAAGTTATGGATTTGGAGTTTTCAAAAATTGCACAATTTGTCTTTTTTGTGGCAATGTATATCACCTTAGTATTAATTGCAGGGATTGATAAAGAGTATAGAAAAATAAATAGCTCAATTTTAGTATTTGGTGGTATTTGTCAAATGCTGTATATCTTATATCTATACGTAATAGAAGATGCTAGTATGTATAGATATAGCATATATTTTGCTATATTTATTTTAATATTTAGTCTAAATACTTTTCTCAATAAGAAAAAAGATGCTTATATTTTTCAAGTTTTCAATTTGTGCATGTATAGTATGGCGATTTTAGGAATAAAAGCACTTGTGATTATTTTGTTTTTGAGTATGCCTTGTATTTTTCTGATGCATGTGATGCAAAAGAAAAAATATGCTAACTTAAAAAGTGTGCCAATGGGCTTTTTTATTGGGATTTTCACAATTGCGTATAAAATCGTGGAAAACTTTGTGGAATTTTATTAAAATATAAAGGAATAGTAGTATGAACAGAAAAACAATGGTTCTTCAATTAAATAATGAAAAAGGGATTACAGCAGCAGATGCGTTAATTGCAATTCTGATTATCATGACTGCAATTGGTGTTATTGCAATGGTTTATTCTAACCTTGTAATAGGGTCTAGAGGAATCGATAGGAAAACTGGTGCAACAAGAATTGCGACTAATTTGGTAGAAAATATCAATGCGACTTATTATGATGAAATGGAAGATACTTTGAAACAATTATCAGATAGTGGGTTTATAAGTAGAGGAGAAGATAATACTTATATTATCAACGGTACCAATATAAGTCAAGAAGGTACAACGGTTTTTAATACAACAATTCCAGCTGGATATATCGTGAGAATTACAATAAAAAATGTGGGTGATTTAGATTTATTAAAAGAAGTTAAAATAGAGGTAGAATATAAAGTAAATGGGCAAAATGAAACAGTCGAATTGGGAAAAGTGATTGAAAGAGAACAGATTCGAGAATGTAATTCACCACAATTCGAGGGAGTATATTTAGAACAGTTAGAAGTTGATAAAAATAACTATATTATGTCTTATCAGAGTGCAGAAAATTCAGGAGGAAACAAAATTATTTGTCCGATAAAATATACAGGGAAAAAGTATGAAATTATGACAGCGGACGAAGTAAAGACAATTTGGTATAGTTATTCGAATAAACAGTGGGCACGAGTTTTAGTTTTGACAGATAGTGAATATGGCGAGTGTATCGATGATTCGGCGAAAATTGCTGAAAAACTGAAGAGTGACAAATCGTATGTATGGATTCCGAGATTTGGTGTGGAAAATAGTGGTGAAGTATTTGGAAGTACGTATTTCAAGTATAAATCTACGAATCATGCTATTTTAAATTCTTATGAAAATGGAACGAGTGGTTTTATTTATAATCATTTGGATTTAGAAAACCCAATGAACTGGTCTAATTCTAATGGAATATCGTTTGACGAGGAAACGAATGAATTACTAGGAAGATGGGAGGCATATTCCGATATTCAACAAGTGAATGCAGATGCTTATAAATTAAATCAATCACAATTTGGTCCTTTGCTAGAAGATTAGTAATTTGTGGTAATTACCAAAAATCTATTTATTTGTTGGATATTTTATTGTATAATAAAAAGAGAAAATAGAACAAAAGAGGAGGAAGTAAATTCATGAATGGAAGAAGCCCAATTGGTGTAGAATTAGTAAAAAGAGGCGTTGTAAAAGAAGTTGATATTCAAACAGCAATTGAATATCAAAAACAACATCCCGAAAAAAAAATAGGTGATATTTTAAACATCTTAAATTTGTGTCCACAAAGAGAATTAATCCGTGCGATGGGTCAAATATTAGGTGAAAATGTCATTATTCTTACAGCAGATGATGTAAAAATTCAAGGAAATAAATTTATGAATTTAGAAATATCCAAAAGATGCAAAGCGATTTTGTTTGATATTATCGGAAAAAAAGCTAAAGTTTGTTTTGCTGATACAGCCAATCATAAAGCAATGGAAGAAGTTAGGCTAATTTTATTAAAACACGACTTAGTAATGGAAAAATATTTGACTTTTGAGACCAATATAGAAACAGTTATCAAGTCACTGGAGAATAAAGAAGAAGCTACCATTGTTGATTCTGTTGATATCACCAAGTTGGTGGATACCATTATTCGCTCTGGTATGGAAAAAAGAGCCAGTGATATACATATTGAGCCATTAGAAGATTCGGTAAGAGTTCGTTATCGAATTGACGGTGAATTGATTACAGTTGCGAATATTGAAAAAAAGAAACAATTGCAATTGATTGGTAGAATAAAAGCGATTTCGAATATGCACCAAGAAAGGCAAGATGCCCAAGATGGAACCATTAATTCATATCCAGATTATAATATTCGTGTGGCTTCTCAAAGGACGATTGATGGCGAAAAATTTTGCTTGAGATTATTGAAGAAAAACGAAGGAATACGTAGCATATTTGATTTAGGATTTCCAACTGATGAAGGATATTTGAAAAAATGTTTTGACAAAAGAAATAGTATTACGATTGTCGCAGCCCCAACAGGACAGGGTAAAACGACTACGTTATACAGTATTTTGGATTATTTGAACCGACCAGAAATTAATATTACAACTGTTGAAGACCCAGTTGAAATTAGAGTACCAGGTATTAATCAAATTGAGATTGATGAAAAATCAACGTTTGCCTCTTCTTTAAGGTCGATTTTAAGAAATGACCCTGATATTATTTTATTAGGAGAAATTCGAGATTTTGAATCTGCTGAAATTGCAATTCAAGCTGGCCAAACAGGTCATTATGTATTATCAACAATTCATACCATTAATGCTATAGAAGTAATTACCAGACTAAGAAAAATGGAGATATCGGATTATGATATTTCAAGTACTTTGGCAACAGCGGTTTCACAGAGATTGTTAAGAAGAGTGTGTCCACATTGTGCAGTAAAAAGAGCATTTAGTAAAGATGAAAAGGATTTGATAAATAAATTCGCAGAAAGATATCACGTAAAATTTGATTTTACAGGTAAATCTACATTTGATACAAAAGGTTGTAAAAAATGTAATCATACAGGGTATTTAGATAGAGTTGCTGCTTTTGAAGTTTTAGAATTGACAGATGAAATCAAAGATTTGATTGTGTCAGGAGCGTCTAGTTTAAGAATTAGAGAAATGGCTATTGAGCAGGGCTATAAGCCATTGGTGATTGATGCCTTTAAAAAAGTATTAGAGGGTGTTACAACTGTTGAAGAAGTTAATAAGAGATTAGCTTTGTACTAAAGATGGGGAGGAAGATAAATGATATTAATTGAAAGTATAATAAAGCAAGCGATTGAAAAAGATGCATCAGATATCCATTTAGTCAATGGAATGAAGCCAATGTTAAGAATTGCTAGAGCTCTTGTGGAACTAAAGGATGTAGACCCTTTAGATGAACCGACTTTGTATGATATATATGATTATATTGTTAAAGGGAATGTAGAAAAAAATGAGGAATATGTACAAAAAAGAAGAATGGATACTTCTTTGGTTTTTGAAAATGTGCGTTTGAGGGTAAATAGTTCTTTTTCGGATGATATACCAATCTTTACAATGCGTATTATAAAAGATACTTTGCCAGCTTTTGAAGAATTGGGTGTTCCTGAAATTGTAAGGTCAATGACACGCCAGCCACAAGGTCTAATGCTCGTAACAGGTAAAACAAATTCAGGAAAAACCACAACTTTAAATTCTTTGATTGATGATATTAATAAAACACAAAATAGAAAAATATTAACTTTGGAAAATCCAGTAGAATATAGACATAGAAGCAAAAAATCGCTGATTATTCAAAAAGAAGTCGGATTGGGAAAAGATGTGCCAACGTTTATTGATGGCGTTAAAAATTCACTAAGAGAAGATTGTGATATTCTAGTTATTCGGAGAAATTCGAGATAAAGAAACCATGGAAGCTGCGATTGATATGGTTGAATCAGGTCATTTAGTTATTGGAACTTTACATACCAAATCTTGTGCAGAAACGATTGATAGAATTATCAATTTCTATGAAGTAAGAGACCAAGCATCGATTAAGAATTTGATTTCAACTTTGTTGAAAATGGTTGTTTCACAGAGGTTGTTAAAATCACAAATTACTGGAAAATTAGTATTGGTTCCAGAAGTTATGGTGGTAGATAATACAATTGCTGCCTGTATCCGAAAAGAGAAATTTAATATTTCAGAAATTGAAGATACGATACAAAGTAATATTGAAAAAGGCAGTATTGGTTTAATTAATTCACTAGCTAAATTGTATGTGAATGGGCAATTATCATTAGAACAAATAAAATCACAAATTGAAGAAAAAAATTATGAAACATTAAATCGAACGATTATGCAATTAAATGTAAGAATAAAACATTAAAATTGTGCATGGTTCAAAAATGTTTTAAATGGAGGATGTAAAATGCCAACCTATATTTATAAGGCTGTGACTAAACAAGGTCAAGTAGTAAAGAATAGAATAACAGAAAGTAGTAAAATAAATTGTATCAAAAAGCTAAAAAGGAATGATTTGAATCCAATTAGTGTTGTTCAAACATTACGATTAGAAAAAAGAGAAAAAAAGAAACCTAGAAATTTTAGAAAGTCAAATTCAGAATTACAGAAGATTGGGACACAAAGAGTTAGAGATAGCAAAAAAACATCTCACAGAGGAATTCGAGAAAAGATATTATCGGCTCTTTCCATTGAGAGAAAAATTAGTTCTAGGGATATACGTATCTTTACGCAAAACTTTTATTTGCTAAAAAAAGCTAATTTTAATAATGTACATGCCTTATCGACAGTCATGGAAAACACAGAAAATCCGAGTTTAAGGCTTGTTATTGAGGATATCTTATATGGTGTTGAAGCAGGAGAGTTTATGCATACAACAATGGAATATTACTCCAATGTTTTCCCTTATATTTATATTAACTTAATAAAAGTTGGAGAGCTTTCAGGTTCTTTAGATTTATCTTTAAAGCAAGCCATTAAGTATTTAGATGAAAGTGAAGCATTACGAACCAAACTAAAAAGGATTTTAATTCCGAATATTGGAATGTTTATTGGTATTATCATTATGCTTTTTGTATGTGTTATTGTGGGAGTTCCAGCGATACAAGGTATATTTGAGCAATTAGGTTCAACCGATGAATTACCTGCGATTACAATCTGGTTTGCAGGTGTAGTTGATTTTCTGATGAAAACGTGGTATGTATGGTTTACATTAATTGCTGCTGTAATAATTGGAGTCGTTTTATACATACGCACACCAACAGGAAGATATCGTTTTGATAAATTCAAATATACGATGCCGATTTTTGGCCAATTAATCTATTTAATTGACTTTTCAAGATTATTAAAAAATATGTTACTTAACTTACAAAATGGTATTCGAATTCAAGATGCATTAGATGTTAGTAAATCAGTAATCAGCAATAATATTATGCTGTCTATGATTGATCTTTCAATTAATAATATCTATGTGGGTAAATCGTGGATTGAACCATTTGAGCAAGCTAATTTCTCGAATCCAATGACGGTTGAGATGTTGAAAATTGGTATGAAAACGGACTTGCCAGAAATGATGGATAAATTAGTAGAGTATATGGATATCGATATTGATAATACATTAGAGAAAATTATGAAGGTATTGCCAGAAATTGCATATGCAGTTGTTGGTGTGGTCTTGATTTTCTTTGTAGTAGTTGTATTGGTGCCATGTATTCAAGTATATATGGGAGGATTCTTATTCTCAGCATATTCGGATTATATTTAAGACGTAGGGATGATAATTGAATGATGGTATAAATTAAAATGTGGGAATGGAAGAATGGAAAAATAGAAGAATACGGGCGACTGCTAGTCGCCCCTAGAGAGAAAAATAAAAGGAGAGGTAAGAGGTGAAAAAATATCTAAAACCGTT